>CAZYHP010000041.1:2472-22585 GCA_964647135.1 uncultured Rhodanobacteraceae bacterium
TCGTTGCCGTCGCCGCCTGCGTCATTGCGGGGCTGTTCGGCTTGGGCGGGAGGCTGAAAGGCGACCAGGAACACAGCCAGCCAGAAGGCGCCGAGGCGAGGACGCCGGGGGGCGGGCAAGTCGGGGCGGGAAGCGGAGCGAGCGAACATGGCGATCCTTGCGTGTTGGGCCGTCGCGGTCGAAGGCGCGCCGCGGTTCGCGGAAGTGTCTTGCTTCGCCTGGCTCTTGCCCATGTCCTGACCGGACAGTGACATGCACTCAGCGGACACGTGGCGTGTCGGGCAGCGCCTGTCCGCTGGAATCAGGGACTTGTCGGCAGGGTGCGCGGTGGCGAGCAGTGTTCGCCTGCTTGTTACCGACGACAGGCATCGTGACCCACATATCGGTCGACATGGCCGACGCCAGGACAGGCGTTTCCCGCAGCCGGCAAGGAGGCGGCGGGCGACCGGCAGGGAACGGCCCTGCCGGTCCTCGGCCGTCAGTGCAGGGGCAGGTCTTCGTCCGCCTCGCCGTAGGGCACGTCGAGGCCATCGCGGAACAGCACCAGCGTGTTGGTGTCGCTGGCATCGGCCGCACCATCGGCGCGGATGACCAGCGTCGCTGCTGCCGCCTGGCTGTCGAAGCGCACCGGCACCGACAGCATCCAGACCGCGGTGGCGCCCGCTGGCAGCGTGGCCGTGTCGGCAAAGCCACCGGCGCCGGAGACGCCGCAGCTCGCACCGGGCGCACCGGTGACGCAGGCCCACTGCACGCCTTCGATGTTGAAGGCCGGATCGAAGGTGGCGCTGACGGCGATGCCGCTGGCGGTTGCCGGACCGGCATTCGTCAGCGTGACCTGGTAGCTGCGTGCGCGGCCATAGGCGGCGTGGTCGCCGTTGTCGCTGAGCGTCAGTTGCAGCTGTGTTCCGCCCACGATGCAGGTGATGTCGAGGTCGGTGACCGGCCCATTCCCGACGACGCCACTGTCATGGTCGAAGGTGCAGTGCTGGCCGTCGGGCTGCTGGGCCACGGTGGCGGTGTAGCCCTCGCCGCTGGTGAACAGTTGCGGGAACACGTAGGCGCCGTTCGCGGCCAGCGTCAGGGTCTGCCCACCGTTGAGGGACACGCCGACGCTTTCAGCCATGGACAGGCCTGACAGCGTGCCGCCAACCGTGTAGCTGTTCGCCGCACCGCAGTGCACGACGACGTTGTCGACATTGCCGGCCATCACGCCGCTGCCGTTGAAGACCACGCAGTTCTGCGTCGGCTGTGCGGGTTGCGTGACGACCGCAACCGAATAGCTCGCGCCCGCGGGCAGAACATCGTTGAACGCAAAGGGGCCGTTGCCGCCGATGTCCAGTGGCGCACCGCCGTTGAGGGACAAGGTGAGACCACTCCCGACCAGGCCGGTGACGGTGCCAGCGACCGGATGCGCCGGCACGCCGAAGGTCGCCGACACCGTGCAGTCGCCGGCCAGCGCATCGATCACCCAGGCGTGACCTTCGCGCTGACCCCCACAACCCGTCACCGATGCCAACAACTGTCCGGCGTCGGCGACAAGCAGCAGGCGCAGCTGCGGCGATGAGGTTTCCAGCTCATAGTGCGCCAGGCAACTGCCGGTGCTCTGGCGACATTGCATGATCGCGCCGGACATCGGAGGCGGAACGATCACGGCGGTCACCGAACCGCCGCCGGTCACGTTGACGTCGACCTTGGCCTGGCGCAGTTCCACGGCACCGACGTCGCAGCGCTCGCCCTGCGGACGTGCCACGCCGCGCTGGTCGGTTTCCGTCGCTGCGTCGCAGTCGATGGCGTCGACGGCGGCGCTATGGGCCGGGACCGGCATATAGGGTGTGGCACCCGCCTCATGCAGTGCGAGCAGATCCGGATTACCCTGCACCATCGATCCGCAGAAGGCGTACATCGGGCAGCCGTCCTGCAGCAGGCTGCGCCTGACGTTCGTCTCGGTGCCGTACGAGACAATGAAGGGCTGCTCACCGTTGTCCCAGGCAAGCAGACCGTCGATCTCGACCGGCGCCCCGCCCAGGAGCATCAACGCACCCGCGTTCTCCTGCACCCGATTTCCGACGATCGTGGACTGGCGCAGATCGACGCGATCGTTGATGGCGACCTGCGAGGGCAGGAACACGATCGCGCCCCCGCCGTAGGCGGCATTGTCCACCCACGTCGATGTACGCACGTCCAGCGTGGCGAAAGACGTGCCGGTATTCGCTCCCACCGCCAGCGCGCCGCCCCATCCCTCGGCGGCATTGCCGATGAAGCTGCTTGCTTCGATATCGACCTGGCAATGACCTCCATCGCTTCCGAGGCAGACCATCGCAGCCGACTGGTTGGCGGCATTGCCTCGCAATACGGCCCTGTACAGCTGGATGGCGCAGACCTCGGGCGCCGACCAGGCCCCGCAGTGGATGCCTCCGCCGCCGAGGATGATCTCCTCGCCCTCCGGTTGCAGCAGAGGACCTGCACAAGCGGCCGGATCCATTCCGGTGCAACGACCGCTCGCCCCGTCGAGCGAGGGCGGCGCCTTCCTGTGGTTCAATCCGGCGGTGATGGTCAGGCTGTCGAAACGTACAGGCAGCTCGCCCGCCGTCTCGATCCACACCACGTTGTGGCTGTTGAGACCCACGATGTCCTGCGCGTCCAGGGTGATGCCATGCTCGTCGACGATGTCGTCACCGCCGATGTCGCCGGACAGCACGGTCCGGTGCGTCGCCGGGTCGCGCTGGTCGCGGTGGGTCTCCGTGCCGCCGAAACCGCCATAGAGGGCCGTGCCGCCGCGGACATTGAACCGTGCATCGCGATCACCGTCGCTGGTCGGCGTATAGACGCCGGCCTTGATCCACAGCTCGCTGCAGTCCGGCGTTGCCAGGGCACCATGCAGGGTCTTCGCCTGCGCCCAGCTGGCGCCGTCGTTGCCTGCGGCGCCGTCCGTCGTGACGCGGCAGACGTCGCCGCCGGCTTGCAGGGCGGTGCTGGCGATCGCCAGGAACAGGGCCGGCAGCATGACGGGACGATGTCGGCGCGATGCCATGGAAGTTGCCCGGAATCCGGTCGGGGTGGATTCGGTATTCATCGGCCGGTGTCCTCGGTGTTGTCGTCAAGGGACAGGGAGAGCGGCTGCGTGGCCCCTTCCAGCAGCCACTCGATCCCTGTGTCATGGGCGTCGCCGACGCGTGCCAGTCCGAGGCTGGCACCGGCGTCCACGACGGCAAACGGCGTGCTGCGTTCCTGGCCCCGTGCGTCGGTGGCGAGCAGGCGCACCAGCCAGATGTCCTGCCAGTGCAGGCGTTGCACCGCGACGGTGGCGCCATCGGCGGTAAAGCGGCCTAGCGTGTCGAAGCCGTCGGCCTCGCCAGCCTGCCAGTCCAGCACCACGATCCCGTCCGCCGCCAGCGCTTGCGCTTGACCGGCATCGCTGGCCCCGTCCCCGTAGGGCTCGTTGAAGCCATCGCGCAGGATCACCAGGGTGTTGGTATCGGTAACAGCCAGCGCACCGGCCGTAACGGTGACCGTGGCCTGGGATTCATTGCTGCCGACCAGGACCGGTGCGCTGACGATCCAGGTCACGCTGCCGCCCACCGGCACGTCGGCCTGGCCATTGACGCCGCCGCTGCACTGGCTGCCGCTGCCGGGCAGGCAGGACCAGTTGACATGGGCGACATCGAAGGCGGCGCTGAATCCACTGATGACCTGCACGCCGGTGGCGACGGCATTGCCGCTGTTCGACACCGTCACGAGGTAGTCGCGGACCTGGCCGTAGCGCGTGTAGTCGTGGCCGTCGTCGATCTGCAGGTGCAGCTGCGCTTGTGCGGTCGTGCAGGCGACGTCGACGTCGTCGACATCGCCGCCCGCCACGGTGCCGGTGGCATTCGCCAACACGCACCACTGGCCCGTTGGCTGCTGCGCGATGCTGACGACATAACTGACGCCGTCGGCGAGGCGCTCGGCGAAGGCGTAAGTGCCGTTCGCGGTCACTGCCCGCGTCGGACCACCGTTGAGTTGGAGCGTCAGCCCGGTCGCCGCCAGGCCGGAGACGTTGCCGCCGATCGCATGGGTCACGGCCGCACCGCAGTTCACCACGACATTGCCGACCGGGAGACCGGCCAGCGTGCCCTTGCCGTTGATGACGACGCAGGACTGCGCCGGCAGCGACGGCTGCGTGTGCACGGAAACGGCGTAGTCATCGCCGGTCGAAAGCGGGGTCGTGAAGACGAAAGTACCGTCGGCCGTGACGGGCAGCAGCTCGTCACCCTGATTCAGGTCGAGGACCAGGCCGCTGCCGGACAGGCCGATCACGGTGCCGCCCAGGGTCAGCGGCGGCGCGACCGTGTCGATGTCGACATTGGTGACGGTGACGCCGGCCAGCGTGATGCCGTCATAGGCCGGGTCGGCGCTGGTCGAAGGCGAGAACACGATCTCGAAGGTCTGGTCTCCATCGATCACGCCGTCCGGCACGCCCATCACCGTGACGACATGCGGGCGATTCCAGTCCGCCTGCGTGAACACCAGTGTTGCCGGCGCCACCACGCCTTCGCCGGTGTCGCTGCTGGCCAGCGCGATGCTCACCGGTGCCGACGGGTAGCGTTCGAGGACGATGCTGAAAGTCGCGGTGCCACCGCTTTCGCTGGTCTCCAGGCCCGAGCTGCCGGTGACGGTGATGCCCGGAGGACCGGAATCGGTCTGCCGTTCGTAGGCACCCAGGTCGATCTCGGGCGCCGGGCCTTCGCCGGTGTCGGCGACATTGGCGTCGTCGACCATGCGTGGATTGAGGTCCAGATCGGGGGTGGTTTCGTCGAGCACGCCGTTGTTGTCCAGATCCAGCATGTCGTACCAGGTGTAGCCGCGGTTGCCGGCATCGATGGCGGGGCTGCCGTCGGCGAGACGGTAATCGTGCGGCGGATTCACGAATCCCGGCGGCAATCCGCTGACATGGTCGATGCCCGTGGGCGCATCCTGCAGGATGGCGTACTGCACGCCCATGTGGCCGAGTCCGGCGTACTCGTTGCCCCAGATGATGATGTTGTGGCCGGTGGCGCCGGCGTCCGGCGAGTGCGCCATCAGTCCGGTCATGCGGTTGTCGGCGATGGTGACGCCGCGCAGTTCCGGCCGGTAGGTGTAGTCGAACAGGCGACTGTCCGCGGCACCCAGCTCGTTGCCGGCGATCAGCGTATTGACCAGGGCGAGGAGCTGGCTGCCCTGGAACAGCGACCGGCTGATGCCGTCGTCGTGCCCTTCGACACGCGTGTTCATCGCAATCACGGCGTTGTCATGCGAGATCACGGCGCCGTCCGGCGCGCGGTTGCCGCTGAAGCGGGCGCCGCCGATGACCAGCATCTGCGACGTGCTGAAGATCGCGCCGCCGCGGTTCGACGCATGGTTGTCCTGGAACACCACATTGCGCAGCACGCACGTGGGACCAGCCACCCACAACCCACCGCCGTCGCCACTCACGTTGCCGCCACGCAGGGTCAGGTCTTCCAGTCGCGTCTCGGCCTGGGCGTCGATCTGCAACAGGCGGAAGCTGGACGAGCCGTCGCCATGGAGGCTGCCGTTGCGCAGCACCAGACCCGCGGTCACCACGGGCAGGGCGTTCATGCCCGCGCCCGAGGTGTAAGGACCATCGGTGAAGGACACCGTCTGCCCGTCCAGGTCGATCTCGTCGGCCAGTCCGTTGCCGTTGGCGCAGACGATGGCCTGGCGCAGTTCCGCGACGCGCGCGGCGTTGTCGCTGCCACTCAGCGTGTACGGGAAGGCGAAGGCGCCGCAGACCTCGGTGAGGTTGGTCAGCTGGAAGCCGACCGTGTTGCCGCCGTTGGCGCTGGCATTCACGGTGTAGGGTCCGCCGGTGGTCACATTGGCATAGGCAAGCGTCGTTGCCAGGCCGTCGCTGTCGATGTCCGGCGACGGCGGCACCATGTGCGCGCCGGGCCCGGACGACGGCCCCTCGAAGGTGACCACGCCGCCGCTGACCGGTTCGTCCGGAAACAGGGCTTCGACTTCGACGACCAGTTGCTGCGTAAATGCGGTGCCGACCGCCGTGGACTGTCCATCGCCCTGCGACACGGCCAGGGTGAATCCCCTGGATTCGAAGGCGCCGACATCGACGGCGCCAACGCGGGCCAGGCCGCGCTGGTCAAGGTCCGGCGTCGCCAGATTGGGCCCGCCGGCGGCAATGACGATACCGGCATCCAGGGCCGGACTGCCGGGCAGCAGCGCGATCGTGCGCGTCGGGCCGCCGTGGTCGCCCAGGGGACTGGTCAGTAATGGGCCGGGGTGGATGCGGTTGCCGTTGACGCCGTCGAGCAGGCCACTGTTGCCCGGTTTCGAGACGACATTGTTGAACCACTGGCCGACCTCCAGCGTGCCACCGTCGTGCTGCAGGTCGTTGTTGCCGGTATTGCCGCCAATCAGGCTGTTGCTCATCACCAGCGTTGCACCCTCGCCCAGGTAAAGGGCCGCCGTGACCGCTGAGTTGCCCACCACGGTCACGTTCGCGAGTTGGGCCGGTATGGCGCCGTAAAGGACAACCGTGGAGTAGCCGTGGTTGCCGGTGATCGTGCTGTTGCCGAGTTGCAGGCTGCCTTCGCCCATGGCGATCGCGGCACCCATCGCGGGCGAACCCGGCAGCGCCGGACCATTGCCCACGAAGACACTGTTGCTGATCCGGAGGTCGATTCCCGTGGTGCGGATGGCACCGCCGTCCCAGCGCGACTTGTTGTTGATGAATTCGCAGCCCGAAATGACCAGGCTGGCCGGGGTGCCGCCGATCATGTGAATCGCGCCGCCTTCACCATCGGCCGTGTAGCCGTTGCGGATGGCCAGGTCGCGCAGATGCACGGTCAGTACCTGCCACTGCATCGACAGCGGCCGGTGCTGTCCGCCGCCGTCGATGATCGTCTGCGCCGCGCCGTTGCCCTGGAAGGTCAGCGTGGACCCGTTGCCCAGCAGCGGCGGCAGCGGCGACGCCAGGACGATGGGCTGTCCGTCGGTGGACGGGGCGAATTCGATGACGTGATTGCCGGCCGTGGCGTTCGCCAGCTCGATGGCGGCGCGCAGGCTGCCCGGCCCGCTGTCCGTGGCGCTGGTCACCTGGAAAACGGCAGCGGCGAGCGGGCCGTGCATCAGCACCATCACCAGGATCGCGATCCACATCGCCGGCCGCAGGGGCCGCCGGTTCCGTGTGGCACTGAGGGGTCTTGGCTGGCTCATGATCGGTCCTTGGGGCGAGGTCGCGGCGGCGCGGGCGACCGGATTGCGGCGTGGCGCGCAGGATCGACGAGGTGACGCCTGGAGGCCATGTCGGCAGCGGACATCTGCATGCACTCAGCGGACATTCCGGCCTCAGGGCGGCCACAAGCCATGCCAATCAAGCGGTTGCGGTCGGCGAATCACGGTATGTGTGGTCACCGCAAGGACGCCGGTTGCGGTGCCGCCGAGGGGCGCTGCGGCAGCGACAGCTCGGCTGCACCTTGTCCCCGCTGTCGGCGGCTGCCGCGTCGGTGCGTCCGCGTCGGCACCATGACGCGCGGACGGCACCGGCAACAGCGTGCGAAATCAAGACGCCGGCGGCACGCCCCGATCCGCCTGACGCACAGCGGCGCCAGCGGAACGGCAGGTCCGGTCAGCGCCGGTCGAGCCAGTTGAGCAGTTCGCGGCCCGAAGGATGTTCGGGTTCGAGCGACAGCAGCCGTTGCACCAGCGCCCGCGCTTCGTTGCGATGACCGGCCTCCACCTCGTACATCGCCAGCACGTGCAGCAGGTCGACGTTGCCGGGGTGACGCTGCAGCGCCTCGCGCAGACCTTCGCGGGCGGCCGTGGCATCGCCGAGATCGTGGCGCGCGACCGCCAGGACGTAGGCGTATCGCGGCTGGTCGGGTGCCAGCTCGGCGGCGCGCTGCAACCGCTGCAGCGCCTCTTCGCCACGACGCTGTCGGACCAGCGACAGCCCCAGCGCATGATGCAGTTCGGCGGCACCGGAATGGATCCGCAGCGCCTGCCTCAGGACGTCGTCGGCATCGGCTTCGCGGCCCTGTTCGCGCGCCAGATCGGCCAGGTGCAGCGTCGCGACCAGGCTGTCGTTCTCCAGCGTGAGCGCGCGCAGGTAAGACCGCTCCGCTTCGGCCGGGTTGCCCAGGCGTCGCTGCAGGTCGCCCAGGCTGACCACCGTGTCGGCGCGGTCGGCATTGAAGGCCAGCGAGTCCTTCAGTTCGGCGACGGCAAGCTCGAGCAGGCGGCGCGCCGCCGGCGACAGCCAGGCTTCGGCCACTCCGGCCAGGGCGGTCGCCGCCTCCAGTCGCACTGCCAGCACAGGATCGTCCAGCAGCGGTGACAGATGCGCCGCACGCTGGGGCGCTGGCAACTGCGACAGCAGTCCGGTGGCGGCCAGTCGCAGCAGCGGATCGGACTCGACCAGCAGCGGCGTCGCCGTCACGAACGAGTTGCCATCCAGCCAGGGACCGAAGGCGCGCAGCGCACTGGCGCGGACGATGGCCGGCTGGCCGGTGTCGGCGATCAGCTGCGCGAGGCGGCTGCCGGTGCCAGGTTCGCCCCGATGTGCGGCGTGCAGAACCTCGCCGAAATGCGTGCCGCGATGGCGGCTTTCGGGAAACCATTCACGCAGCGCCTGTGCCGCCCAATCCGGTGACTGTCCGGCGTGGCAGCCGGTGCAGGCATCGGGCGCACCGCCCAGCGACGCCGACAGGTCCGGACGCGGAATGCGGAAGGCATGGTCGTGGCGGTCATCGACGCCCATGAAGGTGGTCGTCGGCATGTGGCAGGCAACGCAGCGGCTGCCTTCGCTGTTGGCGGCATGGTGCGTGTGCGCGGGCTGGTCGAAACGCTCCGTGGCATGGCACTGCGCGCAGAGCGCGTTGCCTTCAGCCCGCAGCGCCAGCGAATGCGGCTGGTGGCAGTCCGAGCAGGTGACGCCGGCCCGGTGCATGCGGCTTTGCAGGAACGGGCCCCAGTTGAAGACCTCGCCGAGCATCTGCCCGTCCGGCCAGTACTGGTCGGGATCGAGCAGCGCCGGACGATGGCTGGCGAGCAGGCCCTTGCCATGGATGGCGTCGCCGAGCAGGCGGCTGGCGCGACCGTGGCAGCGGCCGCAGGCATCGATCTCGATGCGCGTCGTGGGTGGTTCGCTGCGCACGGCGAAGGCGCTGCCTTCAAGCAGCGTCCATGCCACGCCCGCCCGTTCGTGAAACGACACCGTGAGCGCCTTGTCGGCGGTTTCGGCGGAGGCGCCGTTCACCGCCCACTGCGCATGCGCGAGACCGGGGCCGTGGCAGGCCTCGCAGGCAACATCGATCTCCGCCCAGTAGGTGTCGTACTGGTTGCTGGCGGCGTCGTAGTTTTTTTGCAGGCCGGTGCTGTGGCATTCGGCACACATGAAATTCCAGTTCTGGTCGGCGCCGGTCCAGTGCAGGCGATGGCCGGCCGCCAACTGTTGGTCGGGATACAGGTGGAACCAGCGCTGGCCACCGGCGTCGGCGTCGCGACTGTCCCAGGCGATGCCGAAGGCCTGCAGGCGTCCGCCCGGCAGTTCGATCAGGTATTGCTGCAGGGGCCGGTGCCCGAAGGTGTAGCGGATCTCGAATTCCGCCGGCTCGCCACCGGGGCCGTCGGTATGGACGAAATAGCGCCGCCCGCGGCGGCGGAACTCGGTGGTGGTGCCGGCATAGTCGAAGGTCGCGCCCTCGAAATCACCGAGCACCGATTGTGGCGTCGCCGGTTGCATGGCGAGGTCGTGGTGCGAGCCCTGCCAGTCCTGCAAGGCCTGTTGATGACATTGACCGCAGACCGCCGCGCCGACATGGTCCACGCTGCCCGGCAGGGGCAGGAATGTCTGCGACACCCCGCCCTCGCCGACCGCCTGCACCTGCGCCGTGTCCGGCGCAGAGCAGGCGGCGACCAGCAGCGCGAACGCTGCCGGCAGCACGGTCCGGGCTGTGGCCCGGATCAGGGCGACACCGTGAAACATACCGTTCCCAGGTTGTCCTGGATGATCTGAAGATCACTGGCATCGGTGATGCCGTCGAGATCGAAGTCGTAGACGCTCGACCCGCTCCAGTCGGCGACGATGGCGTGGTAGTTGTCGATGTCGGCCTGGTCGACGCGACCGTCGATGTTGCCGTCGCCCGGACACGGAACCACCGAGTCCTGCAGCGCTTCGAGGGCCTGCACCAGCTGCGCGTAGTTGATCGCCTGCAGCGGCGTCAGCTTTCCGTCGGCGAGCAGGTCATGCTGTTCGCGATCCAGCAACGGCACCGGTACGGCCTGGTTGACGAGGTACAGCTCCTCTGTGACGACATCGACGCCGGAATCCGTGGACGGGTCGTAGTCCGTGGTCGCATTGCGCACCAGCTTGAAGTGGTCGTTGCGGATCGCGCGGTAGTCGGTCGCACCCATCGTCACCCTGTTCGTGGCATAGGCCGCCGGGTCCTGGTGGAAGATCACCTGGTTGACCTGCCAGCACTGCTCCAGGTCGCCCTTGATCACCGAGCCCGGGTCCGCACCGACGCCCCACCAGGTGCCGTTGTTGTCCTCGCAAATCGCCTTCGTCATCGGCGTGTGCGAGCACTGGGTGCCGATGACGCAGGGTCCGTTGCGGCCGCCGTTGGCCTGCAGGTTCAGTCCGCCGCGGGTGAAGTTGAAGGTGCGGATGGAGGGATGGGCCGGATCGACCAGATACGGATACATGGCGGCGCCATCGACCACGCGCGGCACCAGCGCCGGCACGTCGAGGCCGGCGACTTCGCCGAACAGCCGGTAGATATCGACCATGTTGACCATGTGTTCCACCGTGCGACCCGGCCCGTTGACCATTGGCCCGGAGACGATCAGCGGCACCCAGACGCCGGTCTGGTAGGCAGTGCCCTTGGACCGCGACGGATCGAACGGCACCTTCACGGTCGAGTAGAACGAACCGTTGTCGCCGACCACCACGATCACCGTGTTGCTGGCGGCCGGGTCATAGACGATGCCGCCCTTGCCGTCCGGAGTTGCCATGCCGGTTTCCAGCATCAGGCGGCCGATCTCGGTGTCGGTCGCTTCGATCATGGCGTCGTAGAGGCGACGCATGTTCAGCGGTCGCGCCGAGGTGCAGTCGGCCAGCAGCTGTGCCGAGGCACCGGAAGGCAGCAGCGCTGCCGGTGGATGCTGCATCGGCGTATGCGCGTTGCTGAAGCTGACGGTCGCCATCCAGGGATGGCCGGCCTTCTGCTGATCGCGGATCCAGGCCGAGGCGGCATCGACTTCCAGCGAGGCGCGATAGCCGCGACTGCGCGGATCGAGCGTGCCGGCTTCGATGACGTCCGTGCCTTCATTGATGACCAGCGCGGAGACGTAGTGGGCGTTGAGGTTGTCCCAGGCGAGGTTCGCCGGCGCCGGCGTCTGGCAGGTCGCGTCCGGCACGAGGATGCCGCCGCGGGTCAGGCATTGCAGGCCGGGCGGATCGCCTTGCGGGCTGTTGCCGCTGATCACGCTGCAGGCGATGCCCGCGGTGTCGTGCGTGTAGCAGGCGCCACTGTCGGCGCCATGTTCGGGATCGTGCGCGGTATCGGGGACGAAGCCGCAGCTGTAGGTACCGCGGTCGGCGATGCCGCCGGCGGTGGTGTCGATGGAGGCCGGCACGCCTTCGGTCCAGCCTTGGAAATAGTCCCAGCCGAGCTGGCCCAGCACACCCTGCCCGGCCTGGTTGTTCTCCGGCCCGCCGATGTGGGTCTTGCCGAATTTGCCGCTGACGTAGCCGGCGTGGTCGAGCAGGCGCGGCACCGTCACTTCATGGGGATTGACCTGCGAGTTCGCCAGATCGTGGGGGCCCAGGGCCTGGTTGACGTTGCTGCGGATCGGATAGCGACCGGTCAGCAGGGTGGAGCGACCCGGCGAGCATTCCGGCATCGACCAGGTATTGCGGAAACGCAGTCCGCCGTCGGCGATCGCGTCGATCGTGGGCATGCTCGGTGGATTGGCACCGCCGTAGCCGAAGGAGGGAATCTGGTCGACGCCGACGTCGTCGAGGATGACCAGCAGGATGTTGGGGCGCTGTTCGAAGCCGTTCGCGAAGACCGGATCGGCGGCGGCCGGGGCGGATGGCGGTTCGGTATCGGCGCGGGCGGCAGCGGCGGCGAGCAGCAGGCACGCAGCCAGCGCCGAGGATGTGAGCGAGCGTTTCATGAGGGTCCTCCAGTTGGGTTCGACCCGGCGGCGCGGGTCCCTGTGTTGCCAGGACCGAGCGTGGCGGACTGCCGAGGCGATGCCCATGCCCGGGCCGGACACCGGCATGCACGGAACGGACATCGTCCGGCCTCGAACGCGGCCGGCAGCGGCCGGGCCGTCGTGATGGCCGCGCCTACTGGTCGCCGAAACGGGCGCGGTAGCTGCGGTAGAGGTAGGCCGGATTGTCGAGGCCGGCGCGTGCCCCGGCTTCCGCCAGCGTCCGGCACTCGCCGCGCGCGAGCAGGTGGCGGACCCGCAGCAGTCGCTGTTCGCGCAGCCACGTCTGCGGCGACTGGCCGGTCAGTTCGTTGACGCGACGGCGCAGCTGGCGCTCGCTGAGGAAGACCCGCGCCGACCAGTCGGCCACGGAGAACGCCGGATCCTCCAGCCGCGACAGGGCGACCGCCAGCATCGGATCGACCTCGGCCGGGTCGGTGGGCGCGCTGGCCAGGCGCCGCGCCACGGCCGGCCAGGCCGCCGCGATGTCGGCCAGCAGCGCCTCGAACGCGAAGGGTTTCGCCAGATAGGCGCGCGCACCGGCTTCCATGCCCGCCTTGCGGGCGTCGACGCCGGCCTTGGCCGAGATGAGGATCACCGGCAACGGCGACGCTGCCGAGGTGACCTGCCGGCACAGTTCGATGCCACTCTGGCCAGGCAGCACGACATCGCTGACCACCAGCCTCACGGTGGCATCCACGGCCAGTGCGGCGAGCGCCGCTTCGGCGCTGTCCACGCAGGTGACCGGCAGGTGCTCGCCGAGGCGGTCGGCCAGATAGGCGGCCAGATCCGGATGATCTTCCACCAGGAGTACGCGACCTTCGCCGCGGTCGGGCATCACGGTGGTCGCCGGGGCCGCGCCGCCGCCATCCAGCGCCAACTCGTCGAGGGCGACATGGGCACTGCCGAGCGGCAATTCCACCCGGAAGGTCGCCCCTTCACCGGGCATGCTGATGGCGCTGATGCGGCCCCCGTGCAGCTCGACCAGTTCGCGCGCCAATGCCAGACCGATTCCGAGTCCTTCGCGGCCCTGCCGCGGCGGACCGGCGGCACGGAAGAAGCGTTCGAACAGTCGGCGCGATACGGCCTCGTCGAATCCCGTGCCCTGGTCGGCGACCTCGACGGCCACCTGTTCGCCATCGGCGCTGACGCGCACCTCGACGGTGCTTCCGCGCGGCGCATGTTTGAGGGCGTTGTCGACCAGATTGCCGAACACCGTGGTGAGGTGCTGGCGATCAGCCAGGACGCCGCAGGAGGGCTCGGCGGAACGGATGACCACAGTGGCGCCCGCCTGGTCCGCCACCGGCCGATAGCCGCGCACCAGCTCCTCGAGGAACGGCACGAGATCGAAGCGACTGGCGCGCAAGGGCATCTGTCCGGATTCCACCTGGACCAGTCCGACCAGCTGCTCGACCAGTCCGGCCAGTCGATCGAGCTGGCGCATCGACATCGCCAGCGCGTCGCGCTGGCCGTCGGTCAGGCCGCGGCCATGGCGCGACAGTTCTTCCAGCGGCATCGATACCAGCATCACCGGCGTACGCAGCTCATGGCTGACGTCGGCAAGCAGGCGCGTCCGGAAGCGATCGAGGGCTTCCAGGCGCTGCGCCTGTTCCGCCAATCGCAGGTTGCTGTCTTCGATCTGCGCATGCGTCTGCGCCAGCTGCCCGTGCGCCTGCGAGAGATCGGCGAGCGCCCTTTCGACGCGGCCTTTTTCGGTGAGCAGCTCGCCAGTGCGTTCATGCACCTGGCGGTCGAGCTCGTCGGCGCGCTGGCGCAGGCGATGGCCGCGCAGGCGCACCGCAGCAGCCGCCAGCAGCACCACCAGTGCCAGCGCGGCGCCACGCACGGCGGACATCTCGTACCAGCGTGGCGGCACGGTGAAGTGCAGCGACGTCGCCTCGTCGGCCCAGACCCCATCGCTGTTGCCGGCGAGCACTTCGAAGCGGTACGCGCCCGGATCGAGACCGGCAAAGGTCGCGGTGCGGCTGCCCAGCGCATCGGTCCAGCCTTCCTCGACCGGCGTCAGGCGATAGCGGAAGCGCAAGGCCGCGCCGGCGTGCAGGTCGGCGGCACCATAGCGGACGGTCAATGCGCGAATACCTGTGGGCAGCGTCGCATTCGTCGCCGTCAACGGCAGGCGTTCACCCTGGCTTTCCAGTGCGTCGATGACCGCCTTGGGTGCGCGCGCCCGGATCGGCATCGCGCGCGGATCGAAACGCACCACGCCGCGTTGCGAGGGAAACCAGAGCCGTCCCTGCTCGTCGAATCCTGCGGACGGCTGCACACCGCCATTGCCTTCCAACTCGGTCAAGCCATCGGAAAGACCCAGCACCAGCGGCGACAGATGGCGTACGCGGCCGGCGACGAGGTCGGCGATGTTCGCGCGCGCGAGGCGGAAGATGCCCTGGTTGCTGTTCACCCACAGGTGACCGTCACCGTCTTCACGGACCGCGTGCGGACTGTTGGAAGGCAGCCCCTGGGCTCGCCCGAGACGGACCGCCTCGAGGCCGAGTGGATCGTCCGCGGCCACACGGACCAGGCCGCGCCCGTCGGTGCTGATCCAGAGCGTGCCGTCGCGACCGCGGAAGAGATCGCGCACCGACGTGTTCGTCAGCAGCGACGGGGCAACGGCGTGCGTTTCTCCGCCCGCTTCGCGCCACACGCCCGCCGCGCCGCCGTACCAGATCTCGCCGGCCGCCGATTTCGCCAGCGCGTTGACGCGACGGCGACTGCCATCGACCGGCCACTGCCGGCGCCAGCCATCGTGATCGCGCCGCCATGCGCCGGCCGTGCTGCCCAGCCACATCGTGTTGTCATCATCGAACTGCAAGGCCAGCACCTGTTCACCGAACAGGCCGTCGGGCAAGGGCACGGCGGTGAAACGGCCGCCACCAGGCGGCCGATGCCAGAGGCCGGGGGCGTAGGTGCCCGCATACAGGCTGCCATCGGGCGCCGCGGCGACCAGCCAGGGATTGACGCCGGGCAGGCCGTCGTCGCTGCCGAGCTGGTGGACGCGCCCCTGCCGATCGAGGCCCTTGATGCCATCGCCCAAGGTGCCCATCCACATCGTGCCCGCACTGTCGCGCGTCACGCCATAGACATTGCCACCCCCCAGCGGCGATCTGGCGTCGAGCAGTTCAACGCGTGCGCGCACCAAGCGGTACAGGCCGCCGCGCAGGGTCATCACCCAGACCGCGCCGTCGTCGGCGAAAAGCAGGTCCTGGGGAAGTCCGTGCCCGGTCCAGACCGGCGGCTGTGCAGGATCGAATGGACCCTCATCGTCTTCGAAGCGCCACAGTGCCTTTCCGGCACGTAGCCAAAGGGCGCCGTCCGGCGCCTGCCAGCTCAGGTGGTCGCCTTCTTCACCCTCACCGGCGACGGCAAACATCCGCACGGGCGGGCCGCCATCGCTGCGGAACAGCGCGTCGTCGCCGCCGATCCACACCCGGCCGGCGGCATCCTCGCGCAACTGAAGGACCTGGCGCGGCACATCGCCGTCGCGCCATATCGTTGCCTGACCCTGAGCGGAGATACGCAGCAGCGGGCCCTCGACGCTGGTCCAGAAACTGCCATCGGACGTCACCAGTGCCGGGCGCGACTGCATCGGCCGGACCGCCGCCGGATGCGGCCAGACGGATTGCCAGTGCCCCTGCTGATGGCGCCAGACTTCGCCGCTGACAGTGAGCAGCCAGGTGTCGCCGGTGCGACCGGGCAGCGCCTGCGTGGCAAGCACACCGTCCGGAAACCGCACGCGCAAGGGGAATGCGCCGCTGCCGTCGGGGCAATGCAGGGCGGCCGGCGTCGTCACGCACAGGCTCGCCGGATCGACATGGATGGCCGGCAGCGGCGCGCCGAGGTCGATGCGATCGATCTGGCCCGAGCGCACCCGCATCCAGTCGCCGTGCGCCGTCAGCGCATACAGTCCGCCACGCCTGTCGTCATGCACGCTCAACACGCGATTGCCGGACATCGCCGGGAAACGCATCGAGTCGTGGACGTCGAAGATCTCGCCGTCGAAGCGTGCCAGGCCGTCATGGGTGGCCACCCAGAGGAAGCCGTCGTCGTCGATGCGCGCCGCACTGGCGCTGCTGACCGGCAGGCCATCGGCAGGCCCGTACTGCCGCTCGACCCAGCGTGTATCCGGCTCCGCATGGACCACCGACGCGACCAGCAGCATGCCGGCCAGGCTGGCCCGAAGACAGGTCATGGCAATGGACGAAAGAGTGGAGCGGCGCATCACCACTGCGGGGTCGTGCGGATCGGCAAGCATAACCCGGCACCTGCGCCTGTTTGCGCGCGACCAGGGTGGCCGGCGACGATGACGGCATGGACAGTCCCGGCAAGCCGTACTCGCCCGCGTGCGAACGCAATCGCGATCCCATCCTCGCCGTGCTGCGCGAACACTTCGCCGGCCGGCAACACGTGCTGGAAATCGGCAGCGGCACCGGGCAGCACGCGGTGCATTTTGCCGCCGCCATGCCCTGGCTGGTCTGGCAGGCCAGCGACCGCGCCGAGAATCTTCCCGGCATCCAGGCCTGGCTGGACGACGCCGGCCTGTCCAACACACCGCCGGCGCTGGCGCTGGATGTGATGGCTGCGTGGCCGGCCATCACGACGGACGCGGTATTCACGGCCAACACCCTGCACATCATGGACAGGACGGCGGTGCAGGCGTTCTTTGCCGGCTGCGGCCGACTGCTCGCCGGCGTGCCGGGTGGAACGCTGGTGGCCTACGGGCCTTTCAACCAGGGCGGGACCTTCAGCAGCGACAGCAACCGCGACTTCGATGCCTGGCTGAAGGCGCGTGATCCCGACTCGGGTATCCGCGACAGCGAATGGGTGGACGCGCTGGCCCGGGCCGCCGGGCTCGTACTGGTGGCCGATGCGGCCATGCCGGCGAACAACCGCTGTCGGGTCTGGCGACGCGCGCCTTCCAATGACGCCTGAATCCTGCGGTGCACGCAACCGGGGACCGCTTGCCGGCACGACCGGTTTGACTTTATTTCCCCATTTCCGGACGGCGTGATGTCCGCGTCCGGACAAGCGCACCCCGCGGCCCGCGCAATGCCGCCGGGTTTCCTGGCATGGGCCATGGCATCGGGATTGCTTCTCGCATGGACTGCCATCGCCTCGCCTTTCCTGTCCGGGAGTTGCCATGATCGCCACCGTGCTGCACGACCTGCGCACCGCCGCCCGCAGCCTGATGCGCGCCCCGCTGGTCACCGGCGCCACCGTGCTGACGCTGGCCATCGCCTTCGCCGCCACGCTGGCGAGCTGGGCCATGGTCGAAGCGGTGTTCCTGCGCGCCCTGCCCTACGCGCAGGCCGATCGGCTGGTGGCGGTGTGGGTGGACGCTTCCGGCGTCGAAGGCGGGATCGGCATCGAGGATCCGCGCCGCGAGTGGACGAGCTTCGATCATTATCTTGACGTGCGCGACAACGCGCGCAGCCTGGACGGCATCGCCGCCTGGCGAGGCTGGAGTCCGGTGCTGAGCGACGAGCGCATCGAAGCCGAGCGCCTGGCTGGCAGCGCAGCGACCTGGAATGCCTTCCAGGTGCTGGGCGTGCAGCCGGTGCTGGGTCGTGGCTTCCTGCCCGAGGACGGCGTGATCGACGCACCGATGGTCGCCCTGATCGGCAACGGCCTGTGGCAGCGACGCTTCAACGGCGACCCCGGGGTCATCGGTCGCGTGGTCGAATTCAACCGCATGCGCTACACCGTGGTCGGCGTCATGCCGGCAGGGTTCCGTTTCCCGGAGCTGCCCGAGGCCGAGGTCTTCGGGGTGCTGCAGGAGCGGATCGGCGATCGCGGCCACGCCGCCTTGCGCCAGTTCGCGCGACTGGCCCCGGGCGTGGGGATCGCCCAGGCGCAGCAGGAACTGGATCTGCTCGCCGCCCGCCTGCGCCAGCAGCATCCCGACACGCAGGACGGCCTGGGCCTGTTCGTCGAACCGCTGCAGGCATCGCTGGGCCGCACTGTCCGGGCGCAGGTGCTGGTGTTGCAGGCCGCGGCCCTGATGGTCCTGCTGATCGCCACCGTCAACCTGGCCAGCCTGGCCGTCGCACGCAGCGCCGGTCGTCGCGGCGAATTCGCGCTGCGCGGCATCCTCGGCGCCAGTGCCTGGCGGCAATGGCGGCTGTTGCTCGGCGAGTCCCTGATGCTGGCCCTCGCCGGCGGCCTTGCCGGCCTGCTGTTGGCGACCCTGGGTCTGCGGATGCTGACGACACTGTTTCCGCAGGGTTTCGCGCAGGCCTGGAACCTGCATCTGGGCGCAAGCGCCGCAGTTGCCGCCATCGCCATGTCGGCCGCGGTCGCGCTGGGGATTGCAGGTGCTGCGATGTCGGCGCTACGGCGTGCCACGCTGGCCGATGCCAACACACAGACCGGTGCACGCAGCACCGGTGCCCGCGCCGGCAACCGGCTGCCGGATGCGCTGGTCGCCGGCAACTTCGCATTGGCGCTGGCGGTGACGGTGGCATCCATCCTGCTGCTCAACAGTCACCAGCGCCTGCAGCAGGTGGACCTGGGTTTCCGTCCCGACGGCGTCATCGCCGGCGGTTTGCTGCTGCCCTCGATGGTCTATCCGGACGATGCCGACCTGCGCGTGGCCCAGCAGCGCCTGCGTGAATCCTTGCAGGCGATTCCGGGTGTCGATGCCGTGGCGTTCTCGACCAGCGTTCCACTGTCCCAAAGTTTCAGCGACACCCAGGTGCGGATCGAAGGACAGACCAGCACGCGTGCCGACGGCCGCGCGCACACCTGGATGAACTGGGTGTCGCAGGACTTCCTGGACACGTTCGGCGTGCGCCTGCGCGAAGGCCGCGCGTTCACCGCCGCCGACGCGGGTGGCAACACGCAGCCGGTCATCGTCAACGCCGCCTTCGTGCGCCAGCATTTCGAGGGCAGAAGCCCGCTGGGGCGACGCATCGGCGTCGACGAGGAGGGCGGCACGCGATGGTTCGATATCGTCGGCGTGGTCGACGATGTCCGCTTCTTCGGCGTCGACCAGGCGCAGACGCCGACTGCCTATTTCCCGCTGGAGGCGATGCCGCGCCGCAACCTGTACCTGTCGGTGCGCAGTGAAGCCGACGCCGGGTCGGTGATGGCGGGCATGCGCCAGGCGGTGCGCCAGCTCGATCCGGCGCTGGCCATGGCCGACCTGCGCCCGCTGCAGGACCGCGTCGACGCCGCCATTGCCATGCCGCGCGCGATCAGCCGCATTACCGTCCTGTTCGCGCTGTCGGGCCTGCTTCTGGCCGGCATCGGCGTCTACGGCACGCTGGCGCACAGGGTGCTGCGGCGAACCCGCGAACTGGGGCTGCGACGTGCCATGGGCGCCAACAACGGCAATGTGCTGAGGCTGGTGCTGGGCCAGTCGCTGCGTCCGGCGCTGGTCGGCCTGCTGCTCGGATTGCCGCTCGCCTGGCTGCTCGCGCGCGAACTGCGCGTCGTGCTCTACGAGATCGGCCCGGCGCAACCTTCGGCCTGGCTGAGCGCGATCGCCGTACTGGCGCTGGTCGCCCTCATCGCCGCCGCGCTGCCGGCACGTCGCGCGCTCCGCGTCGAACCCATCGTCGCGTTGCGGCAGGACTAGATCCGGCGCAACCCGGGCAGGGCGCGCGGCAGCGGTTCGAAAGACCGCGCCACGGAGAACCCGGGCCGACAAGAAAGAACGGGCGCCGTGAGGCGCCCGTCCGGTGTCGCTGCAAGCGCCGCGCCAGCGGCGGTGCCGATCAGTAGCGGTAGTGCTCGGGCTTGAACGGACCCTCGACCGGCACGCCGAGGTAGTCGGCCTGGTCCTGCGTCAGCTTCGTCAGCTTCACGCCGATCTTTTCCAGGTGCAGCCGCGCCACTTCCTCGTCCAGCTTCTTGGGCAGGATGTACACCTTCCTGGCGTAGC
>CAZYHP010000042.1:0-14412 GCA_964647135.1 uncultured Rhodanobacteraceae bacterium
CCGGTCAGGCCGCAGTCGCCCACCGGTCCACCGATGACGAACTTGCCGGTCGGGTTGATGTGGAACTTGGTGCCCTTGTGCAGCCACTTGGCGGGCAGCACCGGCTTGAGGATGTGCTCGCGCACGGCCTCGACCAGATCCTTCTGCCTGATGCCCGGATCATGCTGCGTCGACAGCACCACGGCGTCGATGGCCACGGCCTTGCCGTCCTCGTAACGCAGGGTGACCTGCGACTTGGCGTCCGGACGCAGCCACGGCAGCGGCGAATTCTTCTTCTTGCGGACCTTGGCCTGCTGCTCGACCAGGCGATGCGACAGGTGGATCGCCGCCGGCATGAAGCTGTCCGTCTCGTTGGTGGCATAACCGAACATCAGGCCCTGGTCGCCCGCGCCCTGCTCTTCCGGCTTCTTGCGGTCGACGCCCTGGTTGATGTCCGGCGACTGCTTGCCGATCAGGTTGAGCACGCCGCAGGTGGCGCCGTCGAAGCCGACGTCGGAGCTGTCATAGCCGATGTCGAGGATGACCTTGCGGGTCAGCGCTTCCAGGTCGATCCAGGCGCTGGTGGTGATTTCGCCGGCAACGATGGCGACACCGGTCTTCACCATGGTTTCGCAGGCCACGCGCGCACGCTGGTCCTGCGCCAGGATGGCGTCCAGCACGGCATCGGAAATCTGGTCGGCAACCTTGTCCGGATGACCTTCGGACACCGATTCGGAGGTGAAGAGGGTGCTGCTCATGGCGGCGATATATCCCTTGTTTCGGATGAAGAGATCAAGCGAGCGCGAAATGATAGCGCCGGCGGCCCCGGATTGCATCTGTCGGCCCCGTGGCGGCGACCGTCGTTCAGCCGACCTGGTCACGCGGGCAGGTCAGCGGATCACGCGGAGCGCCCGTGAATCGGGAAGCCCGGCCAGCGGCAATGGCCGGAAACCACCGACATCAAGACCACGGCGTCCAGTTTTCTCGGTGATGCGGCCCATACACTCGGACGGCTTGACCTGCGCATCGCGTGATCGCGCAGCGCCCATGTGTTCAGGCTCCCACTGTTTTCGATGGAGGTTCACCGGCAATGATGTTACGTACACTCCTTGCCGCCGGCTTGATGTCGGCGTTTTCGGTTTCATGGGCGGACAGTCCCGCGCTGCCCAGTGCCGTCCTCAAGTCCAGTCACACGGTCACCGAACTGATCGTTCCCAAGTCCGATGTCCGCAGCCTTGCGGCCGAGGACAGCAAGGCCGTCGGCCAGGCCTTGCGCATCGGTGATGTCCAGCGCGTCGACCTGAGCCTGCTGAGCGCCGGCGATGCCCGGCGCGGCACCTGGCTCGCGGCCGGTGAACGCGATGTGTGGGCGCTCGATATCGCCTCCGAAGGGGCGGTGTCGCTGGACCTGCATTTCTCCCGCTTCGACCTCCCGGAAGGCGCCGAGCTGTACCTGTCCAATGCCGACCGCAGCTATGTACTGGGTCCCATCCGCGGCAGCGACGCGCTGGCCGATGGCCAGTACTACACCGCACTGATCCCGGGCGAGCGCCTGCGCCTGGAAGTGGTGGCGGATGCCGCACAGCGTTCGCAGATCAATCTGCACCTGGCCGGCGTGACCTACGGCTACCGCGGCCTGTTCGGCCTGCAGGACCATCCGGACACGATCACCTCCGGCGCCTGCAACATCGACGTCGCCTGCCCGCTCGGCGATACCTGGGGCGACCAGATCGACGGCGTCGGCCAGTACATCTTCACGCGCCCGAACGGCAACTATGTCTGCACCGGCACGCTGGTCGGCAACACCTCGGGCACCCCTGTCCCCTATTTCCTCACCGCCAACCACTGCGTCAGCACCAACGACGTCGCACAGACCATGCGTGTGTACTGGAACTACCAGTCGGCGACCTGCCGCACGCCGGGTAGCGGCGCCAGCGGCTCCTCCCTGCCGCGCCCGGCAACGTTCTCGAACGGTGCCACGCTGCGCATGACCTATGCGAGCAACGACACCAGCCTGGTTGAACTCAATGCGCCGGTGCCACCGGCCGAGGATCCGTTCTTCGTCGGCTGGGATCGTCGCAACCTGGCGACGCCGGGCAACCCGCAGGTCACCGGCGCGGTGAGCATCCATCATCCGGCCGGACACGAAAAGCGCATCTCCAAGGATGAGGATTCGCTGTCCGTCACCACGTATCTCAGTGACGCGGCGACGGCCTCCGGCTCGCATTACCGCATCGGCAACTGGGAACACGGCACCACCGAAGGCGGCTCTTCCGGCTCGGCCCTGTTCGCGCCATCGGGTCACCTCATCGGCACGCTGCACGGCGGCTACGCGTCCTGTTCCAGCAACACCCAGGACTGGTATGGCCGCATCTACCAGAGCTGGGCCGGCGGTGGCAGCGATGCCACGCGACTGAGCAACTGGCTCGATCCGGCCGGCACGGCACCTGAGGTCTTCGATGGGTATCGCGGTACGCCGCTGGACAGCGCCGACATCTCGGTGACACTGTCGGCCACGCCGGACCCGGTCGACATCGGCGAACAACTGTCGATCCAGGCCAGCGTCGACAACGACGGGCCCGGCGCCGCCAGCAACGTCGCGGTATCGGTGTCCCTGCCCGACGGCCTGGCCTATGACAGCGCTTCGGGAACGGGCTGGAGCTGCTCGCCTTCCGGCGACTTCGTGAACTGCAACTACGGCAGCCCCCTCAACAACGGCAGCACGACCTCGGTCACCATCGTCACCGACGTGGTGGCGACGGAGACCGGTCCGGTGACCATCGCGGTGGAGGCTTCGGCCGCCAATCCGGATCCGGACGGCAACAACAATTCCGCTGCCGTCGAGGTCGAGATCACCGGCGAACCGCCGCGTCCCGACGCCATCTTCTGCAGCGGCTTCGAAGAGGGCGACGATGGCAGCTGCGGCGCCCCCGTTGATCCGGATATCGTCATCATCGACGACATCGGTTTCGTCCCGGCCCCCGATTTCACCGGTGGCTCGATCCGTTGGGACGATGGCTCGACCTGCGTCTGCGACACCGCTCCCTACAACTTGAACGTGTACGGATCGACGACGACGGTGCAGTTCTTCTGGCCGAACAACAGCAACGGCTCGGAGGGCGGCGTGACCTTGAACGGCAGCGCCTACGCGGTACTGCAATCGGGCGCGGTCATCGGCCCGGCGTCGCAGTTCCTTGCCGCGACGACGCTGGGCAACGCCTCGGCGTGGTACTCCCCCGGCAATGTCGACGGTTACCTCGGCTTCCGTTTCCTGCATGGCGGCATCACCAAGTACGGCTACGCCCATGTGACCACGGGTGCCAACGGCCGTCCTTTCACGATCCACAGTATCGCGTTCAACAACGTGGGTGCTGCGATCACCATCCCCTGACACGACCCGGACTGTTCCGGGCGTGAGGCGAAGGCGGGCTCCGGCCCGCCTTCGCTTTTTCGCGGAGGCGGCCGGTATCATCGGCAGGCCGTCACATCGAGGTAAACCCATGTCCCAACCGCCGGTCACCCGCGAACAGGCCGAAGACGCCGTGCGCACGCTGCTGCGCTGGGCCGGCGATGACCCGGCGCGCGAAGGGCTGCTCGACACGCCCAAGCGGGTGGTGAAAGCGTATGCCGACTGGTTCAGCGGCTACAGCGAAGACGCCGAGGGATTCCTGCGCCGTACCTTCGAGGAAGTCGAAGGCTACGACGAGATGATCATCCTTCGCGACATCGCCTTCGAGTCGCATTGCGAACATCACATGGCGCCGATCATCGGCCGTGCCCACGTCGGCTATCTGCCGACCAACAAGGTCGTCGGCATCTCCAAGCTCGCCCGCGTCGTCGAGGCCTTCGCGCGCCGCTTCCAGGTGCAGGAGAAGCTCACCGCGCAGATCGCGCATTGCATCGAGGACGTGCTCAAGCCGCGCGGCGTTGGCGTGGTCATCGAAGCGGCGCACGAATGCATGACCACACGCGGTGTGCACAAGCGGGGCGTCTCGATGGTCACCAGCCAGATGCTCGGCAGCTTCCGCGACGATCCCAGCACCCGCAACGAGTTCCTGGCCTTCATCGACCTGCGTGGTCGTCGCTGAGTCCGTTCACGGGCCCAGGCTATTGCAGGAACGCTCGTCGAGGGGCACTGCGGCAGACCGCCGCGGCGGCCATGAGCGGCTGCCGCACGTAATGCGCGAAATGCTCTGCGTGCACCTGGTCGGCACGGGCCTGTGCACGTGCACGGTCTTCGGGCGACAGATCGGGAATCCACCGGCGCGTGACGGTATAGCCGATCCTGCGAGCGAGCATCTGCATCGCCGTCGCCTCCACCATATTGTCCGGAATCAGTCTGCCGAGCATCGTGTCTGCGGAGGTCAATGCGCCCAGCAATTCCTCGATGGCAGCCGGTTCACCCTGCGACAGCGCCCAGTACAGCATCACCGGTGCCTCGATCTTCCATTGCCCGAGTCGTTCCGGATGACCTGCCAGGTCGCTGCCCGGAAACCGGTCTGCCCGGTCGTCCAGTGAGCCGGCAGTGCGCGCATAGTGCAGCATGGCGAGGGTGTCGCCCAGATGCGCGGTCTGCAGCAGGACGTCGTGGTAGCGCTCATAGGACTCCGGGCCCACGCCTTCGCAGGCCTTGATGTCCTTCTTCCTGATGTTCACCGTCATGCGCGCGGCAGTCGACTCAAATTCCCGAATTTCCTGCATGATCGGATCCTCACCGGTCGTGGAGGCAATGGCGGAGTCGTCCATGGCGGCGAGGCCGACCTCCCGTTGCAACCAGTGACAGTCGGCGAGGGCGGCCGTAAGCCGGCATCCGGCGCCGACGTCGCCGGCTTCGAGCCCTGCCAGCAGTTCGGCTTCGATCTCGACCACCCGCATCGTTCCTTCGGACTCGTCTTGTCCCTGCGGTCGGAAGAAGGCAGGCGAGTCCTGGCCGCCGGCAACGCGGTCAGCGCCGTCCTGATCGGACTGGGCGAGCAGCGGAAGGCCAGCGGTCGCGGCCAGACCGGCCGTGGCAAGCAGGATCGTTCGAAACAGCAGGCCAGGCCTCTTCATCGTCGTGTCTCCTGTGCAGGGCGCGACGACATCAGCCGCTGCGCCCGAACTTCAACGTGATTCGCCACAGCTCGACATCTTATCGGCATGGGCAGGAGACGGATCCACCCCGGCGGCGCGCACGGACTGGGTTCGCTCCGGGCCACGTGGCCGCACCCGGCTCGCGACCGGGCGTCACCCGCGGCACTCGGCCAGGGCAGGCTGCACGCGGGCCGGAAGACGGACGGCACTCCGCTCGCTCCCGCGCCTGGGAACAACCGGCAGCGACGACATTCCGCCGTCGCGCGTCGGTCCTGTCGTGGTCGCTGTCGCTCCGCCAGGTCGCCGTCGTGGCCGCCACTCCGTCCGGGCCGGCCATGCCAATGCAGACAATCACGACCGGGATCATCGACCCGGGCCCGGACTTCACTCTCCGGGCCGGTGGTCCTGCATCCACCCTTACAGGATTCTTCGGCGGCTTGCGTATTGACAGGAAATCCTGTCGAGGTCGCACCGCCATGTCCGCTCCACGCCGCCGCCGATCCCGTTCCATCGCTCTTCCTGCCGCGCAAGTCCGCAGGTCCGCCGCCCTGTTCCTGTTGATGGCGCTGGCCGGTTCCGTCCACGCCGAAATGGTGATCGGCGGCTATGGCGCGTCGGAAACCGGCCACCCGCTGCGCGTGTTCGGTCCGGATGCCCAGGGCGCCGCCCCCGCCGAGCGCGAGATCTCCGGCCCGTCGACCGGGCTCGATGAGCCGGCCTGGGGTGTGTTCGAGCCGCTGGAACAGGTCATCTACATTTCCGATTTCAACGGTCGCGCCATTCGCGTCTATCCCGCCTTTGCCAGTGGCGACGTCGCGCCGATCCGCGTCCTGAATCCGGCCATCATGGGCCAGACGCGCGCCAATGCACCCATACCGGAGCACGGCGAGCTGGGCGTCATTACCAGCAACTGCTGCATCAGCACCTGGCCGCTGGTTTCCGAGGGCGACGCAATCCGGCTGCGTGCCATCAGCTGGGGGGGTTCGCCTTCCGGCTTGACCCAGCTCAACAATCCGTCCTCGCTGACCTACCTGCCGGACAGCGACGAATACGCGGTGCTGGACAGCCATCCCGTCACTGGACACCGCCAGGTCGTCTTTCACGCCCGCAGCGCCGAGGGCAACGTCGAGCCGACACGCACCTTGACCGGTGCAGCGCTGGCTGGCGCCGTTGGAATGGCCTACGACCGCCTGTCGCGACGCCTGTTCGTCCTTGTCAGCCTGCCGGCTGTCGACGAGGTCTCGCCGGGGCGCATCGCGGTGTTCGCGGACAGCGCCAGCGGCGATACGCCGCCCCTGCACACCATCGAAGGCCTGCTCACCACGCTCGACCTTCCGCTGGGACATTACTTCTACGGCATCGGATACGACCCGTACCGCGACCGGCTGATGGTCACCGCCACCAACCATCAGGTCGAGGGCAACCGCGTCTGGGTTTTCGATGCCGACGCCAGCGGCAACGTGGCACCCGTGCAGTCGCTGCAGGGCTCCAATGTCAGCCCCGCCATCGTCGGCATCCCGTTCGGCATTCCGCCCCTGCCGCCGCCGGAGACGATCTTCGCGGACGGCTTCGAGTTCTGAGTCCGGGCTGGACCACGACCGACCGCCTGCTGTTCACCTCGATGCCGGTCCCTGGCCCGCGCACCTGCGCATCGCGCCCGGCGTGACCGGCATCGCGCCGGTTCAAAGACGGTCGCAATAGCCCATGTCCGGCTCGCCGGTGTCGAGCAGCAGGTTCGCCGGCTGATGCGCGACGGCGGCGAAAGAACTGCTGAGGAGGCGATCCGCCATGGCCTCTGCGCGGACGACCTCCTGCGCATCCAGTCCGCGGAGCAACGGCGCCGCCCAGGGAACGGGGGCCGGTCCGATACGATCCATCACCATCGAGACCGCAGCGGCTTCGACGGGATCGTTGTCGAGCAGCGCAGCGATCAGCGAGTCGTCGCTGCTGCGCGCTTGCCTCAGGACGAACAGGGCGGCAGGTTCGCCCCGCTCCAGGGCTTCGTAGAGCAGGCCTTCCGCCTGGGTGCGCCACTGATTGAGGCGCCCGGGCTCGCGCACGAACTCCAGATCCAGGCTGCCGGCGGAATCAGCGTATTCGACCATGGCCCGGGTATCGCCGAGGCGCGCACTGCGCAACACGGCGTCGTGGTACAGCCCGTACATCCTGGCGTCGACATCCGCGCAGGTTTCCGTAGCAAGCGCCGTGCGTGCATCGACGAATGCCGCCACCTGCGCAACGTGTTCGACCTGGTCGTCGGCGGTCTCCGGCTGTACCGCCTGTTCGATGGCGTTTTCGGCGAGCTCACGCATACTCTGTACCGAGTGGCAGCGTCGCAGCTCGCGATAGAGGCGGCAGCCGGCGCGCACATCGCCGGCATCGAGCCGCGCCAGCAGTTGCGGCAGCATCGAGACCAGTGGCGTTCTGTCCGGCGGAAGAGGACCAGGGCCGGCCGGCGCGGCGGGGGCGGGCGCTGACGCGTTCACGGTGGGAAGGAATGGACCGGGCATCGCCGATCGTTCCGCACGATCCGTCGAACGCGCGTCTGCCGCGATATCCGGGGGCGGTGCGATGTCGGGATCAGCCGGGCCGCCCTGGCGCAGGAGAACGACAACAACAACGCCCGCCAGCACCGCCGCAAGGACAAGCAGGTGGGTCAGCCTGTTCGGTTTCATTCGCGCCTCGAAGGGGTGTCGATGCAGTCTGCCACAGGCTTTCCGCATCAGCCTGATTGTGAACACTGCGAACACGCATCGGGCTCGGCCGGATTTGCTAGCCTTGCCGGATGAGCGAGACGGCTATCGAAGTATTGCGGCGCGTGTTCGGCTATTCCGCCTTTCGCGGCCCGCAGCAGGCGATCATCGAACAGGTGGCGGACGGCGGTGATGCGCTGGTATTGATGCCGACCGGCGGCGGCAAGTCGCTGTGCTACCAGGTGCCGGCGCTGCTGCGTGCGGGCACCGCCATCGTCGTGTCGCCGCTGATCGCGCTGATGCAGGACCAGGTCGACGCGCTGGCGCAGCTCGGCGTGCGCGCGGCGTTCCTCAACTCCAGCCTGGACGCACACACGGCGGCGCAGGTGGAGCAGCAGCTGGTCGCCGGTGATCTCGACCTGCTCTACGTCGCCCCCGAACGCCTGCTCGGCGAGCGCTTCCTGACGCTGATTGACCGTGCGCGGATCGCGCTGTTTGCCATCGACGAAGCGCATTGCGTGTCGCAATGGGGCCACGACTTCCGTCCCGAATACCGCCAGCTCGACATCCTGCACCGGCGCTGGCCGGACGTGCCGCGCATCGCGCTGACCGCCACCGCGGATGCACCGACACGACGCGAGATCGTCGAGCGGTTGGCCCTGGGCGAGGCGCGGCAGTTCGTCAGTTCCTTCGACCGCCCGAACATCCGCTACCGCGTCACCGTCAAGGACAACCCGCGCCAGCAGCTGTTGGCTTTCCTGCGCGAACGCGAAGGCCAGGCCGGCATCGTCTACGCGATGTCGCGGCGCAAGGTCGACGAGACGGCCGCGTGGCTGTGCGAACAGGGCATGACCGCGCTGCCCTACCACGCCGGCATGGACGCGGCACGACGCGCCGAGCACCAGCGTCGCTTCCTGCGCGAGGACGGCATCGTGATGGTCGCGACGATCGCCTTCGGCATGGGCATCGACAAGCCCGATGTGCGCTTTGTCGCCCACCTGGACCTGCCGAAATCGATGGAAGGCTATTACCAGGAGACCGGCCGTGCCGGACGCGACGGCGAAGCCAGCGAGGCCTGGCTGTGCTACGGCCTGGCCGATGTGGTGACGCTGCGCGAGATGATCGCCGGCAGCGAGGCCGGTGCGGAACGCAAGCGCGTCGAACGCCGCAAGCTCGATGCCCTGCTCGGCTACTGCGAGAGCCTGCGCTGCCGTCGGCAGACGCTGCTGTCGTATTTTGGCGAGGACTACCCGCAGGCCTGTGGCAACTGCGACAACTGCCTGGAACCGCCGCAACACTGGAATGCGACCGTCGCGGCGCAGAAGGCGATGTCCTGCGTGTTCCGTACCGGGCAGCGATTCGGCGTCGCCCATCTGGTCGACGTGCTGCTCGGCCGCGACACCGACAAGGTCCGCCAGCACGGACACGATCAGTTGCCGACCTTCGGCATCGGCAACGACCTCGACGAACGCCGCTGGCGCAGCGTGTTCCGCCAGCTGGTCGCCACCGGCCTGCTCGACGTCGACATCGACGGCTATGGCGCCTTGCGGCTGGCCGAGGCGGCGAGACCGGTGCTTCGTGGCGAATCCGGGGTGCACCTGCGCATCGATCCCGAACGCCGCGGTCGCGCGCCGCGAATGCGCGCCTCGACGACGCCCGCTGTTGCCGCGACGCCGGAAGCCGAGCGACGCTTCCAGCGCCTGCGCGCCTGGCGGGCCGGACTGGCGCGCGAACAGGGTGTGCCGCCGTATGTGATCTTCCACGACGCCACCCTGCGCGCCGTCGCCGAGGTCCGACCCGCCGATCGGGAGGCGCTCGGCGGTATCGCCGGCATCGGCCGCAGCAAACTCGAGCGCTACGGCGACGCCCTGCTCGCCGTACTGGACGAAGAGGGCGACGGCGATGGCACCGGTTGAATCCCGCCGCACGTTCCCCACGAGCGCGGTCGCGCCACCGGTTCCGCGCTGTCGGTCGTCAGCCGTGGCCGTGGCTGCCCGGCGTTCGCACGGCAGCGGGCTTGGCGCATAATCGATCCATGGGACGGTTCCGACGACGCGGTCGGACAGCGTTGTCATTCCGAACGGCAGGGGCGCCGCAATCGCAACGATGCACAGACAGCGGACAGGGAAGGACGGGCAGGCTCCGCGTTACGTTTTCGGCAGCGCCGTCGTGGAAGTGGGCGCGCGTCGTCTGCTCATCGGTGGTCGCGAACGCAATCTGCCTCGACGTGTCTTCGATCTGCTGCTGATCCTGTGCCGCAGTCCGCGCCAGGTCATCGCGCGAGAAACCCTCTACCAGGCTCTCTGGCCCGGTGGCCAGATCGTCTCCGACGAAGCGCTGACCCAGACCGTGTTCCGGCTGCGCAGCGCGCTGGGCGACGAGGCGGAGCGGGTCGTCACTCTGCGCGGCGTCGGCCTGCGCTTCGACGCCGACGTCGACGTCGATGTCGGCAGCCCGGCAACGACCGCGCCCGCCGCACCCGTCCTGCCGCCGGTTCCGGCACTGCCGGCAGCCGGCGCCACCGCGGTTTCGCCGCCTGCCGCCGTCTCCGGACGCAACCCTGTGGTGGTGCATCCGCCACGACTTCGCGTCGTGACGTTGCTGCTGATCGTGGTGGCGGTCGCCACCATGGGCTGGCAGGCCTGGCGGCACTGGAGTGCCGACCCGGCGGCGATCATCGATCCCGGCTACGGGCTGACCGTCGAGCGAACGACTGCGGCACGACGTGACACGCCGGGCCTGCTCGCCAACGCCGTGCGCTATGACGACAGTGGCGATCGTCCGCGCGCCCGCGCGCTGCTCGAAACCGTGCACGAAGCCGATCACCGCACGCCCTGGCCAGCCCTGCTCACCGCGCTGTGGGATATCGGCGCCGGCGATGCGATGCGGGCAGAGGACCGGCTGCAGGAAGCGCGCCGTCGGATCGAACCGCTGGATGATCCCTACATCAAGGCCATGCTCCGCTATGTCGAGGCCGAGTTGCGGGTGAATCCGCGCGACATCATCCGATACGCGGGTGCGGTGCTCGACCTGGAGCCCGGTGCGTGGCGCCTTCGGCTCGCCCGCGCCCATCTGCACAATGCACTGGGTCAGCGCGATGCCGCCTTGCGCGAGATCCAGCAGATCGAGGTCCACCAGCTCGGCATCCGGCGACTGGAATCGGCGCTGGCCGACCGCGCCTCGTTCGGCGATGTCGACGGTGCCGAAGCGCGCCTGCGCTCGCTGCCGCGCGGGACCGACGCCGCCGCCTGGGAATACCTGTCCGGGCGCATCGCCTGGAGCCGCGGCGATGGCCATGGCGCACGCGCGGCCTGGGAACGGGCGGTGCAGGAAGGCCGCCGCAATGGCCGTGACGACATCGTCCATCGCGCCCAGATGAACGCGGGCTTCGCCGCCAGCCTGACCGGCGACTTCGGCAATGCCATCGCCCTGCTGGAAGCGGCACGTATCGGCAGTGGCCAGGCGCGCCGGATCACCGACCGCCTCGACCTGATGCTGATGCTCACGCAACTGCACGACCTGGTCGGCGACCCGGCGGCGGCGCGCTTGAATTTCGATGCCTTGCTCGCCGAGTTCGCCGAGGGCGGCGGCCCGGACATGATGCGCACGCAAGTCGTGCTGGTGGGTGCGCGCCTGTTCCCGGCGCTGGACACGGGCCTGGCACCGCTGCCCGACCCGGCGGCGCAGGCGCTGCTGGATGCCCGCCACGCCCTGGCCCTGGGCGATGCCGACACGGCGCGCAGTGCCTACAGGCTGGCCGAACAGCTGGGGGCGTTGACCGGCGTGCTCGCCGATGAAGCGCGGCTGCTGGCGGCACAGCTGGACCTGCCGATCGCTCCGGAGCGGCGCTTCGACCCGCCCTACCCGCCGCTGTCGGCTGCGCTGCCCCGGCTGTTGATGCCCGCAGCCAACGCAAGCCAATGATCTTCAAGTCAATGTTTTCGTAAGCTTGAAGTGGTCCTGACGTCAGGACTCGCGACCCCGCAGTGCGCAGGATGCCGGCCGGTTCACTCATCCGGATGTCGTCCATGTCTTTCTTGCCCCTCCTGTGCCGGCTTGCCGCGGCGGCGCTGCCTACTGCGCTTGGCGTGCTTGCCGTGCCCGGGACGGCCCACGCGCTCACCATCCGCTGCGTGGCCACCAGCCAGCAGCTCAATGCCGCGATCGCCGAAGCCAATGCCAGTACGGATTCGACGTTCTGGATCCGTCTGCACCAGGGCGTCTACCACAACAGCAGTGGCGCCTTCTGGTTCGATCCGGTCGGATCCGGACGCGTCATCGAACTGTCGGGAGGCTGGTCAGGCGCCAACGGCAGCTGTACGACCAAGCACTTCAAGCCCGGCTTGACGGTGATCCATGGCACCTCGACCCAGGAAGCGCTTGCGGTGTCCATGGACGACTTGGCCGGACAGCAGCAGAACACCGTCTACATCAACGACGTCACCCTGACGAATGCCGGCCTCGCCGTCGCCGGCCTCAGCGCCTGCTTCTTCGGCATGGCTTCGGGACCCGGCATGGAGATCGTGATGGACCGCATCCACCTACGCGGCTGCCGGCGTTCGGAAAGCCAGAACGCCTCGATGTTCCTGGATATCCGGTCCGGCGCCCTCGCCACCCTGCGCAACTTCTATGTGCGCGACGGCGCCGCACCCGCGAATGGCGGAATCGGCGTGGTGGCGCGCGAGAATGCCGTCGTGCGGCTGGCACACTTCACCGTCACCGCCACCGAGTCCCTCGCACCGGCCAGCGGCCTGGGCAGTGGCATCGAACTGGAGACCGTCGGCAACGGCGTCATCCATCTCGGCAATTCCGTCACCTGGGGCAACGACCCCGACGCCGACATCGCCGATCTGCGCATTCGCGGCGCCGGCGTGCATCTTTACCGCGTCCACTACGGAGACCTCGACGGCACGCCGGCCAGCTCGTTCTGGCACAGCAGCGGCAACCCGGGTTTCATGGCGCCGGACAACGCGCGCCTGCGCCCCGACTCCGTGCTGGTCGACACCGGCCATGGCAATCCCCACGCCGGCATGGGCACCTATGACGCCGACGGCGTGAATCGCATGCGCGGCGTCCAGGTGGACGTCGGCGCCTTCGAGGCCGATCCCGGCATCGCTGCGGACACGCTGTTCCAGAACGGTTTCCAGCCCGTGCCCTGGGACTGAATCACCCCACTCGTTGTCGAGGTGGGCGTGATGCCGGCCGCCACACGCCAGCGAGCAGTCGCCCACCCAACGGACGCCCCATACACCGCCAACGCTCCGCCGTGTCGCGGGAACCCTGTACATCGAAGGCCGCGCGCGCATTCGCGATGTCATCGTGGATGTCGGCGACTTCGAGACCGATCTCCTTTCACCCATGATTTCGAGCTGGACAGCCATGAACGACCACTGCGACGCTTCCCACTTCTTTCCCGTACGCGACCTCTTCCTGCCAGGGCGAACCGCACTGGTCGCCGCCGCCTGGCTCTTGATCGCGCTGCTGCTGCCGACCGGTACGGCGCAGGCCATCACCACCCGCTGCGTCGCCACCAGCCAGCAACTCGGTGCCGCCCTGCAGGAGGCCGCCAGCCACGCCGATCCGGTGTTCTTGATCCGCCTGCGTGAAGGCCACTACAGCAGCAGCGCACAAGCGTTCAATCTGACCATGAATGGATCGAACCGGCTGGTGGAAATCTCCGGCGGCTGGTCGGGTGACAACGGCAGTTGCGCACACAAGCGCTTCAATCCGGCGCTCACCGTCATTTCTGGAACCGCGCAACGGCGCGCCTTCGAGTTCTCCCTGCACGCACTCCTTGGACAGAGTGACAACACCGTCTATCTCATCGACGTGACCGTCGAAAATCCTTCGTTCGCACTGGAGACTTCCGCTGCCTGCATCAGCGGTGGCGTCGACGGCCCCAGGCATCGCGCCATCCTGGAACGCATCCACGCCCGCGACTGCCTGGCACCGTTCGCACACAGTGGCGCGATCAGCCTCAGCGCGCGCTCGGGTGCACAGGTGACGGCCCGCAATATCTATATCCGGTCCTCAATGGCCCTGAACAACGGTGGCCTGAACGTGTCAGTCCATGACGACTCGACAGCACATCTGGTGCAGATCAGTGTGACCGGGACGCAATCCAGCGGCACCAGTTTCCGCGGCAGCGGCATCGCCCTTTTCAGCAATGGCAACGGCACCATCCATCTCGGCAACAGCGTCACCTGGGGCAACGATCCGGACAGCGGCACCGCCGACCTGTTCGTGCGCGGCGACGGCGTGCTGTTGAATCGCGTGCACTATGGATCGATGGACGGCACGCCGGCGGGCAACATGGCGCCCGGCACGGGCGATCCGGGCTTCCGATCGACGACAGACGCCCGCCTTCGGGCCGACTCGATCCTCATTGACAGCGGCAATGGCATGCCCCAGGGCGGCACCGGCACCTTCGATGCCGATGGTCGTCCGCGCGTACAGGGCGTCAGCGTCGATGTCGGGGCGTTCGAGTCCGACCTGATCTTCGAGAGCGGCTTCCAGCTGGATGCGTGGTGACGCGCGGAACCATGCCGGCAGCCGCTGTTTACCGGTGACGCAGGCGACCTGCGTCAATGCGGACACCACGACCGCCTGAGTCCGCACCCGATCAACGCCGGAGCCCTGTGCGTTCGCCCCGGTCTTCGGCGATCCG
>CAZYHP010000042.1:14512-22572 GCA_964647135.1 uncultured Rhodanobacteraceae bacterium
ACCGGCACGCCCGCGTCACGGCGGGCGCAGGCGAACGGTCAGGGTGATGCCGCCGGCAGCCAGCTCCCGCTCGGCCTGCGCGACCGGTTCAAGCGCACGAGCCACAACCCAGTCAATGGGGACATGCAGTTCCACATAGGCGAAGCGGTTGCGACCGGCGCTGCGTGTGCGCAGGCCGTCGTAGCGCGCGCCGTCCGGGCACCAGCGCGCCAGCACTTCGTTGATGTGCGCGATGTCGGCGTCGGCCAGCGCGCCATCCATCAGTCCATCGAACGAGCGCCTCACCAGCTGCCAGCCTTCGCGCAGGATGTTGAGACCGACCGCGATCGCCACCACAGGATCCAGCCATTGCCAGCCACTGGCCCAGGCGGCGGTGACGCCGGCTATGACGCCGACGCTGGTCCACACATCGGTCATCAGATGGCGACCATCCGCCTCGGTCGCCAGCGACCGGTACGTCCGGCCGCTGTGGAGCAGGATTCGCGCCACCGCCAGGTTGACCAGCGTGGCGAACAGGGTCAGCGTCAGGCCCGAGGTCACGGCGTCCAGTGGCTGCGGGGCGAGCAGGCGATCGATCGCCGATAGGAAAATACCCGCCGCCGCCAGCGCGATCAGCAGGCCTTCGAAACCGGAGGAAAAATATTCCGCCTTGCCGTGACCGAAAGGGTGGCCGCGATCGGCAGGCTGCTGCGCATAGATCACCATCAGCAGCGCGAACCCGGCACCGGCGAGGTTGACCAGGGATTCCAGCGCATCGGACAGCAGGCCGACCGAACCGGTGGCATGCCAGGCGCCGAATTTCAGCCCGATGGTCAGCAGCGCGGCGACCACCGACAATGCCAGCGCCTGGCGCTCGCGCAGGGCCGGAATCTTCATCGCTTCATGCGCAGGGTGGCCTTCGCGGAACACACGGCGTAGTCCTTGCGCTCAGCGCCCGGGCACCGGTATTCCCGCCTGCAGCCACGCAGCGAGGTCTTCGATGTCGCGTGACGAGAGTGAAGGCAGCGGCAGCGGATGCGCGCGCGAACCGGCGATCATCGCGCGCAGCTGGCGCTCCAGATAACCACGCTGCTGTCCCGCCAGTCGCGGTGCGTCGTCCGACCCCGAACCCTGCAGGCCCTCACCGTGACAGACGACGCACTCCCCGGCAGCCGGCAAGGCCGCACCGCGCCGGACGCGGGCGGCGGGCGCGGCCGTGGTGGCGGCTTGCCATTCGCGTGCCGACAGCGCCTCGGCCAGCGCTTGAAGCTGCGCGTCGTCGAGGCCGGCGACCAGCGGCGACATCGGGAAGCTTTCGCGGTGCCGCTCGCGGAACTGCGCCAGCTGCGCTGCCAGATACGCCGCCTTCTGACCTTCGATCACCGGTGCCTGGTAAGCGCCACGCCCGCCGCCGCGATGGCAGTCCAGGCACAGGGCGTCGATATCCATGTCAGCCGCCGGCAGCGGCGCTGCCACGGCGGCGAAGCAGGCGAAGAAAACACTCCGGCGGCGCATGATCGCGTTCCCCTGGATGCACGAACGAAGCGACAGCGTACAGTGGCCCACAGACCGCCGCCACGGCCGGCATGGCCGTGGTGTGGCGACGTCATCGCCGGCGGAATCGGGACTGATTCAAACCCGGAGCGCAGCACTGGCATCCAGGACGTTACCTTTCAAAGACAGGAGGACGCCATGTCGACACCGACCACGCAGCACACACCATTGCGCAGGACTGCCCGCCGCCTCGCTTTTTGCCTGCTGGTGACGCTGGCCTGGACGGCAGTGGCCGCCGAGGACATCCGCAAGTCGAATGGCAGCATCACCGTGGCCGCCGGGCAGACCCAGGGCAATCTCTCGACCATCAACGGCAGTGTCTCGCTGCACGAGCAGGCGGTCGCCCGCAAGGTGACCGCCACCAATGGCGGCATCACCCTGGCCACCGGTGCGCGCGCAGCGTCGCTCGAAACGATCAACGGTTCGATCCGTCTGGCGGACGATGCCGTGGTCGAGGGTGATGTCGAGAGCGTCAATGGCGCGATCACCGCCTTGTCCGGCGCGACGGTGCAGGGCGACGTGGGCAACGTCAACGGCACCATCACCCTGGACGGCGCACGCGTCGCTGGACTGCTGAGCAGCAGCAATGGCTCCATGCTGATCGGCGACGGCAGTGTCGTCGAGGGCGGACTGCTCATGCGCAAGCCGAACGGCCGGATCAACGAGGATCATCCGCCGCGCGTGGTGATCGGACCGGGCGCCCAGGTCAATGGCACCCTGACCTTCGAGCGCGCCGTGCACCTGTATGTGCATGACAGCGCCCGCATCGGCACGGTCGATGGCGCAACGCCGATGCGCTTCCGGGGCAGCGAGCCGCCCGCGCGGTAGCGCCGGCGCATGGAAGCACCGCAGGCCTCGACGGAGGACCTGCGGTGGAGTGAGCGCAGTGGAAGGCAGGACGAAGCCAAAGCGGCGATCCATCAGTTACAACATAACCGGAACCGCCTGGAGTCCGGTGCATCGGGGCCAGATGCCTACAATCAGGTGACACCTCCTTCCTGACCGAGGGTTACACACCATGCGACATCCATTGATCGCCGCCGCGATCGCCGCCGCACTGCTTGCCGGTTGCCAGCGCGACGCCGCGCCACCCGCGCCGGCGCCATCCGCCGCCACGCCTGCCGCGCCGGCAGCCGCCGCCGACGACTCCCCTGCATCCGCGCACGCCTTCTCGGAAGGGATCACCGCCGCGGATTTCGCCGAACACGTGCGCACGCTCGCCTCCGATGAATTCGAGGGTCGCGGCCCCGGCACGAACGGCGAACGCAGGACAACGGCCTATCTCGCCGAGCAGCTCAAGCGCATGGGTGCGAAGCCCGGCAACGGCGACAGCTATTTCCAGGCCGTGCCGATGGTGGAGATCAGCGGCAGCCCGGAAACCACGCTGACCTTCTCGTTCGCCGACAGCAGCACGCAGACGCTGGCCTATGGCGACGACATGGTCGTCGGCAGCCGCCGCACCATTCCCGAAGCCAGCATCGCCAACAGCGAAGTGGTGTTCGTCGGCTACGGCATCAACGCGCCGGAGCTGGGCTGGAACGATTACGCCGGCCTGGATGTCGCCGGCAAGACCGTCGTCATCCTGGTCAACGATCCCGACTTCGACGCCGCCGAAGGCGCCGATACGCTGTTCCGCGGCCGCGCCATGACCTATTACGGGCGCTGGACCTACAAGTACGAGGAGGCCGCCCGCCAGGGCGCCGCCGCCGCGCTGCTGGTCCACGATACCGTGCCCGCCGCCTACGGCTGGGACGTGGTGCGCAACAGCTGGTCCGGCCCGCAGTACGACCTGCCGTCCAGCGAGGACGGCTCGCCGAAGCTGATGATCGAAGGCTGGGTCACCAACGAGGCGGCGCAGGCGTTGATGGCCAAGGCCGGCCAGGACCTCGCCGCGCTGAGCGCGAAGGCGAAGCAGAAGGGTTTCACCGCGGTGCCACTGTCCGGCGTCACCGCCAGCACCAGCATCCGCAACCAGATCCGCGAGGCGACCTCGAACAACGTCGTCGGCGTGATCGAAGGCAGCGAGCGGCCCGACGAATACGTGCTCTACATGGGCCACTGGGACCACCTCGGCCGCAGCTTCTCGGCACCGGGTGGCGACGGCATCTACAACGGCGCCATCGACAACGCCACCGGCGTCGCCGGCGTGCTCGAGATCGGCGAAGCCTTCGCGGCGTCGCCGCCGAAACGGTCAGTGGTCCTGCTGCTGGTGACGCTGGAAGAATCCGGCCTGCTCGGTTCGCGCTACTACACCGAGCATCCGCTGTTCCCGCTGCACAAGACCGCCGCCGTGATCAACCTGGATGCGATGAGCGTGATCGGCCCGAGCCGCGACATGACCGTGGTCGGCTTCGGCAATTCCAGCCTCGACGACGTGCTGATCGAGGCCCTGAAGCCGTCGCAACGCGAGGCGCGCGCCGAGCCGACGCCGGAGAACGGTTTCTACTTCCGCTCCGACCACTTCAACTTCGCCAAGAAGGGCGTGCCGGCGCTGTACGCGAAGGGCGGCCCGGACCACGCCGAGAAGGGCGTCGAGTACGGCCACGCGCAGGCCGCGGACTACGGCCAGCACCGTTACCACAAGCCGGCCGACGAGTTCGATCCGGAGTGGGACCTGCGTGGCGTCGTCGAAGACCTGGACGTGCTGTTCAACGTCGGCAACGCGATTGCGTCGGGTACGGACTGGCCGCAGTGGCGTCCGAGCAGCGAGTTCCGCGCCGCCGGTGACGGGCTGGCCGCACAGCGCCCGTAAGCGGTCGAAAAAAATCCGGCGGCGTGCGCTGTGCACCCCGCCGGACCCTTGAAGAAAAAGGCGGCCGCGAGGCCGCCTTTTTCGATTACCGGTTCGCAGCCGTGGCGAACACTTCCTCGACCGAGCCGGTGGTGATCGGGTGGTAACCGGTGCGTGCCTTGTCGAACACCGACTTCGCCCAGTCACGATCCGCGTCGCGTGCCGCCAGCGAGCGGTACAGCGGCACCACGAACTTGCGGCGCCCGACTTCCGTCAGGAAGCGCTCCAGCTGCGGGCGGATCACCGCGTAGCCGTTGCGGATGCCGATCTGGAACCAGGCAAAGGCGATCTCGCTGTTGCCGGTGCGCGTCAGCGTGAAAGCCTCGTCCAGCGCCGCCAGACGGTCACCGTCCACTTCCTGCGGCAGGCCGTCGAGGAAATACAGCCATTCGTGCGTGTTCCATTCCTTGCCCGGCAGGTCGGCAGCACTGCGCTCGCCCGACAGGAAAGCCACACGCGCGGCGTCGATGGCGGCGAAGGCCTTGGCCTCGTAGACCGGCGCGAAATCGGGAATGCCCGGTTCGTTCAACCAGGCCTGCAGCTCGGCGGCGGGCACGGCATCGCCGGCCTGGGCGAGCAGGTTCGCCTGCAGGTAGTCCAGGAACGTGTCCGTGCCGATGCTCTTGAACGCGTAGTGGTCGAAGTAACCACGCAGGAAAGCATCAAGTCGTTCGCGACCGACGCGACGCTCCAGGTACTTCAGGAACCACGAGCCCTTGGTGTAGGCGGTGGTGGTGTAGACCGCATCCGGATCGAGGCGGCTGATGTCGGGACGCAGGCGCTGCAGGTCCTCGGACACCGGCAGCGAACGGAAATCGTCCGCCAGGCCGCGGGTATCGAGCACGAATTCCATGTTCGCGCGCTCGGCGCCGAACAGTGCCTCGATGATGCGGTTCTCGACGTAGCTGGTGAAACCTTCGTTGAGCCAGAACTCGTTCCAGTTGTCGTTGGTCACCAGGTTGCCGGACCAGGAATGCGCCAGCTCGTGCGCGATCAGCGCGACCAGGCTGCGGTCGCCGGCGATGACGGTCGGCGTGATGAACGACAGGCGCGGATTCTCCATGCCGCCATAGGGGAACGACGGCGGCAGGATCAGCAGGTCGTAGCGGCCCCAGCGGTAATCGCCGTACAGCGACTCGGCGACGCCGATCATGCGCTCGGTGTCGGCGAACTCGTGCACCGACGCGGCCAGTCGCTCCGGTTCGGCATAGACGCCGGCGCGTTCGCTGATCGCCTCGAAGGCGAGACGGCCGACGGCGATCGCCATCAGGTAGGACGGGATCGGCTGGCTCATGCGGAAGCGGTAGCGGCCGTCTTCACTGGGCTGCTGCGGATTCTCGGCACTCATCAGCGCCAGCAGTCCGGGCGGTACGGCCAGCCTGGCGGCGTAGGTGAAGCGCACCGCAGGCGTGTCCTGCAGCGGCACCCATGAGCGCGCATGGATGGCCTGGGACTGCGAGAACATGAAGGGCTGTGCCTTGCCCAGCGTCTGCACCGCATCCAGCCACTGCAGGCCGGATGCCGTCGGCGCGGTGCGGTAATGCACGCGCACGATTTTCGGCTGCTGCCGTTCGACGGCGATACTCAGCTGCTGGCCGAGGATGGCGTCGGCATCGGCCAGCTTGAACGCCGCCTCGCGCCAGCGCCGGCCGTTGCGGCTGACCTCGACCTTCTCGATGGTCAGTTCACGCGTATCCAGGCGCAGCTCGCGCGCGGAGCGGTCCTGCCAGTCCAGCTGCAGGTCGGCATGGCCGTGCAGCACCCTGGCGTCGAAGTCGGCGCTGAGGTCGAGGTCGATATGGCGGACGCGCACGACATCGGGCTGGGCATAGGAATGCGGGTCGGTATTCGCGGCCCGCGCCGGCAGCGCGGCGATGACGGTGCCGGCAATGCCCAGCAGGCTGGCGATCAGGGTGTGACGGAAACTCGGATTCATGCGATCTCCACGGACAACAGTCTTGTTGCACAGCGGGTGAGCATAGCCGATGCCCCCGCGACCACCGGTCGCCGGCCTGGCCCCTGCGCGTGGTCGCCACGGAAATGCGCTGAAGCGAGCGGCGTCGTCCGGCAGCCCTGACGCCGGCGTCGGCAGCGCTTGACCGGCCCGGCACGAGGCCGGGCCGGTCCTGTCGCTCAGGGAATCATGTTCATCGGGCAGGGGAAACTGGCGTTCCGCGTGGCGGTGCCGTGGCGATTGGAGACACGGACCTGCACCTGCACGGTCTGGCCGCGCCAGCAGCCGCCCCACAATTCGTTGCCGGCCGGCCCGACGAACCAGCCGCTCTCGAACCAGGCGACCCCGGCAGGCCCATTGGAGGTATAGCTCACTTCGCACATGTACTGCCCAGCACCGCTGGCCCAGAACACCGGACAGGTGAACTGGTTGATCACCGGTGCGCTGCCGGCGGGCGTCGCCGCGGTGCTCGTCGTCAGCGTCTTGCCATAGGTCGACAGGATGGGACCGATCGGCTGGAAGTAGATCTCGCAGTATTGCAGCAGGCCGCCGGACGTGACGCCTTGCGCATGCCCTGCAGCACTGATGAAGGGACCGCCGGAATCACCCGGCCAGGCACAGGCGGTGGTCCTGGTCAGCCCATAGACCACACCCGCCGAATAGCTGACGCTGGCGTTGAAAGCCTGCACCACGCCGCACTGGAAGCCGCTGCTGTAGCCGGAGCGGCAGACGATCGAACCGATCGGCGCAACGGTCGAGCCCTTCACCGGCAGGTTGGCACCGCCGTAGGTGGTCACCAGCGGCTGCGCATTCGCGGACGCATTCAAGCTCACCCAGGCCATGTCGCTGCCGGGAAAGGTCGAGGCGGCGAAGGTGCCGCGCGCCTGGTTGGCGGCGTTGGTGACCACCTGGCCGTTGGTGCCGCAATGGCCCGCGGTCACGAAGCCGCCGTTGACGGCGAAGCCGGCCGAGCACTGCGGCGCGCCGGCCTTGTGATAGACCGTGCCGCCGTAATAGGTGTTCAGCGGCTCGGGACGACCGCGCGCCGGGACGACGACGACGCTGCCTTCCGGTGCGCGCAGTTGCGCCTGCAGGTCCTGGCTGCTGCGTTCGCCGGTTTCAAGCGCTTCGACGACGACGCGGTTGGACTGCACATCCACGTACCAGACCACATACGGCGAGGCGCTGTCGTCACCGAGCTGACGGTCGAGTTGGCTCTTGATGCCATCCAGCTGCGCCAGCGAAAAGCGATGCACGACGGCGCGCGCGCCCACCGATTCGACCGCCGCGGCGGCGCCGGGATCGGTGACCGCGAACACCAGCTGCAACGAGGCCTGGTCGATCCAGGAACCGGCATCGACATCCGCCAGCAGCCCCTTGAGGATCAGCTCCTGTTCGGCGGCCAGCGCTTCGGCACCCTGGCGGTGCTGCAATTGCGCCGCGTCGAGCCCGAGGTCGCGCATCATCGCCGCCTTCAGGTCGCCGTCGTCCGGTTCACCGGCGGCGAACAAGGGCGGCGTGAAAGCCGCCGCCAGCACTGCGCAGACAATGCCCGACACCCTGGTGAAACCACGGCCCGCATGAGATCGCTTCATGTTCTTCCCCTCAGAAGAAATGGTGGAAATCGATGCCGACGGCCCCCGACGGGATGCCGGGCGCCGGCCCGGTCCACGCTAACAGGAACGCAATTGCGCTTTTGCGATGTATTTCATGCTGAGCATGTCCGCGCACGCACGCCGGAATCGTGATCGGTTGCGCTGGCGATCCGTGCCCGCCCGCGTG
>CAZYHP010000043.1:0-22535 GCA_964647135.1 uncultured Rhodanobacteraceae bacterium
CCAGGCCTGCTCGACGCGATCCCAGCGCTTGTCGCGGTCCATGCCGAAATAGCGACCTCCCACGGAGGCGATGCGCGCACCGGTATCGGCACAGACATCGGCCAACGCGCGCAGCGAGGCTTCGGCACTGCGCGGTGGCGTATCGCGGCCGTCCAGGAAGGCATGCACGGCGACATCGGTGGCGCCACGCGCGGCGGCCGCCCGCAGGAAGGCAAACACGTGCGCTTCATGGCTGTGCACGCCGCCCGGGGACAGCAGCGCCATCACGTGCAGGGTGCCGCGACCGCGCACCGCGTCGATGGCCGAGGCCAGCACCGGATTTTCAGCGAAGCTGCCGTCCTCGATCGCCGCCTCGATGCGCGTCAGGTCCTGGTAGACGATGCGCCCGGCGCCGAGGTTCATGTGCCCCACTTCGGAATTGCCCATCTGGCCATCGGGCAGGCCGACATGGCGACCATGGGTGTTGATCAGCGTATGCGGATACGTCGCCAGCATGCGCCGCCAGTTCGGCATGTCGGCGGCGGCGATGGCGTTGTAGGTGGGGTCGTCGCGATGGCCGAAACCATCGAGGATCAGCAGCAGCACGGGTTTGGGTCGGGACACGACGGATACCTGTTCTTGAGCCGGCAAATGGTAGCCGGATTGCAGGCACCGGGCCCGATTCGGGATGGATTTCGTGGATTCTGCACGGTTGCTGCAGGGCGATCGCGCAGATTGCCTTGCACGGGACAGCGGCCATTGCGCAATGCCGTGGATTCCTGCCCTTCCGGTCGCTGGCACGGAGTTTGCGTTGACCCTGCCACGTCCATCGAAAGCTGGACCTTGATTCCGGCCGTTCCTACGCAACGCGCCGTTCCGACTGCCCGAACTTGAGGACTTCCCGATGAGTACACCTGGCGAAATGTATGGCGGCACCCGAGTGGATCCCGATCCGCGGCGGCACGTTGTCACTCCGGTGGTGGCGGCAGGCGGCGTGATCGATGACAGCGCCGTGTCCTGGGCCGCGATTCTGGCCGGTGCGGCTGCGGCAGCAGCACTGTCACTCGCACTGGTTCTGCTCGGCACCGGTCTGGGGCTGTCGTCGGTATCGCCCTGGGCCTACGAGGGCGTCAGCGCCGAGACCTTCGGCTGGGCGACAATCGCCTGGATCAGCTTCACCTCCATTGCGGCCTCGGGACTGGGCGGCTACCTGACCGGACGCCTGCGCCGGCGCTGGCCGGGCGTCGCGCGTGATGAAACGTTCTTCCGCGACACCGCGCACGGCTTTCTCGCCTGGGGCATCGCCACGCTCCTGACTGCGGCGCTGCTCACCAGCTCCATCGCCGCCATGCTGGGCACGGGTGCCCGGGCCGGCGCGTCGGTCGTGGGTGCCGCAGCCGACACCGTCACCATGGCGGCGGGCGGCGCGGCCACGGCAATGGCTGGCGAAGAGGACGAGGGCCACACCGGCGTTGTCGACTATTACATCGACCAGTTGTTCCGTCGTGATGGCGATCCGGCACGTGGCGACGACCGTCGTCTGTCGACGCCACCCGTCGCCGGCACGGTCGATGAAACCGGTATCGCCACCACCGGGGCGAACGAAACCATGGCGATGACGCGCGACCGTCGTGCACCGTTTCCGTCCCGCATCGGCGGTCGTACCGAGGCCTCGCGCATCATCGCCAACAGCCTGCGCACGCAGACGCTGGATGCCGCGGACACCCGCTATCTCGGCCAACTCGTCGCCGAACGCACCGGCCTCAGCCAGTCGGAAGCCGAAGCGCGCGTGACGCAGGTGCATTCAACACTGAGCGCGCAGCTCGAGTCGATGAAGAACGAAGCCCGTGAAACGGCCGACGCTGCCCGCAAGACTTCCGCCTACGCGGCGCTGTGGCTGTTCATAACCCTGTTGCTGGGCGCATTCACCGCCAGCCTGCTGGCGACCGCTGGCGGCCGCCATCGTGACCTCTGAAGCCGACAAGGAGAAAGACCATGAAGTATCTGCTGCTGTGGCTGCTGGGCATTCCCATTCCCATCCTGATCCTGTTGGCGATCCTCCTCTGACTGGAGCACGCCTCACCACAGGGAGGTCCGGCGCAGCATGCGCCGGACTTTTCCTTCCGGCATTCCCCCAACGCCGCGATGTGGCGCCCGATGGATCAGGCCGCGCGGTCGCCGCTGCCACCGGCTCGATGTCGGCGCAGATGGACGAGCAACAGCGAGATGGCCGCCGGTGTCACGCCACTGATGCGACCGGCTTGTCCGACCGTGTCCGGGCGAACCTGGCCCAGTTTCTGGCGGATCTCGGCACTCAGTCCCGGCACGTTCGCGTAATCGAAATCACCGGGGATCACGGTGTCTTCATTGCGTTGCCGGCGCTCGATGTCATCGGCCTGGCGGCCGAGGTATCCGGCGTACTTGGTGGCGATCTGCACCTGTTCGGCCACCGCTTCGTCTGCCGCGCCCGGCCCCAGCCGTGTCACGCGCATCAGGTGGGCGTAGTCCAGTTCCGGGCGACGCAACAGGTCGAGCATCGACGTTTCGCGACTGATGGCGATGCCCAGGGACGCTTCGATATCCGCCGCCAGCGCATTGCCCGGTGCCGCCCACAGCGCGCCGAGGCGGGTGGTTTCCGCTTCGACGGCGTCGCGCTTGCGGGAGAACGCGGACCAGCGCGCGTCGTCGACCAGCCCGAGATCACGACCGATCGCCGTGAGGCGCAGGTCGGCGTTGTCCTCGCGCAACTGCAAGCGGTACTCCGCTCGCGAGGTAAACATGCGATACGGCTCGATGGTGCCGTTGCTGGTCAGGTCGTCGATGAGGACGCCGATGTAGGCCTGGTCGCGACGCGGAGACCACGGCTCGAGATCCAGCGCCGCGCGCGCGGCGTTGAGTCCGGCGATCAGACCTTGTGCCGCGGCTTCCTCGTAACCGGTGGTGCCGTTGATCTGGCCGGCGAAGTACAGACCGGCGATCGCCTGCGTTTCCAGCGAGGTCTTCAGACCGCGCGGATCGAAGTAATCGTATTCGATGGCGTAGCCGGGCCGGGTGATGTGCGCGTTCTCGAAGCCGGCGATGGATCGCACCAGCGCGAACTGCACGTCATACGGCAACGAGGTGGAAATCCCGTTCGGGTAGATCTCGTGGGTGTCGAGGCCTTCCGGCTCGACGAAGATCTGGTGGCTGTCTCGCTCGGCGAAGCGGACGACCTTGTCTTCGATCGAAGGGCAATAGCGCGGACCGATGCCTTCGATGGCACCCGTGTACAGCGGCGAGCGATCGAGGCCGTCGCGGATGATGTCATGCGTGCGCGTGCTGGTGTGGGTGATCCAGCAGCTCACCTGGCGCGGATGGTCGTCACGCGAACCGAGGAAGGAAAACACCGGCCGCGGCGAATCGCCCGGCTGTTCGGCCAGCTTCGACCAGTCGATGCTGCGACCGTCGATGCGCGGCGGCGTGCCGGTCTTCAGGCGGTCCACGCGCAGCGGCAGCTCGCGCAGGCGCTCGGCCAGCGTCAGCGCCGGCGCATCGCCGGCACGGCCACCGCGGTAGTTGGCCTGGCCGATGTGGATGCGACCGGCCAGGAACGTACCCGCCGTCAGCACGACGGCGCCGGCCCGGAAATCCAGTCCCATCTGCGTGCGCACGCCGGTGACGCGATCACCGTCCAGCAGCAGGTCATCGACGGCCTGCTGGAACAGGCTCAGGTTGGGCTGCGCTTCCACGGCACGCCGGATGAAGGCGCGATACAGCGCGCGGTCGGCCTGGCAGCGCGTCGCGCGCACGGCCGGACCCTTGCTCGCGTTCAAGCGGCGCCACTGGATGCCGGCGGCATCCGCTGCGCGGGCCATGACGCCGCCGAGGGCATCGATCTCCTTGACGAGATGGCCCTTGCCGATGCCGCCGATCGCCGGATTGCAGCTCATCGCGCCGATGGTTTCGATGCTGTGCGTCAGCAGCAGCGTGCGCGCACCGGCACGGGCGGACGCCAGCGCGGCCTCGGTGCCGGCATGTCCGCCACCGATGACGATGACGTCGAAGTGCAGTTCGGGATTCACGGGCGCGACCTGGGCGACAGCGGACAGGCCGGCATTTTAGCGGTGCCGGAGGCGGTGGCGGCATTCCGCGCCGTTCGGCCGTTGGCGGCCGTTCCCGCGCGGCCGTCACGGCCTTGCCGCCGCACCGCCCGATTTCGCGCTGCCGCATGGCTGCTTTCGTGCCCGCACGGCGGGCACCCCTCTTCCGTTGCAGGCGCCGACAGGCGCGTCGTCCTGACCTCTCCACTCTGACTGGAATCCCGCATGGCCACCCCAAAGCTTCCCGCCACCCCGTCCAGCCGCACGAAGAAGCCCGCCAACGCACCCGAGCGCCGCGGCAATGCCGGCGAACTGCACCAGCTCGCCGGTGGCAGCCATCCGCCGTTGACCACCAACCAGGGCATTCCGGTCGCCGACAACCAGAACTCGCTGCGCGCGTTTCCGCGGGGACCGACGCTGCTCGAAGACTTCATCCTGCGCGAGAAGATCACCCACTTCGACCACGAACGCATTCCGGAACGCATCGTCCATGCCCGTGGCAGCGGCGCGCACGGCTACTTCGAGCTGACCCGCTCGCTGAAGAAGTACACGCGGGCGCGCATCCTTTCCGAGACCGGCGTGCGCACGCCGGTGTTCTGCCGCTTCTCCACCGTGGCCGGTGGCGCCGGCTCCATCGACACGCCCCGTGACGTGCGCGGCTTCGCCGTGAAGTTCTATACGCAGGAAGGCAACTGGGACCTGGTCGGCAACAACATCCCGGTGTTCTTCATCCAGGATGCGATGAAATTCCCGGACGTCGTGCACTCGGTGAAGATGGAGCCGGATCGCGGTTTTCCGCAGGCGGCCAGCGCGCACGACACGTTCTGGGATTTCATTTCGCTGACGCCCGAATCGATGCACATGATCATGTGGGCGATGAGCGACCGCACCATCCCGCGCTCGCTGCGCATGATCGAAGGCTTCGGCGTGCACAGCTTCCGCCTGGTCAACGACAAGGGCGTGCCGACGTTCGTGAAGTTCCACTGGCGGCCGGTGCTGGGCCTGCAGTCCACCTGCTGGGACGAGGCGGTGAAGATCGCCGGCAACGATCCGGACTTCCACCGCCGCGATCTTTTCGAATCCATCCAGCGCGGCGACTTTCCGGAGTGGGAACTGGGCGTGCAGTTGTTCACCGAGGAAGAAGCCGAGCGCTTCCCCTTCGACCACCTGGATCCGACCAAGCTGATTCCCGAGGAACTGGTGCCGCTGCAGATCATCGGCCGCATGGTGCTCGACCGCTGGCCGGACAACTTCTTCGGCGAGACCGAACAGGTCGCGTTCTGCCCGGCCAACATCGTGCCCGGCATCGACTTCAGCAACGATCCGCTGCTTCAGGGCCGGCTGTTCTCCTACCTGGACACGCAGCTGATCCGCCTGGGCGGCCCGAATTTCCACCAGCTGCCGATCAATGCGCCGAAGTGTCCGTTCGCCAACCATCAGCGCGACGGCTACATGCAGACGCGCATTCCCAAGGGCCGCGTGAACTACGAACCCAGCTCGCTGCAAGGCGACACGCCGCGACAGACCGATGCCGGTTTTCCGTCGTTCCCGGAACCCGTCGAAAGCGGCACCAGGACCCGCCTGCGGCCGGAGAGCTTCGCCGACCACTACTCGCAGGCACGCCAGTTCTACCGCAGCCAGACGGCGATCGAGCAGGCGCACATCGCCTATGCGCTGGTGTTCGAACTGTCCAAGGTCGAGACGCTGGCCGTGCGTGAACGCATGGTCGGGCACCTTCGCCATATCGACGCCGACCTGGCCGGACGCGTCGCCGATGGACTGGCGCTGGACGGCCTGCCGCCGGCGCCGCCCGCGTTCGTCGAGCCGCAGGATCTGCCGCCCTCGCCGCCGCTGCAGCTGATCGGCAAGGGCAAGCCGACCCTCAAGGGTCGTGCCGTTGGCATCCTCGTCGATGACGGATCGAACGGCAGCGCCATCGCCGCGCTGAAGAAGGCGGTCGAAGCCGCCGGCGCCAGCGTGAAGATCGTCGCGCCGAAGATCGGCGGCGCCGTGCTGAAGGGCGGCAAGCGCCTGCCCGCGGACGGCAAGCTCGATGGCACCCCGTCGGTGGTCTTCGACGCCGTCGCCGTGATCCTCGATCGCGCCGCCGGCGAAAAGCTGGCGCAGGAAGCCGCGGCAGTGGACTGGGTGCGCGACGCCTTCGGCCACCTCAAGGCCATCGCCTTCGATGCCGGCGCCGGCGCCCTGATCAACATGGCAGGTATCAAGCCTGACGCCGGCATCATCGACGCCGCCGACACCGGCGCCTTCGTCAAGCAGGCGGCGACGCGGCAGTGGTCGCGTGAACCGACGCTGCGCACGCTGCCCTGATCCGGCCCGGATCCCGCACCCCTTCACAGCAGACAGACACGGAGAACATCATGGCCGATATCGACCAGCAACCCACCCGCGACCTCGCCGGCCCGTCGGCCATCGACAAGATCAGGTCGCTGGCGGACGGCGTCCGCACCTGTTTCTTCACCACCAATCCCGGCGTCTTTCCTGGCGACAGCACACCGATGTCGGTCCAGGATGTCGACGACGATGGCACGATTTGGTTCATCAGCAGCACGCAGAGTGACCGCAACCGCCATATCGCCAGCGACCCGCGCGCCAGCCTGAGCTTCCAGAACGAGGGCAAGTACGAATACCTCGTGCTGAATGGCGATGCGAGCATCCACACCGACCGGGCCACCGTGGAAGCCCACTGGACCAGTCTGGCGAACGCCTGGTTCGAAGAAGGCATCGACGATCCGAGAGTGAGCGTGATCGCTTTCCGGCCGCGCACGGGCCATTATTGGGAAACCAAGGCCGGCAAGCTGGTCGCCTTCGCGAAAATGAGCTTTGCAGCGCTGACGGGATCCAAGGTGGATGATGGCGGCGTCGAAGGCTCGTTGAAGGTCTGAGGGGGCGCGGCGTTCGCGCTGTGAGGGAGGACAGAGGATGACGGACAACATTTTCGTGGCACTGCGTGAAAGCCACGAGATCCAGCGCTCACTGTGCCGGAAACTGCTGCGATCACCGCCGCGAAGCCAGCGACGCATCGCCCTGTTTACGGATCTGCGCATCGAACTGGCCGCCCACGCGGCGGCCGAGGAACGCTTCCTGTACGCGCCGGCGCTCATGGACGACGCCGGCCTCGATTCCTCGCGCCATGCGCTGCACGAGCATCACCAGATCGACGAGCTGGTCGAGGACCTGCAGGTCGTGAACAAGGCCGGCACCGCGTGGATGGCCACGGCGCGCAAGCTGTCGGAGAAGGTGCACCATCACCTGCGCGAAGAGGAAAAGAAGTTCTTCCAGGTCTGCGGCAAGATCCTCGACGACCGCCAGAAGGAGCGACTCGCCCGACAATACCGGCGCGACTACCAGCGCATGCTCGTCACCCTGCGCGGCGCCTGACGGGCGCATCCTCGGATGGGCGCGCTGCAGCCGGTCTGGGTCGCGCGACTGACCCGGCTGCATCCGGCAGCCCCTCCTGCCCATCGCCGGCCTGTCATTGCGCCGTGGCCGGGCGATGCCTGGAGTGGATCGGGCAGCGTGCTTCCCCTCTGGCGCCGGATGGCGCCTTGCGATGGATGCACCTCCGATGACGACCCGTTCCGCGGACGGATGCTGCGGCGGACCCGTCGCTGCCGTTGCGCGGCGTGGCCGGGCAGGCTCCCAACGCTTGCGGCGACGCGCCGGGGCCGCTGTGCGGACCTGAATGTCGCTTTGACGGCGGAAACGCCGTTATGGGATTGGGAGGGGTTCCCGCTGGCGGAACCGCAATCACTGGATCGGAGGCAGGTCATGAACATGCGGATGGGCTTTATCGTGCTGGCGGCGGCCGTACTGCCGGCAATGGTCGCTGCGCAGGAGCGCGGCGGCTGCGAAGAGGGTTTCGCGTCGGTGGCCCAGTTGCCGCAGCGCGGCTGGATCTTCCGCAACAACAGCAGTCCGCTCGGCACCACTGGCTGGTTCCAGGGCATTCCTGCGCGTTTCCCCGCCCAGGCTGGCGCAACCCACAGCTACCTGTCGGCCGACAAGGACAACGGCGGCAGCGGCTTCCCGGTGGTCAGCAACTGGGCGATCACGCCGGTGGTTCCATTCCAGCCCGGCGTGTCGCTGTCGTTCTACACGCGTTCGGCGGGCGGGGCCGGCAGTGCGGCCGACCGGCTGCAGGTGCTGTATTGCCAGCGCGGCCCCGGCGTGAGCTGCAAGCACCCGGGCGACGAATCCGGCTCGATGAACAACTTCAACGAGCTGCTATGGATCAACGTCAACAGCATGGCCGGCGGCTATCCGACGACGTGGTCGTCCTATACGGTGGGCGCGGCGCAGGGGTTGCCGACCAGCGGCAGCGGCCGCATCGCCTTCCGCTACTACACGCTGTGGCAGGATCCGAACGACTGGGGCTCGACCATCGGTATTGATACCGTCGCGATCCAGGGGGGCAGCGGCTGCCCGCTCAGCGACACGATCTTCTACAACGGCCTGCAGGGATCCTGAGCCGGCAGGAAGGTCTGTCCGACTGCTGCGGCCATCCCATCCACGGAGCCGGACTGCGGCGGTTCCGATGGGCGCCGTCCACCGTCGGCTCGCTACCGTTGGCCGAGGCAGCGGTCGGACGAGGCCACCTCAGGCTGACACTCTCGACGGTGCCGAACCGCTCCGGCTGCCGTCCAGAGAGTGTGTCCACCAGATACTGCATACCGACATCCCGGATCATGCATGGAGTACAACAAGCCGGCTTTACAACGCTGGCGACGCGGCCTACTTGTCCGTTGTGGCGATGCGTGAAGGAACAGGCTGGGGTGTGCTCGTCTGCAACCCAGGGCCATGGACCGCACCCATCCAGGCCGGACTCAACGTCAGCCATTCCGGCGCCTGGACCCTGCCGGGCCGATCCCGCGGCCGCGGGGGGAGTCCGGGACAGCGGCGGGCTTCAGGGTCCGGCGGGCTCGTAGCGATAGCCGACGCCGTAGACGGAATGGATCAGCTCGCGGCCGGGCAGTGCCTGTTCCAGCTTGCGGCGCAGGTTCTTGATGTGTGAATCGACGGCGCGGTCGGAGACGTCGCGGAAATCCGCATAGATGCGATCAAGCAGCTCGGCGCGGCTGAATACGCGGCCGGGACGGTCGACCAGCGTGCGCAGCAGCTCGAACTCGACGCCGGTCAGCGGCACCGGCTTGCCGGCCAGCTCGGCGCGGCGCGCATCCATGTCGATGCGCAGCGGGTCGTTGTCGGGCGTGGTGTCGTTTGCGCGGCCGCGGCGCAGCACGGCGCGCACGCGGGCGACCACTTCGCGCGGACTGAACGGCTTGCAGATGTAGTCGTCGGCGCCCAGCTCCAGGCCGAGCAGGCGGTCGATCTCCTCGGCGCGCGAGGTGACCATGATCACCGGAAGGTCGGAATCACGGCGGATTTCCTTGCACACGCCCAGGCCGTCCATGCCCGGCAGGTTGATGTCCAGCAGCACCAGGGCCGGCCGGTGTTCGGCGATGGCGGCCAGTGCCGCGTCGCCGCGGTCGACGATCAGCGGCTCGAACTCGGCGGCGCGCAGGTAATCGGCCAGCAGGCTGGCGAGCTTGGGCTCGTCCTCGACGATGAGGATGACATCGGGTGCGATCATGCTCTGGTTCATGCCTGCGACCCCTGATTGGCGACAGCCTGCGGCAGATGGATCACGATGGCCAGGCCACCGAGCTCGCTGTGTCCGGCCTTGATGTGGCCACCGTGTGCCTCGACGATGCGCCGGCAGATCGCCAGACCCAGGCCGGAACCCCCTTCGGCGCGGGTGCGTGCGCTGCCACCGCGCACAAACGGATCGAACAGGCGTGGCAGCAGTTCGTCGGCCACACCGGGCGCCGTGTCGTCAAAACGCAGGCGGATCCGGCTGCGATCGGCATCCAGGTGCACGCGCAAGCACCCTCCGGCGTGCGTGTAGCGACGCGTGTTCTCGATCAGGTTTTCCACCAGCTGCCGCAATCGACGTGGATCACCGCGCAACAACATCGGCGTCGACGGCGCACGCCATTGCACGCTCAGCCCCGCCTGCGCCAGCCGCCCGGCATGCGCATCCAGGCAATCATCGACGGTGGCGGCCAGATCGACATCGGTCATGCGGTAGTCCAGCGCACCGATGTCGACCTGCGCCAGTTCGCGCAGTTCCTCGATCAGTTCACCCAGGTGCGTCGCCTCGGCATGCAACGAGGCGAGCGCGTCGGCATTCATCGGCCGCACGCCGTCCTGCACGGCTTCCAGCTCGCCCTTGAGCACCGCCAGCGGCGTGCGCAGCTCGTGCGCGGCGTCGGCCATCCAGCGCTTGCGCGAGGCATCGGCCTGCTGCAGCGAATGCGCGAGGAAGTCGATGTCGCCGGCGAGGCTGCCGATCTCGTCGCGGCGCTGCGTCGCCACGCGGGCGGCGAAGTCGCCACCGGCCATGCGACGGGCAACCTCGGCGATGCGCTGGATCGGCCGCGTCCAGGCCCGCGCCAGCAGCGCCGCCGACAGCGCAAGGATCGCCAGCATGGCCAACGAGGCCCAGAACAGCCCGATGCGCTGGCCGCGCAGGAAGGATTCGGCGATGCGCGAGCGCACCTCGCCCAGCTCGCGCAGGCCGACCCAGCCGACGGTGCGGCCGTCGACGACGATGGGCTGCAGGCGGCCGATATCGGCGTAGTCATGGCGCCCGATCACCTTGCGCTGATCGGCGTCGTAGACGTTCAGGCGCGCCCAGAACGGCGTCCAGTGCTCGGGCGGACGTTGTCGCGGCGCCTGGGGTGGCGGTGGCTCCGGGCCATCGTCCAGTCTCTGCGCCTCGTCGTCGAGGTGGCGGGCGCGCGACAGCACTTCACGCCACACCCGTGAGCGCCCGCGCAGGCCATCCCAGTTGCCGCTGCCGGCGTAGTGCTCGGACAGGCTGCTGGCGATCGCCGGCAGGCGCTCGGCATCGCTGGCGTTGATGAAGTCGACGAAGCCCTGGCCGATGCGCCAGTTCATGGTCAGGGCCAGCGCGATCAGCGCAATGGCGCCGGCGACGATCATCGACAACAGCAGCTTTCCGTACAGTTTCATGCCGCGCCAGTATCGCGCGAAGTGTAGTCGCAAGCATGGACGGAAGATGGAGACCGCCGCTTCGGCGATGGGGCGGCCTCCATGGGCGGCGCGTCAATGGCTGGGTCCATCCGCCCTGCGGCCATATCAGGAACGAAAGCGGGCGGCCATGGCGGCCGCCCGTTTCGATCATTCCGCGCCATGCCGGCAGTGGTGCGGCCAGGGTTTTCGCCCGCCCTCTCAGGCGACCGCGCTGGTCACGCCGGTCGCCCTCACAGCGGCGGTGGGGTCCAGGTGTCCTTCTCGTTCGGGCGCAGCAGCCAGCGGCACAGCGCCGGCAGGAAGACGATCGCCGCGACCATGTTGACCACGAACATGAAAGTCAGCATCAGGCCCATGTCGGCCTGGAACTTCAGTTCCGAGAAGATCCAGGTCGCCACGCCGACGGCCAGCGTCAGCGCGGTATAGAAAATGGCGATGCCGGTGGTCTTCAGGGCGATGAAGTACGACTCCGACAGGCTGCGTCCCTGGTTCATCGCCTCGCGCATGCGCGCGAAGATGTAGATGGCGTAGTCGACACCGATACCGACACCGAGCGCGACGACGGTCAGCGTGTTGACCTTCATGCCGATGTCCATCTCGACCATCAACGAGTGGCCCAGCTCGGTCACCAGCACCAGCGGCAGCACGATGCACAGCGCCGCCAGGATGCTGCGGAAGCTGAGCAGGCACATCAGGAACACGGCGCCGTACAGGAAATACAGCATGCGGTGCTCGACCGAACGCACGGTGTCGTTGATGGCGGCGGCGACGCCGATGCTGCCGGTGGCCAGGCGCAGGTTGACGCGGTCGGCGTCGGCGGCGGCATCGCCGCTGGCCTCGGCTTCGGCGACCTGCGTGGCCAGCGTGCTGCGGAAGTCGCTGCCCTCGACGAAGGCGTTGTTGTCGTCGCGGAACTGTCGCACCGCACCGATCACGCGATCGATGGTTTCGGCGCGATGGTCGGACAGGAACGCGGTAACGGGAATCGACGAACAGTCGCCGTTGAGCAGGCCCGAATCGGTCTCGAACCCCTGCGTTGCGACGCGCAGGCTGTCGGCGTCCCTGGGCAGCACGCGCCAGCGCACGGACCCGTCATTCCAGCCGGCATTCACCATCCGTGCCGCCTGCGGCAGCGACAGGACCTGTTGCACGCCATCGACATTGGCGAGGTGCCAGGCCAGCCGGTCGATGGTTTCCATCGCCGGATAGCTGAGCGTACAGGCGTCCGGACGCGCCTCGGCGATCACGTTGAGGATGTCGACGCCCAGGGCGAACTTCTGCGTGATGACACGCGCATCCTGGTTGTAACGCGCTTCCGGCCGCAGTTCGGCTACGCCGTCCTGGGCATCGCCGATCATCACCTTGTCGCCATGGCTTTCGGCAAAGAACCAGGCGACGGCACCGATGAGGATGACGACGGCCGCCGCACCCGGGCGGCTGAGGCGGGCGAGCAGGGCCCAGATGCGGTCGAAGCGGGTCAACTGGCGCAGGCGGTATTCGCGCTTGCGTTCCATGTTGCGCAGGCGCGTGTAGCTGAGCAGCACCGGCAGCAGCACCAGGTTGGTGAGGATGGTGATCGCCACACCGACGGTGGCGGTGATGGCCAGCTCGAAGATGATCCGGATCGGAATCATCAGGATGGTGGCGAAGCCGATGCAACCGGCGACCAGCGCGACGGCACCCGGGATCAGCAGCATCCGGAACGCCAGGCGCGCTGATTCTTCCGGCGGCAGGCCGCGACGGGCGCGCAACTCCTCCGCGGTACCGTCCTCCAGGCCACCGAAGAAGATCTCGCCGCGGAAACGGTTGATCATCTGTTCGCCGTGGCTGACGGCAATCGCGAAGATCAGGAACGGCGTCAGCATGTTCATCGGATCGATGCCGAAGCCCATCAGGCGCAAGGCGCCGAGCATCCAGATCACCGACACCAGCGCCGCCAGCACGGTCAGCGTCGCCAGCTTCACCGAGGTCGAATACAGGAACAGCAGCAGCCAGGTGAAGGCGATGGTGAGCGCGAAGAAGACGATCACGGAACGCGCGCCGTCGGCGATGTCGCCGACCATCTTGGCGAAGCCGATGATGTGGACCTTGTGCCCGTCCTTCTCGTGGCGCTGCCTGATCGCCTCGAACTGCTCGGAAACCGCCTGGTAGTCGAGCTTGTTGACGCCGTCGCCCTCGGGAATCAGGTCGGCCCAGACCATGGCCCCGGACCAGTCGCGCGCAACCAGGCGCCCGAGCACGCCGGACTTGACGATGTTGCCGCGCAGCGTGGCGAAGTGCTCGTCGGTGGCGACAAAACCGGGAACATTCGGCGTGAATTCATTGGGGATGACGTTGCCGCCGGCGAAGCCGTCCTCTACCACCTCGACGAAACGCACGTTCGGCGTGTACAGCGAACGCGAACGCGAGTCGTCGACCTCGGGGATGGCGAGCACCTCGGTGGTGACGTTTTCCAGGGCCGAGAAGAATTCGCGGTCGAACATGTCGCCGTCTTCCGCGACCAGTGCCAGCAGCACGCGGTTGGCACCGCCGAACTCCTGTTCGTAGTCGAGGAAGGTCTGCATGTACTCGTGTTCGAGCGGGATCTGCTTCTTGAATCCGGCGTCGACCTGCAACTGGCTGGCGAAATAAAGCATGACCGCGGTGATCGCGGCGAAGACCGCCAGCAGCAGCGGCCGGGCGCCGAATACCAGTTGTTCGGCGGCCCGGGTGAAGGGTCCGGGCGCGTAGGGGCCGGGTGCGCTCATGGTTGTGCCTGCCAGGTGGTGATGCCGCGATCGCCGACCAGCAGCAGGCCGCCGTCGGGACGCAGGCGGACGGCGGCGCCGATCGGCGTTTCACCGTCTGCGTTGGTGTAGATGCTGGATTGGAACGCGTCGTCACCAGCGGCACGGCGCAGGACCACGCCTTCGGCGCCGACCAGGACCACTTGACCGTCGCCGCCGACGTCGCCGCCGAACAGGTTGGCGGTGACGCGGGTATCCAGCTCGCGCCAGCTGTCGCCGGCGTCGTCGCTCTGGAAGGCGCGACCGCGCAATCCGTAGACGATCAGCGACTGTCCGGTCAGCGGCAGGACGCCGAACATGGAGCCGCCATAAGGGAGTTGCAGACGCTGCCAGCTTTCGCCGTCGTCCAGGGAACGAAAGACACCGCCGCGTTCGCCGACCATGAGCAGGGCCTCGCCGATGCGGGCGATGGCGTTGAGGTGCGGATCGACTTCGTCGTCGAGGGTGAGGTCGTCGGCATCGAACAGCAGGCCGTCGCCTTCATCGGCGTCCAGCGCCTCTGTCTCTTCGGCCGCACCCGCCCCACCAGTGAGGTCGATCTCCACAGGCTGCCAGGTCTCGCCGGCATCGTCGCTGCGCAACACCAGGGCGTAGGCACCGACGGCAAGCACGTTGCGGTCGTCAAGGAACAGCACGTCGAGCAGCGGGGAGCCGTTGCTGGGCGACATCTGGTTGTCCGCAGAATAACGTTCCTCGCGAACCCGCTGCCAGGTTTCGCCGCGATCGGTCGAGCGCAGGATGACGCCATCGTGGCCGGCGGCGATGACGGCGCCTGCGCCGGCGGCGACCGCCGTCAGGGTCGAGCGCACCGGCGCCGCGACCTGGCGCCAGCTGGAGCCGGCGTCATCGGACAGCAGGACATGACCGCGTTCGCCTACGGCGATCAGGCGATCCCCGGGAATCGTCGCCACGTCGAGCATCAGCGAGCGTTGCGCGCGCGGAACGATGTCGGCGGCCGTATCGACCGGGTCGGGCCAGGCGGCGAAAAGCGGCGCGGCAAGGAGAAGACCGACTGCCAGCAGGCAGGACGTGAGGGGGTGTCGTCGAGGCGTGGCCATGGGTTCCATGCTGGCACGAAAAACTGCGGGGCGCAGCCGCAGTACCGGCCATGTCAGCCCCCGTGACATGGCCGGACGGCTGCGGCAGGCGTCAGCGGACGCCGCGGTTGCGCAGGTTCTGCGGCGAGAACTGGTCGCCGGTGAACTGGATGCGGTAGTCGATGGTCTTGCCTTCGGAATTGTCCAGACCGGTGGCCAGGTAGCGGCCATTCTTCAGGTCATGGTGCGTTTCCAGCGTCGACCAGAACAGCGGCATCTCGTAGTAGCTGATCGACGGGGCTTCCGAGTAGCGCCACAGGTTGCCGTCGCTGTCGTAGTGGTCGGCGATGAGGATCTGCCAGCTGTCCTCGTCGACATAGAACGTGCGGCGGCTGTTGATGTGACGGGCTCCGGACTTCAACCGGGCATCGACGATCCAGACGCGATGCAGCTCGTAGCGGAGCAGGTCCGGATTGAGGTGTCCCGGCTGGATCAGGTCGGACAGCGGCGCACCGTGCGCCTTGTAGCTGTTGTACGGGACGTAGATTTCCTTCTTCCCCACCAGCTCCCAGTCGAATCGGTCCAGCGCGCCGTTGAACATGTCGGTCATGTCGCTGGTGCGCAGGTTGTCGGAGGCCGTGCCCGGATTGTCGTAGGCGACATTGGGCGCGCGGCGCACACGACGCTGGCCGGGGTTGTACACCCATGCCTGGCGTGGCGTCTCCGCCTGGTTCAGCGACTCGTGCACCAGAAGCAGCTGGCCTGCCAGGCGCGGCGGTGCTTCGACCGACTGGTAGAAATACAGCAGGATGTTGTTGATGTCGGCGATGGTGCGGCCTTCTGTTTCGTACGGCGCGAAGAAGTCCTCGCGCAGACGGACCAGGTTGTAGCCACCGCCCGACGTGACCGGCGCCTGGTTGTTGTAGCGCACCGAGGACACGCCCTTCCACTTCAACTTGTGGTTCCAGATGACCTCCTGGCCGTTCGAAGGGATCGGGAATGGAATGCCTTCCGCCGCATCGGCCACGCCGTCACCGTTGGCGACCAGGCGCGCCGTGGTGGCGTTGCGCTTGGTCATGTCGTAGATGCGCTGCGGGAAGGCGGCGCTGCGACGGGTGGGGTAGACGTTCATCTCGAACGACTCGTAGCGGGCGAACATCGCCTTCTGGCCTTCCGTCAGGTTGGCCGAGTAGTCGTTGAGGTTGCCGCGGTTGATCGTGAACTGCACGCTGTCGCTGGCGAACGGATCCGGGTGGAACTGGCCGGGCGTGTACGACAGGCCGCTGGGCGCGCTGCGAACGCCGCCGTCCCACGCCGGGATGGCGCCGCCATTGCCTGCCGCTTCGCCACCCAGCGGTGTCAGGTCACCACCGAGGCGGTCGGCTTCGGACTGGGGAACCGCGGCGATGCCGGGCAGGGCCACCAGGGCCGCCGCCAGCGCCGTCGTCAGCACGGATTGTCGAATGCGCATGGATATGTCTCCTCAGAACGAATAGCGGGCGGACAGGGTGTAGAAGTCGCGGTCGGTCAGCGCATTGAACATGCCGGCGCCGAAGAATCGGGTGTAACTGAGATCAACCGCCCAGCGGTTGAGGTAGTTCGCTTCGACGCCGAGTGTGTAGGACTTGCGGTCCTCGACGAAGTTGCCGCCCGGTCCCGGCGTCGTGCCGTTGACATCATGGTTGAAGGCAACGCGCGGCGAGATCATGAACGGGCTGCCGAACGCGTTGTTGTAGTCGGCACGCAGCGCAGCGCGATAGCCCCACGAGGTTTCAGTGGGGAAACCGCCGACCTGGGTGATCGGATTGCGCAGCGCGCCGCTGAGCACATCGGGACCGCCACCGGTGTCGGTGCCATCGCCGTTGTAGCGCAGGACCGACGGATCTGGCAGGTCGCGGACCTTGGTGATGCCGTACTCGAGCACGGTCGCGATCTGGTCGGCGCCCAGCCAGTTGCCCGGCCCGAACACCTTGGTCAGCGTGAACTGGCCCTGCCACACCTTGTGGCGCTCCCAGCCCTGGATGTCATCCCCGGGCTGGAAGTTGCCCAGCTGGCTGTTGAAACGCATGCCCGGTTGCGGCACCAGCGCGTTCAACGGCGACAGGCCGGCGAACAGCAGTTCGACGTCATCGAACTGCAGCGGCATGTTGGTCTTGTGCGAGACCTCGCCCTGGAACGCCAGGCCCCAGGGGATGTTGGTGTTCCAGCTGAAGCCGACCATGCGGATGTCTTCAGGGTATTCGACGATGACGCGACCGCTGCTCGGCGCACTGCTGGTCACCGCCTGGCCCGACAGCAGCGGCAGGCGGCTGTGGTAGTTCATGAAGTACAGGCCGAACTCGGTGTCGCCGGCCCAGGGCGCGAAGTAGCGCATCGCCATGCCGTATTCGCCGCCGTCGCCGGGATAGCGGTCTTCGCCACGCGGCAGCGCGGCCTGGCAGCCGAGCATGTACAACGGGATCATCGCGCCGCCGGGACCTGCGGGCACCATCTGGTTCATCGCGGCGATATCGCTGGGGCGACGGCCACCGCAGACGTCCCAGAACAGGTCGGGATTCATCACCGGCTGCGCCACCGTGCCGAAATTCAGCATCGCATAGGCGCCGCCCAGCGCCGCGAAATCGTTGGTGGAGAAGTAGGTGCCCACCGGTTCCGGCTCGGTCTGTTCGAACTCCAGCAGGTACAGCGCCTCGAACGCGAGGTTCTCGGTCAGGTTGACCGAACCGAAGATCATGTTGACAGGCAGGAACGCTTCCTTCAGCTCCGAGCCGGCAGTACGCAGGCGCGACACGTCGACCGGGTTGATGACGTTGATGCCGTTCTGGATGAAGGTGTTCTCGCCCCAGCTGACCACCTGCTGGCCCAGGCGCAGGCTGCCGTTGAGACCGCCGCCCTGACCGAAGTTCCAGTACACGAAGGCATCGAGGATCTTCGCGTCCTGGCCGACCTTGTCGCGTGCCAGTTCGGAGATGTCGTCGCGGTCTTCGTACTCGAAGTCGTGGAAGGCCATGCCGCGGACGAAGGCACCGAAGTTGCGCCAGGTCAGCGACAGCTCGCTGCTGATCTTGATGGCGTTGGAGACGACATCACCCTTCTGCCACTTCATGTTGGCATCGTCACCGTTCACCGACCAGCGGCCCGGCGCGGCGCGCTGCTGCGCGTTCGTCAGGCCCAGCAGCGGGAACAGCGGATTCTGGTTGGCCTTGCCGACATTCATGTCGTACGGATCTTCGGCGCGGACCGAAACGCCGTAAGTCACCGTGGTATCCAGCGAAGCGGACCATTCGCCGCTGCTGAAATCCAGGGCCTGGGCTGCGCCAGCGGAAGCCGCGAGCGCCAGCGCGATGGCGGTACTGAGGTTCTTGCGCGTGCTCATCTGTGTGGGCTCCTGCCTGATCAGTTCTGGATGACGCTGGTGTCGGTGACGACCACGGCGGTGCCGTGGCTGGCCAGGAAGCTGGCGACCTGGCGCTGCATTTCCTGGGTCACGGCCGGCGATGCGGCCGGACTCAGCAGCGAGCTATGGTCGCCGGCGGTGAAGCGGGTGACACCGCGTACACCGGCCGGGTTCTGCGTCGTCGCCGTGATCGGCGCCAGGCCGTAGACGCGGATCAACGCCTCGGTGCCGGCCAGCGGTGCGCCAGCGACCGTGTTCGGGACGACCAGGTCGCCCAGCACTTCGTGCAGCAGCAGGGCATTGCCGGCGTTCTGGACGCCGTAGTTGATCGGGTCACCGGAGTCGATCACGGTCTGCGTGATCAGCATAAACTGGTCGTAGGTCGGCGTGCCGGCCTGGACGCCGGAAGCCGCCAGGCCGGCGCGGATGCGCGGACCGAATGTCGCCGAACCGTCGAGCAGGCGGGCGATGCCACCGCCAGCCACCGACAGCATGCCGGTGTTGACGGTGTCGGACAGGCCCAGGAAGACGCCACCGTTGATGCCACCCAGCGACATGCCGACGAAGCTCAGGCGCGAGCCGTCGACGTCACTGCCGCCGCCGTCGAAGTCGAACATCGGCGCGGTCGCGGCCAGCGACAGCAGGTCGACTTCGCCCTGGCGCAGGTTGTCGCGCGAGGTGCGCAGGTTGCCGAGGTTGATGTAGTGGGCGCCCGAGCTGTCGACCTGTCCATCCGGGCAGACCGGCGCGCCACCGGCGCAGGGCGAACCGTCGTTGTTGACGAGGTCGACGTTGAAGGTGCGCTCGGTCGCCACGGCGCCGAACGGCGTGTTGCCGATCGCCAGCGGCGAACTCGGCGGCAGGCCGTGCAGCGGCAGGTCGATGGACACCACGGCAATGCCCTGGCCGGCCAGCGTCGCCGCCAGCGGCAGCGCCTGCGAACGGTTGCCGGTGATGCCGTGCTGGAAGATGGCCATGGGCCAGCCGGCGGCCGGCTTGCTGCGACCGGAGTTGGCATTCGGCACCGTGACCAGGACCGGCACGCGGATGGTCGACTTCACCCGCGGCATCGGATTGGCGTAGGTGAGGTGCGTGGACGTCGGGTTCAGGCCCAGGGCATTGAACGGCGGCACGTAGGCGCCCGGATTCGCCTCCCAGAATCCCGTCAGCACGGCGACCGGATTCTGCGCGCTCGGTGCCTCGAGGAAATACGGCAGCTCGATGAAACCGATGTGGATGTTCGCGACCGGCGGCAGCGGCAGGCCGACGTCGGCGGTGGTCAGGCCGGTCGGCGCCAGCTGGTGCGCGCGCGGCTGGATGGTGCTTTTCACCGCCTGCAGCACCGGCGTGATGCTTTGCGTCGTCGCCACCCAGCTCAACACGATGTCGGCGCGAGGGATGCCGCGGGAGGCGGCGGCGCCCTCGTGGCTGTTGACCAGCTGGCGCAGTCCTTCAAGGGCCGGACAGCTGGTTGCCGGAACCAGTGGATCCAGCACCTGGGCGCCGTTGCAGACCGGCGTGGTGCGCTTGGCGAGGAAATAGGTCTGGTCCGGCGTCGCGTCATTGCCGCGCGTGTCGGTCACGCCTTCGGTAACGACCGCCATGTAGCTGGTCAGCTGCTTGAGCGGCATCGTCGGGACGATGGCGATGGTGCGGCCGGTGGTATCGCTGGGCGCCTGGGCGACCACGAATTCCTGCGCGGACAGCTCACGGACCACGCCGGTGACACCGCCACCCGGACCGGTGAGGGTCACCTCGAACAGGCGGATCGACTGGCCCGCTACCAGGGTCGCCGGATTCGGCGGCACCGACATCTGGAAGCTCCACGGCGCAACGGTGCTGAAGCCGTCGAGTGCGCTCAGCGCCACCGCCGGATCGGCGTTGTTGGCGGGATTGGCCACCGGCGGATTGAGCGTGAGGTCGGTCGTGCCCTGCAGCAACAGGTTGGACGGGAACGGAATCACGCTGGCGCTGGGATCGAAGCGCGCGGTGATGACGCCCGTGACCGGACTGCCGTTGTTGTTCGTCGCCGCTGGCGCATCGACCGCGCGCGGACTGTTGCTGCCGCCGCCGCAGGCGACAAGGCCGACCGCAAGCAGGCCGACGGTAAGGGGTTGCAGGACTCGCATGTCGAAACTCCCTGGGGTGCGATGTCGTGGATATCTCGTGGGAACGGCGACGCACCATGCTCGCCTTCCCGGCCCGCCAAGGCCGTACGGAACACAAACCTTCGATACGCCAGCGTATCCCTATCATAGGGATCAGTCGCGGCGGTTGGCAATGCAAAGAATCCGTAAAACTTCCGCGCGATCAGTATGTTGCAACGCACCATTCACCGGCGGGGAAAGTCGTCCTCCTCGGGCTCGAAGCCGCGTGGAGTGACACCGAGGGCGAGCTCGGCGGGTCGGCCGTCGAACTGCAGGTCGCGCTCCATCCGCAGCAGGACCGCCGCACTGGCCGACGGGATCAGACGCAGCCGTGCGGCGGCGCGGAACAGGCCAGCCGGTAGCGGAAGGCGCCAGACCGCCGCGGCCGGCGACAGCGCTTTCGCGATCCGGCCGGCCATCACGTGATAGGGCAGCGCTTCGCCGCCCGGCAGTTCAAGACGGCGACCCGCGGCCTGCGGACGGCGCAGGGCAGCCAGCAATGCGGCGGCGACGTCATCGGCCCGGATCGGCTGGCGCAGGCCGCGCGCGAATCGCGGCAGCAGGATCCGTCCGCGCTGGCGCGCCATCGCGGCGAGCCGGCTGACGTTGTGGTCACGCCCTTCGCCCCAGATCAGGGTCGGTCGCAGCAGCGTCCAGGCCACGCCCTGCGCCTCACAGGCCTTGACAAGCCGCGCTTCGCCTTCGGCGAGGCGCTGCGCGATCGCGCGTTCGACCGTGTCCGGCGAATCCGGCTTGACGGTCACGCTGGTCGAGGACAGGGCCACCACGCGGCGCAGGCCGGGCAACGGCTGGCGCGTCAGCCAGTGCGACAGCCCGTCGAGCGGCCCGGCACCGATCACGGTATCGATGGCCGACGCACTCGACACCCGACCGGCGATCGCCTCCATGTCGGTACGACAGTGCCACACCGCGAGATCGGCGATGCCTGTTTCAGGCGCGTCCTCGCGCGTTGCCGCGATCGGCCGCAGCCCCTCGCGCGCGCATCGCCGCAGCACGGCACGACCGACCAGGCCGCTGCCGCCGATGACCAGCACATTCGAATGCATGAGGCACTGTAGCAGTGGCTCCCGGCCGCCGGCTGGCCGCGACGGCGCCGAGCCGGCACAATGACGGCCCCTTTGCCGCACGCGACAGGACGACTTCATGGCCCAGATCAGGGAAGCCAAGGTTCCGGACATCGGCGACTTTGATGCCGTGCCAGTGATCGAACTGCTGGTCGCCGTCGGCGATACGGTCAAGGCCGACCAGGGCCTGCTGACACTGGAATCGGACAAGGCCACCATGGAAGTGCCGGCACCGTTCGCCGGCGTCGTCCGCGAAATCAGGGTCAAGGTCGGTGACAGCGTCGGTGAAGGCAGCGTCGTTGCCCTGATCGAGGAGGCCGGTGCCGCCGAGCCGGCCGCCACGGCGCCGGCCCATGTGCCGCCCTCGTCGGCACCGGCCACCGATGTGCAGGCGGAAGTGCCACGCCCGGAGGCCAAGGCCAGTGCGGAAGCGGCGGGTGAGCGCACGGTCGCGGCGGGCAGTGCTCCGCCACCGCCGGCTGCAGCGTCCACGTCGGGCCCGTTGCAGCGCTTCGATGCCGATGCGGTCGCGCCCGGCAAGGTGCCTTATGCCTCGCCTGCGGTGCGCGCCTTCGCGCGTGAACTCGGCGTCGACCTGGCACGGGTCAGCGGCAGCGCGCGTGCCGGCCGCATCACCCGCGCAGATATCCAGAACTTCGTGAAGTCGGCGCTGGCCGGCGCAGCCACCGGCAGCGGGACAGGTGGCGGCGGTGCCGGACTCAACCTGCTGCCCTGGCCGAAGGTCGACTTCGGCAAGTTCGGTGAAGTGGAAACGGTGCCGCTGTCGCGCATCAAGAAGATTTCCGGCGCCAACCTGGCGCGCAACTGGGCGATGATCCCGCACGTCACGCAGCACGACGAAGCCGACATCACCGAGCTGGAAGCGCTGCGCGTGCAGCTCAACAGGGAGAACGAGAAGGCCGGCATCAAGCTGACCATGCTCGC
>CAZYHP010000044.1:0-22115 GCA_964647135.1 uncultured Rhodanobacteraceae bacterium
CGTTCACCTTCACCATGGACGCGCTGCCGGGCACGCCGCAGATCCAGAACATCATTCCGACGTCCTTCTTCGGCACCAACACCTGGGCGGCGCCGATACTCGGCACGCTGGGTGGCGTGTTCATCCTGGTCCTCGGCCTGCTCTACCTGGACTGGCGGCGCCGCGTCGCCGAACGCGCCGGCGAAGGCTACGGCGACCCCGCGACGCTGCTCAACGAGCCGGCCCCGTACACCGGGGACAGACTGGCGCATCCACTGCTCGCCATCCTGCCGCTGATCCTGGTTGGCGCCTCGAACCTGCTGTTCACCTGGCTGATCCCGCGGTTCTACGGCAGCGAACACAGCTTCATGCCCGCCGTGATCGGCACGCCGGCGCCGGTGGTGCAGGACGTGTCGCGGCTGACTGCGATCTGGGCAGTGGAAGGCGCGCTGCTGGTCGGCATCCTGGCGGTGATCGCCTTCGCCTGGCGGCCGGTGTCCAGGACATTCGCCGAAGGCAGCAAGGCCGCCACCAGTGGCGCCCTGCTGGCGTCCATGAACACGGCGTCGGAATACGGCTTCGGTGCCGTGATCGCCGCCCTGCCCGGTTTCCTGCTGGTGGCCAACGCGCTTGGCTCCATTCCCGATCCGCTGGTCAATGAAGCGGTGACGGTCACGGCGCTCGCCGGCATCACCGGTTCGGCGTCGGGCGGCATGTCCATCGCGCTCGCCGCGATGGCGGACAGCTTCATTGCCAATGCAAACGCGGCCGGCATCCCGATGGAGGTGCTGCACCGCGTCGCCGCGATGGCCTCGGGCGGCATGGACACCCTGCCGCACAATGGGGCGGTCATCACGCTGCTGGCCGTCACCGGCCTGACCCATCGCCAGGCGTACAAGGACATCTTCGCGATCACTCTGATCAAGACGCTGGCGGTGTTTTTCATCATCGCGCTGTTCTATCTGACCGGCTGGGTCTGACGCCGCCGCCGACAGCCACGGCGGCAGCCGCTATCCTGCGGCCATGAAGACGATCCGGAATGACCACGGCAGCGGCGTGCTGCTCGATGCCCGGCTGCTGACGCTGGCCGGCGCCGACGGCCACAGGGTGATCGAGGACGGTGCGCTGGCCTGGAGCGAAGGCCGCATCGAATACGCCGGACCGCGCGACCTGCTTCCCGAACCATTCCTGATGCGCAATCGACTGTCGGCTGACGGCGCGCTGGTGACACCGGCGTTGATCGACTGCCACACGCACCTGGTCTTCGCCGGCAATCGCGCCAATGAATTCGAGATGCGCCTGCAGGGCGCGACCTACGAGGAGATCGCGCGCGCGGGCGGGGGGATCGTGTCCACGGTTCGCGCGACCCGCGCCGCCAGCGAGGACGCATTGCTGGAGGACTCCCTGCCGCGCGCACGCGCGCTGCTCGCCGAAGGCGTCACCTGCATCGAGATCAAGTCCGGCTACGGCCTGGATTTCGAGACCGAGCGGCGCATGCTGCGGGTCGCAAGGCGGATCGGCGGGCATCTCGGCATTGCCGTCCGCACCACCTTCCTCGGCCTGCATGCACTGCCCGTCGAATACGCCGACGATCGCGCCGGCTACGTCGCCGCAGTCTGCGACGACTGGCTGCCGCGACTGGCGGCGGAGGGCCTGGTCGATGCCGTGGATGCGTTCTGCGAAGGCATCGGCTTCACGCCGGACGAGGTGCGACGCTGCTTCGAAGCGGCGCGGCGTCTCGGCCTGCCTGTCAAGCTGCATGCCGAACAGCTCAGCGACCTTGATGGCGCAGCGCTGGCTGCCGGCTTCTCCGGCCTCTCGGCCGACCATCTGGAGTGGGTCAGCGAGCGCGGAATCGAGGCGATGGCACAGGCCGGCACGACGGCCGTGCTGCTGCCGGGCGCTTTCTATGCCCTGCGTGAAACACGGCAGCCGCCGATCGAGGCACTACGCAAGGCCGGCGTGGCCATGGCGGTGGCCACCGACCTCAACCCGGGAACGTCGCCAATGCCGTCGCTCCGCCTGGCGATGAACCAGTCTTGTGTCCTCTTCCGGCTGACGCCCGAGGAAGCGCTGCGCGGCGTCACTACGCATGCCGCGAAGGCGCTCGGCCTGGCCGCTGATCGCGGCGCACTGAAGAACGGGTATGTTGCCGATTTCCTGTTGTGGCCGTGTGCGCATCCGGCCGAGCTCGCGTACTGGATCGGATCGCATCCGCGCCCCCGCGTGTTCGTGGCCGGGCGCGAGCTGCGCGGCGCCTGAGCGTCCCGGAAACCTGACGGAAATATCACCCCGGCTCAGCGGACAACCGCAGACGCCTCCAGCCCGCCCGCCCTATCATGTGCGCCTTGCCACTGGAGCTGACGCATGCGCCCCGCCCTTGTCCGCCTTTCGAACCTGCTGGCGCTGTCGATGCTGGCGCTGCTGCTCGCCGCCTGCGGCGGTGACGCCGGCCAACCCGAGCCCGTGCCGGGCACGACGCGCAACGGCGCCGAACCTGCGACCCACTTCATCGCGCCGCCTGAAAGCAGCGGTTTCCATGTCGCCGAGTTGCTGGGCTTCACCCGCTACGGTCGCCCTGCCGTCCGGGTCCGCTTCTCGGAAGCACTCGCACCCAGCCAGGATTTCGACAAGCTGCTGGACCTGCGCAATGAAGGCGACGCCAGGCCGGTCGGCTCCTGGGAAATGGAGGACGACAACACCACGCTGGTGTTCCCCTATCTGGAGCCGGACCAGCGCTACCAGTTGACCGTCAAGCCGGAATTGGCCGCGGCAGCGGGCAGCACGCTCGGCCAGGCCTTCGAGCATGCACTGTATTCCGGCCCGCAACCGCCGATGCTGGGCTTCGCCAGCCAGGGCAACGTGCTGCCTGGCCGCGACAGCGCCGGACTGCCGGTCATCACCATCAATGTCACCGAAGCGGATATCGAATTCCTGCGCGTGCGCGATCGTGCGCTGCCGAAATTCCTCGCCGACTACCAGCGCAACGGCGAGCGCAGCGGCTGGGAGATGCGCGAAATCACCGACATGGCCGACAGCGTCTACAGCAGCCGCTTCGCATTGCGTGCCGATCCCAATGAGCGCACCCTCAACCACATCCCGGTCCGCGACCTGCGCGAGCTGGCCGAACCTGGCGCCTACTTCGCGATCATGCGCGGCGCCAGCCGCTTCGACGACAGCTACGAGACCGCGCTGTTCTTTGTCAGCGATCTCGGCATCCATGCCCGTGTCCACCAGGACAGCACCTTCGTGCATGTCGCCTCGCTGGCGACGGGCGAAGCGGTGGCGGGCGTCGCCGTCGAGCTGCTGGATCGGCATGGCAAGTCCCTGGCCGGGGCTGACAGCGATCGCGATGGCAATGCCTCCCTGGCAGTTCGTGCGACGCGCGAGCACCTGCTGGTCGCGCGCAAGGGCAACGACTTCTCGCTGCTTTCGCTGCGCACGCCCGCGCTCGACCTGTCGGCGTTTGAACTCGGCGGTCGCGTCGGCGGCAGCGAGCGCAGCGTTTTCCTGTGGGGCGGACGTGATCTGTTCCGACCCGGCGAGGCGATCCGCGTCCAGGGCCTGCTGCGCGATCATGACGGCCGCGCCGTCGACGCTTCGCCGGTGTTCCTGCGTCTGCTGCAACCGAATGGCCGCGTCTATGCGCGCGCGCAAGCCACGCCGGATGCCCTGGGCTGGTTCCAGTTCGAGCGCGAGCTTCCGGCCGATGTCGCAACCGGCCGATGGAACCTGGAAGTCCGTCTCGATCCGGAAGGTCAGGCGGTTGGCGCCATGGCGCTGCGCATCGAGGAGTTCCTTCCGGAACGTCTGAAGCTGGAACTGGCGAGCGGTGATGAAGCCATGCCGGCCGGCATGTCGCTACCGCTCAAGGTCGAAGCCGCGTATCTCTACGGTGCACCCGCAGGTGGCAACCGCTTCATGGCCGAGCTGGGGTTCGAGCGCGCCGGCGAGATCGTGAAGGCGCTGCCGGGCTTCCGCTTCGGCGACCCCACCCTTGCACTGCCCAGGCTCGAAGAGCCCGCCATCGACCAGGCCTTGCCTGCCGATGGCCGTCTCGACACGGAGATTGCGCTGCCCGAGGGGCTGCCGAGGGGCACCCCGGTCGCCGTCTTTGTCCGCGGCAGCGTGTTCGAACCCGGCGGTCGCGCCGTGAGTCGCACCATCAAGCGCGTCATCTGGCCCAGCGAAACGCTGGCCGGCATCCGGCCGCTCTTCGACGCCGGCGAGGCAACCGCCGCCAATGCACCGGCACAGTTCGAGATCGCGCGCACCGACGCGGGCGGCAATCTGGCCGCCGGTGCCGTCGAAGTCGCGCTCATGCGCGATCGCCGCGATTACATCTGGAGCCATGACCCCGAACTCGGCTGGAAAGTCGAGTACATCTCCCACTGGGAAACCGTCGGTCCGACGCAGACGCTCCAGCTCGACGGTCGCAGTCCGGCGCGCTACGAAGCGCGCGTCGAATGGGGCGACTACCGCGTCGATGTCACCGATCCTGCCACCGGCCTGGTGACGCGGCTGCCCTTCGTCGCGGGCTGGAGCGGCGACGACAGCAACCAGGGCGATGCGGCCCGTCCGGACAAGGTGAAGGTCGCCTTGGATCGCAGCGGTTACCGCGCCGGCGACACCGCGCGCCTGACGCTGACGCCACCCCAGCCCGGTCCCGGCATCCTGCTTGTCGAAGCGGGTGATCGCCTACTGCACAGCCGTCGTATCGACGTGAAGAACGGTACCGTCGTCGACATCGATATTCCGGCCGAATGGGAACGCCACGACATCTACCTGACCGCGATCGTGTTCCGGCCCGGATCGGCGCGCGAAAAGATCACGCCGAATCGCTCGATCGGCATCGCGCACCTGCCAATCGAGCGCAGTGACCGCCGCGTCGCGATCACGATGCAGGCGCCGGAACGCATCCGCCCCGGCAACGACCTGGCCATTACCGTCGAGGCGCCGACGCTGGCCGGCCAGACCGCGATGATCAGCCTGTCCGCGGTCGACCAGGGCATCATCAACATCACGCGCTATCCGGTGCCGGATGCCGGCGACTATTTCTTTGCTGCACGACGCTACGTAGTCGACGCCTATGACCTCTACGGCAAGGTGATCGAATACCGCGACGGCCATGGCGCGACCCTGCGCTACGGTGGTGACCTGGCACTTGATGCGCTGCCGCAGGCGCGCAGGCCGACAGCCAAGGTCGCCACGGTCGACCTGTTCGCCGGTCCGGTGCAGATCGGTGCCGATGGCAAGGCGACCCTTGCCGTCAAGGTGCCGGACTTCAACGGTCGCCTGCGCCTGTCGGCGGTCGTGTGGACCGATAACAGCTTCGGCAGTGCCGAAGGCGCTGTTGAAGTGCGCGCGCCACTGGTGGCGGAGATTTCCAGCCCGCGCGTCATGGCGCCAGGCGACCGCTCGCAGGTGACGCTGGACCTGCACAACCTCAGCGGCAAGGCACAGGCCTTCGATCTCGACGTCAGCGCCGAGCGTCCGCTGCGCGTCGAGGATGGGCGCCGCCAGGTCCGGCTCGACGACAACGAACGCGCCGTGGTCAGCGTGCCCCTGCACGCCCTGCCCGGCCAGGACGTCGGACGCCTGCGCGTGCAGGTGCGTGGAGACGGCGTGGATCTGGATCGGCGGTTCGAACTGGTCGTGCGACCGGGCTGGGGCACGTTGCGGTCCAGCCGCATGGACGAGCTGCCCGGGGGCAGCAGCGTCCAGCTGGGCGCCGGCGAGCTGGGCGCCTACCTGCCCGGTTCCGGCACGGTCGCGCTGAGCGTGTCCCGGCAGCCGCCGGTGCCCTTCAGCAGCGCGCTGGAATACCTCATCGGCTACCCCTACGGTTGTCTGGAACAGACCACCAGCCGCGCCTTCCCGCTGGCGCTGCTCGACGCCGGCACGGCGCAGCGCCTGGGCCTGGCGACGCTCGACGAGGACAAGCGGCGCGCGACACTCGACGAATCGCTGTCGCGCATTTCCGCCATGCAGATGCCGAGCGGACATTTCAGCATGTGGGGCGGCGAAGGCCAGGCGCAGACGCAGCTCACGCCGTTCGTCGCCGAGTTCCTGATCGAAGCGCGCGACGCCGGGCAGACCATTCCCGAACCGGTCCTTGAAGCGGCGCTGGATCGGCTCAACGAGGACCTGCTCTCCGGCGGCGACCGCTATTACGCCTATGACAACAGCGAAGCGCTGCGTTTCGCCGTGCGGGCGCATGCCGGCTATGTGCTGGCCCGCCTGGGCCGCGCACCGCTGGGCACGCTGCGTGCGATGAAGGACAACGAAGCAAAGCAGGCGGGCAGCCTGATGTCGCTGGTCCATCTGGGATTGGCGCTGCATCTGCAGGGTGACCAGCCGCGTGGCATCGAGACCCTCACCCGTGCGTTCTCGCATGCGCCACAGCGGCCGCGCTGGCTGGGCGACTACGGCAGCACCCTTCGTGATCGCGCGCTCGCGCTGGCGCTGCTGCGTCAGCACGATGTGCGGGTACCCGGGATCGACAGTGAATTGCTGGGCCTGGCGCGCTCCCTCGGCAGCGAGAGCACGGCAGTGCGCCGTTACCTGACCACGCAGGAACAGCTGGCCCTGTTCCGGCTGGGCCGACAGCTGCGCAAGGACAACGCCGATGCGGTGAGTGGCACGCTGCGTATCGGCGATGCGGCCGAGGAAATCGCATCGACTGCCATGTTCGCGCGTTCCTTCGATGACGCCGCCCTGGCCGGTGGCGTGCACTTCGACCCGGCCGGCAGCGGCAGCCTGTACGTGGTTCGCGAAAGCGTCGGTGTTCCCCGCTCGCCGCCGGCCGTCGCCGACGACGGCGTGCACATCCGCCGCGACTGGTTCACCACCCGTGGCACCCCCTTCGAGGGCGATGCCGTGCGCGAGGGCGAAAGCCTGGTGGTCCGTCTGACGATCGAAGCGCGCGAGCGTTCCGACGACCTGCTCGTGGTCGACTATCTACCCGGTGGTCTGGAAGCCGAAAACCTCAACCTGGTCGATCGCCGCCTCCTGGAAAGCCTGGTCATCGACGGCATGCCGATGAACGAGCGTTACGGTGCCGACATCCGTCACGAGGAATACCGCGACGACCGCTATGTCGCCGCGATCCGCATGTGGCAGGGCCAGACGGCGCAGCTGTACTACCTGGTTCGCGCCGTGTCGCCCGGCGAGTTCGTGGTGCCGCCTCCGCAGGCCGAAGACATGTACCGTCCCGACATCCGCTCGGTCGGCCGGTCCAGGCCCCAGCGGATCACAGTGACGCCGCCGTAACGGCACGCACCGGCCCGCGGTTGCAGTGACCGCGGGCCCGGCTGCCGCCTTGCAGGCTCGTCCGTCACCAGGATCAGGACGGTGTGCCATCGTCGGTGATACGGGCGTCACTCTGGCGACGCCTCGTGTCACCAGATCGGCCGTCCTCCCGGCGCCGGCGCACTAGCATGGGCGCGTGGAAATGGTGGTCACTCGCCAGCTCCAGATGCCGGCGGATCAACTTCGCAACAGCCGCGTTGTCCGTGCATCCGGGTCAACGCTGCACCAACACGGACGGACTGACGACTTGAGCGATGGGCGACTTCACCCGCCCCTTTGCGCAGCCGCGACCCGGAATCCTTCACCCCCCATCGTTGCTTTCGACCCAGTCAAGTCAAAAGGCATCACCCGGACTTTCGTATCCCATCATGGCCCTGAAAAGCACCGCGAACGATTTCGACCGGGGCGCCGCGAAAGGACGCGGTGCGGTCGACAATCGCGAGGGCCGCTACGAAAAGCTGCAAGTCCAGGTGGAGGACGACGGCTGGCATGGCGAGGTCGAAGACCCGCCGGCGCGACTGGCGACGACGCTGACCGAGGAAACGGCCCGCAGCCTGGTCCAGCGCAATGATTCGCCCGACAACGGTCCGGACGCGACGATCAATCCCTACCGGGGCTGCGAGCACGGTTGCATCTACTGTTATGCACGGCCCAGCCACAGCTATCTCGGCCTGTCGCCCGGCCTCGATTTCGAGACCCGGCTGTTTGCGAAAGGCAATGCCGTCGAGATCCTGCGCACGGAACTGGCGCGCCCGGGTTACCGGCCGGTGCCAGTGATGCTCGGCGCGAACACGGATGCCTACCAGCCCGTCGAACGCCGCCAACGGCTCACGCGCGACATCCTGGAGGTCCTGGCAGAGACGCGTCATCCGGTACACATCGTCACCAAGAACGCACTGGTCGAACGCGACATCGACCTGCTTTCCGGCATGGCCGCGGACGGACTGGCGAGCGTGTCGCTGTCCGTCACGACGCTGGATACCGATATCAGCCGCTACATGGAGCCACGCGCCAGCGCCCCGGCGCGACGTATCGAAGCGATCCGCCGCCTCACGGACGCCGGCATTCCCGTCGGCGTGAATGTCGCGCCCGTGGTGCCCTTCCTCACCGATGGCGAGCTCGAATCGATCCTTTCCAGCGCCGCCGCAGCTGGCGCCAGGTACGCGGCCTGGGTGCTGCTGCGTCTTCCCTGGGAGGTGGCGCCGCTGTTCCGCGACTGGCTGCAGGAACGCTTCCCGCTGAAGGCTGCGCATGTGATGAGCCGCATGCAGCAGATGCGTGGCGGGCGCGACTACGATTCCGATTTCGCCACCCGCATGCGCGGCACCGGGCCCTACGCGCAGCTGATCGCGCAACGCTTCGCCAGAACCTGCCAGCGACTGGGCCTGTCGCGGGAATTTCCGGCGCTGGACATGGACAAGTTCCGGCGGCCGTCGGGTCCCCAGCTGGCGCTGTTCTGAGGACGCCTGGCGCTTCAGCCCGCATACGGCGGCTCCGCTAAGCTGGCCGTCCCCGGATCCTGGAGGCACCCGCATGAAACCGGAACCCCATCGAGCCCGCACGATGCTGCGCACCTGCTTCGCTGCGGCAGGGCTGGTGATGGCAGCGACAGCGTATGGACAGAGCGGCTTCGACTGCGCCACACCCGCGACGCCCGTGGCACCCACCTGGAATGTGCTCGGCAACGGATCAGCCGGATCGGTCACAACCGCCGCGCTGCAGGCGGCGCTGGATGCCGGCGGCGCCATACGACTGCATATCGGCAACAGCACGCTGGCGATCAGCCAGACCTTGCGCGTCACCCGCGCAACGCTGCTCGACGTCAATGGTGCGACCTTGTCCGGTGGCGATGCGAGACGCGTCCTGCTCGTCGAGAATCCCGGCAACCAGGCCTACCGCTTCGACCTGATCAACGCGCGCATCAGGGATGGACACACGCCCGCCCAGTCGGGTGCGGGCCTCTACAAACCCAGCGGCGGTCCATGGCAGGCGGTGACCATTCGCGTCTTCGATTCGGTGTTCGAGGACAACCACGCCGTGCAGGTCGCCCAGGATGATGGGGGTGGCGGGCTGTATGTCGTCGGTGCTGCCGAACTCAGCCTGGTCCGCACGCGAATCATCGGCAACAGTGGCGCCAACGGTGGTGGCGTGTATTCGCTCGGATCAAGGTTGGTTAACCTGTTCGACAGCGAACTGCGCGACAACCGTGCCACGGGCACCGGTGGCAATCCCGGCAACGGCGGGAACGGCGGTGGCCTGGGCGTCGATGGCGCGCAGCGCCACATCAATCTCTGCCGCACGCGCGTGACCGACAACGACGCCAATGCCTACGGCGGTGGCCTGTTCACCGTTGCCTACGACCAGGACAGTTTCGTTCGACTGCGCGACACCCTTGTCGAGGGCAACCGCAGCCTCGGCAGCAGCAATTCGCATACGGCCGGCGTCTACCTCCAGGGCGGACCTTTCGAGATCCGCGCTTCCAGCTTCATCGGCAACGTCTCGGCCACCGGCTATGGCGGGCTCTCGCTGTTCAACCATGGTGGCACGCCGGCGAGCGGCGTCATCGTCAACAGCACCTTCCACGGCAACATCGCGCTCAATGGACTCGGCGGTGCCATCAACCTGGGTGCCACGGGTGGCATCACCATCCAGAACAGCAGCATCGTCGACAACCGCGCCGACTGCGCCGTCTGCTTCGCCGGTGGCATCAGCAACGCCGCGAATGCGCCATTGACGCTGCGCAACGTGCTGTTCCGGAACAACACCGGCGGCAATGCCTGGAACCCGTGGACGCTGCTCAATTCACCGGTGTCGGGCAGCCACAACATCCAGTGGCCGCAGCTGCGACCGGGATCCGGCCAGAACGAAATGCCGGTCACGCCCGGATCACAGTTCGCCGATGTCGCAGTCGGCGCTCCCGGCTACAACGGCGGTCCGACGCCGACGCTTGCGCTGCTGCCCGGCAGTGCAGCGGTCGATGCCGGAACTGCCACGGGCGCGCCGGCGGTGGACCAGCGTGGCTACCCGCGCCACGGTGTGCCCGATGTCGGTGCCTTTGAACTGCAGGCAGACCTGATTTTCGCCAACGGATTCCAGTAGCGCGCCGCGATTGCGCGGCAGGTTCGGGCACAGTGCTGAGACATCACGCCGGAGCACAAGCCTTTCTCCGGGCGGCGTTGACGCTGCCTGCAACAGACCCCGCTGCGAGCATTGAGGAAAGTCCTGCGAACAAGGACTCGGCCCGACCTGCGTCGCTGGAAAACGCAAACTTTCCGATGCCCTGGGCCCGGCGGTCGCCCGTTTCCGCGTCAGCAGCATGAGTTCCACGTAGCCAGGGACATGGACGTGTCTGAAGGCCTTCCAGTCAGAGCAACCGGGTGTCCGGGGATCGACGTGTCCGACGACCTTCGTGTCTGACGATTCACGCGTTCGGGGAACGTCGTGTCTGACGCGCTTCGCGCCTGACGTTCCGGGCGCCTGCGTACTGTTTGTCTGCAGGCGTGCAGCCTCGACACCCATGTGCGGGAAAGGGACCGGCGTGTGAGCAGGCACCGGCGCTGCGCCACGAAGCGCCAGCACGCGCCTTGAAATGCGCTGGATCGACCGGCCCGGGCGGATCGCCCGCCCAATCCTCCCCTAGGACATTGGGCTCCCCCTCCAAGCCCGGCGACGCCTGCCCGGGACCGGTCCAGTACAGTGGAGCACAAACTGTGATTGACATCAACTTTTTTCTTTAACGCGCCGTAGCTTGGGGAAACCGGCTCGCTCTTCTCGAATAATTATATGCATTATCAGACAGATAGCTGAACAAGTTGAATCAACCTTACACAAAAAGGCGCCCCCGGCATAGCGTCGAACCATCGTGCCGCGGTCAAGGAAAGCCTGCAGGCGCCTGCAACGCCGCCAGTTGCTCCTGCAATTGCCCGATGACCGTTTCCCAATGCCGGTTCTCCGCGAACCACGGAAACGCCAGCGGAAATGCCGGGTCGCTCCAGCGGCGCGCGATCCAGCCGTGGTAGTGGAGAATGCGCAATGTCCGCAGCGCCTCGACCAGCGAGAACTCCCGCGGATCGAGATCGGCAAACAGGCTGTAGCCCTCCAGCAGCCAATCCCATTGCTGCCGCAGGTCGTCGCCCTCCCCCGACACCAGCATCCACAGATCCTGGATCGCCGGTCCGGACAAACAGTCATCCAGATCGACCAGAAGGATTTCGTCGTCGCGCTGCAGCAGGTTGCCGTAATGGCAGTCGCCATGAAGCCGCAACGTGGCGACATCGCTTGCGCGCGCCCACACCGCCTCGACGCTTGCCAGCAGCTGTTCGCTGATGGCCCGAAACGGCTCGACAAGGTGTGCGGGCAACCAGTCACCGTCGAGCAACGTCCGCACCGGCTGGCGCCCATAGGTGTCGACGTCCAGTCGCGGGCGGTGCGTGAACCGTTGCCGGCGACCCACGCCATGCAGTCGTGCCAGCGTCCGGCCGACGCGCCGCAGGCCGTCGCGGTCACCAGGCTCCGGCGAGCGGCCGCCGACGGTCGGGAACAGGGCGAAGCGGAAATCCCGGTGCCGATGCAGCGTGGTGCCGGCGAACGCCAGCGGGGCAACCACCGGCAGGTCGGCGTCGGCCAGTTCGAACGCGAAGGCGTGCTCTTCGAGAATGCCCTCATCACTCCAGCGCCCGGGCCGGTAGAACTTGGCGACCAGCGGTGGCGCAGCCTCGATCCCGACACGGTAGACCCGGTTCTCGTAGCTGTTCAATGCCAGCAGTCGTCCATCGGCCGAGATGCCCAGACTTTCAACGGCATCGAGGACCTGGTCGGGTCCCAGCCCTTCGTAAGGCACTTCCGACGGGCTGCTCACCGCGAGGCACCCACAGCATCCCGGGTACGCCGGCTTCGCGTTCGCGCCGTTGGCACCTGCATCTCCAGCGCCGCCGCCTCGTCCGCCAGGACAGGACTCAACCAGAGATGGCTGCCACAGGCCACCAGCCCCGCCCGCGCGAACTCGCGCCGGTACCACGCCGCGGGTCGACGACGGAACCCGAGCAGGTCGCCATCGATCTCGTCTTCGGCGCAGTACGTTTCCAGGTAGGCGACACCATGGCACAAGGCAGCGAAACCGGAGAGGCCGCGGCGGACTTCCGCATCTGCCAGGTAATGCAGCACATCCGCGCAGACGAGAAGGTCGAACGCCCGGTCGAAGCGCAGATGTTCGAGGTCGCCGAAGCGGGCCTTGTGCAAGTTGCGGCGCCGGCCGAAGCGCGCGACGGCGTAGTCGCTGTTGTCGAGGCCCAGGTAGGTGACCTTCGGACGCAGCGACAGCAACGGCGCCCGCCACACGCCCTCGCCGCAGCCGACGTCGAGCACCGAGCGGACTGGCCGCATCAAGTGGAATTCCGCCGTCGCGACGGCCATGGCGACCTTGCGCGTCAGGATCGCTCCACGATTGATGCCCTGTCGGCGATACCAGGCATCGAAATAGGCCCGGTCGTAGGTCTTGGCGGTTTCCATGCCGGCAGTGTGGTCCAGTGGCAGCGCCCGGGCAATCCGTCCCTGCGGCGTGTCATGGCGCCCGCTACACTATATGGCTGCACCGACGCTTGGAACTGCCCGGCATGACCTCCCACGCCCCGCACATCCGCCGCTCCACCGTGCGTGCCTGCATCGTGCTGGCCGCCCTGCTGTCGGTGACCGGCTGTACGAAACTCGTGGGCAAGGCAACTTCAGGCATCAGCAGCGGCCTCAGCGCCGGCATCGAGAACCACGACGATCCCGACACCGTCCGCGCGGCCCTGCCGGCCTACCTGATCCTGCTCGATGGCCTGATCGAAAACAGCCCGGACAATGCCACCCTGCTGCTCAGTGCAAGCCGGCTCTACGGCGTCTACGCCGGCGTTTTTGTCGACGAGCCCGCACGCTCGACGCGACTTGCGCGCCGGGCGCTCGCCTACGCCGGACGCGTCTTCTGTCCCGGCCAGGCTGCACTCTGCGAATCGAAGGGCCAGCCCTTCGAGACCTTCGAGGCGTCGGCTGCGGCAGTGCCTGCCGACGAAATCGACGCCCTGTTCGCCTACGCGGCCGCCTGGGCGGGCCTGGTCCAGGCCGACAGCGGCAACTGGAACATGATCGCCGACATTCCCAAGGTCCAGGCCTTGCTGCAACGCGTGGTCGCGCTCGATGCGACCTACCAGAATGGCCAGCCACTGCTTTACCTTGGCGTGCTTTCGACACTTCTTCCGCCTGCCTACGGCGGCAAGCCGGAGCAGGGCCAGGCGTACTTTGAAAGTGCACTGGCACTGTCCGGCGGTCGCAACCAGATGGCGCGTGTGCTGTATGCGCAGCACTACGCACGCCTGGTGTTCGACCGCGAGTTGCACGACCGCCTTCTCGACGAGGCGCTGGACGCCGACCCCGTGGCGCCCGGCCTCACCCTGGTGAACGTGCTCGCGCAGCAGCGCGCGGCGGAACTCAAGGCTTCGGCCGACAACTATTTCTGATCCACGAGAGGACACGATGATGCTGGCACGCCTGTGTGCATTGCTCATGCTGTCGCTGGCGCTGCCGGCGTCCGCCGCGACTGTTTTCAAGATCGCCACGCTGGCCCCGGAAGGCACGGCGTGGATGCGCGAAATGCGCGCCGCCGGCGAAGCCATCCAGTCCCGGACAGAAGGTCGCGTCGAGCTGAAGTTCTATCCCGGCGGCGTGATGGGCAATGACGCCACCGTGCTGCGCAAGCTTCGCGTCGGCCAGCTACAGGGCGGCGCCTTCAGTGGCAGCGAGCTCAGTTCGCTGTATACGGACGCGATGATCTATGGCGTGCCGTTCCTGTTCCGCAGCGAGCACGAAGTCGCAGCGGTGCGCAAGGTGATGGATCCGATCATTGTCCAGGGCCTCGCCGAAAAAGGCCTCGTGGTAGCCGGCATCGCCGGCGGCGGCTTCGCCTACCTGATGAGCAAGCAGGCGATCCGGGGCCGCGAAGACCTGGTCGCCTCCAAGGCCTGGTTGCCGCAAGGGGACGTCATCTCATCGGTGACCTACGAGATGGCCGGCGTCCAGCCCGTGCCGCTGTCGATCGCCGATGTCTACACGAGCCTGCAGACCGGCCTGGTGGACACCGTCGCCAATACGCCGTCCGGCGCGCTGGCGTTCCAGTGGCACACCCGCATCCGTCACATGGTGGACATGCCGATCGCCTACCTGATCGCCATTGTGGCACTGGACAAGCGCACCTTCGATCGCCTCGATGAGGCGGACCAGGCTGTGATCCATGCCGAGATCCAGGCAGGCGTGGTCCGTCTCGATGCCCAGACCCAGCGCGACAATATTGCAGCCCGGGAAGCCCTTCGCGGCGAAGGCATCGAGTTTTTCGAACCCAATGCCGAGGAACTTGCCTACTGGCAGTCGATCGGTGAACGCAGCGCGCAGGCGCTGGTCGAACGTGGCACGCTCGGCGCAGACAACTTCCGCATCATGATGGCGGAACTCGAGCGCGTGCGCAGCGGAGCCAGTGGCGGTCAATGAACGCGGTTCCGCACAGGACCGCGATCGGTGCCTTGCACCGTGTCGAGGACATGGTGCTGGCAGCGGCGGTGTTCGCGCTGGTGCTCCTGGCATCGGCATCTATCCTCCTGCGCACGGCTTTCGACACCGGTGTGCCCTGGCTCGATCCGATGCTACGCTTGCTGGTGTTATGGCTGGCCATGCTCGGTGCCATGGCGGCAGCACGGGAAGGACGTCATATCGGCCTGGACATCGCCGCCCGCTGGCTGCCCCCGGGCGCCGCACGTGTAGTGCGCCTGGCGACGTACGGTTTCGCCGCATCGGTCAGCGCCATCCTTGCCTGGCAGGCGCTGCGCATGGTGCGCGACGAGTATGAAATGGGCGGCATCGCCTTCGCCATGGTTCCGACATGGGTGGCACAGTTGATACTGCCCGTCGGGCTGGCAGTGATCGCACTGCGACTGGCCAACGCCGCGATCCGGCGGCCGGCGCCGCAAGACGACATCACCCTGGTTCGCTGAAATGATCGTCGTGCTGACCGTTCTTGTGCTGCTGGCGCTCGCCTTGCTCGGTGCGCCGCTGTTCGCGATCATCGCCGCAATCGCGCTGCTCGGTTTCCACGCGCAGGAACTTGATCTCAGTATCGTCATGATCGAGTTCTACCGGCTGGCTGACATGCCGGTTCTTGTCGCGATTCCCCTGTTCACCGTCGCCGGTTTCCTGCTGGCTGAAAGCCAGGCGCCCCGACGACTGGTGCGACTGTCGGATGCCCTGCTCGGCTGGATGCCTGGCGGGCTGGCGATCGTCGCCATCCTGACCTGCGCGCTGTTCACCGCTTTTACCGGCGCGTCCGGCGTGACCATCGTCGCCATCGGCGCGATCCTGCTGCCGGCGATGCTGCAGGCAGGTTACCCACGGCCGTTCGCGCTTGGACTGTTGACCACCTGTGGCAGCCTCGGCCTGCTGCTTGCCCCGGCCCTGCCATTGATCCTCTACGCCGTCGTCGCGCAGCACGCCGGCGGCGCCGCGGTCGGTGTCGACGACATGTTCCGTGCTGGCCTGCTGCCGGCGCTGCTGATGATCGTGATGCTCAGCGCCTATGCAATCTGGCAGGGTCGGCGCCTTCCGCCGCGTCCGCCGCGCGCAGCGACCGGTTGGCGCGAGGTGCGGGCGGCACTGCTCGACGTGGCCTGGGAACTGCCACTGCCGGTGATCGTGCTGGGCGGCATCTACGCCGGCTGGTTTGCCGCATCCGAGGCCGCTGCCGTGACGGTGGCCTATACCCTGATCCTGACCGTGGTGATCCGCCGCGAAGTCACCCTGCGCATGCTGCCCAAGGTGCTGCGCGAATCCATGGTGCTGGTCGGCGCCATCCTTCTGATCTTTGGCGTGTCGTTGGCCTTCACCAACTATCTGGTCGATGCCGAGGTGCCGACGCGCGTCTTCGCCTTCATCCGCGAGCACGTCGACAGCAAGCTCGCCTTCCTGATGCTGCTCAACCTGTTCCTGCTGCTGATGGGCATGTTCCTCGACATCTTTTCGGCGACAGTGATCCTGGTGCCCCTGCTGCTGCCGATTGCCGAAGGCTATGGCATCGACGCCGCCCACCTCGGCGTGATCTTCCTGGCGAACATGGAGCTGGGCTACTTCACGCCGCCGATCGGCATGACGCTGTTCATCGCCGCCTACCGCTTCAACGTGCCAATCTGGACCCTGGTGCGCGCCTGCGTGCCGTTCTTCCTGATCCTGTTCGCGGCCGTGCTGATCATCACCTACGTACCCTGGCTGTCGCTGGTCCTGGTGCGCTGACGCCCGACCGTCGCAGGCTTTCAAACCCCGCGTTCCTGCACCCGGCCGCGTGCGCCGTTCCTGCGCGCGTTCCACCCGCGCAGGTATTGGCAACCGGCAACCGGCACGCGACCGGCACCGCCTTGAAGGACAGAGTGCTTCGCGCGCGAGGCGAACGGCGAACAGCCAACGCGGACGGGAATCAGCCGACGGTGATGGACCCTGCAGGAGCGGGACTACGCGCGCCAAGCGAGCACCGGCAGGGTGGATTCCCGCGGGCCGCTGATGGGATGCGCCGAGGCGGCCGGGCTGCGATCCGCTAGCGCTGGCGCTGTTCCGGGATCGGCCAGTGGATATCCAGACCGTCAGCGTTGGGTGCGCCGACGGGAGACAGGCGGGTGATCTCGACGCCGCCCTGCCCGTCCCGCTCGAGAAGGAACGTCATGAAGTGGCTGTAGGCGCTTTCGCGTGAGACCCCGAGAACCTTTACAACCACGGCATCGGCTTCGCCAAGCCTGACCTGATCGACACGCTGGAAACGTCGCTGCCCGGTCTCATACCAGGGCTCGCTGATGGCCACCTCGACGCCGTCGATCCGCACCGTGTACCAGAGGAATTCGAAGGTACCGACCCGACGATCGACATGCCGCAGGACCTCAATGCCATCGATGCGAGCGACCGTGCGGACCGACTGCGACCGGCAAGCCGCCAGCAGCAGCGGCAGCATAAGGATCACCGTCGTCCACGCTACGACGTTGAAAACGCTGCGTCCCATCGACAGGGTTCCCTGGAAGAATGTGGGCGATACGCCGCTGTCGTCACTGCCCGGCCTGGGAGCAGGCGGCGGGCAGCCACCCGAAAGGATCCGGGGCCTGACACGTCAGCCGCGCTGGCCCCCGTCCCGCAGCGGTGGCAGGCGACCACCGGCATGCCACCGCGTATTCGGCCGGTGCGTGCAGCGTCAACCGAAGGCGCGCAGGCACCAGGCGATCAGCGGGCCCCAGTACAGGCCCAGACCGATCTGTGCGAGACCATTGGCACTCAAGGCGATGCTCAGGCCGCGGTCCTTGGCAGGCATGGCATCGGCGCCTTCCGGCTTGTCGAAGTACATCGCCTTGATGACACGCAGGTAGTAGTAGGCGCCAATGACGGCGAACACCACCGCAGCGATGGCCAGCCACAGACGGCCCGCTTCGATCACCGCCTTGAGCACCATGAGCTTCCCGAAGAAGCCCACCAGGGGCGGAATGCCGGCCAACGAGGCCATGAACAGCAACATCACGAAGGCCGCCCACGGCGCGCGCTGGTTGAGGCCCTTCAGATCGTCGATCTCTTCAGCCTCGAAACCCTGACGGGCCAGCCAGAGGATCACGCCGAAGGCACCCGCCGACATCAGCGCATAGCAGATCGCGTAGAACAGCGCGGCCGCGTAGCCCTCGGGCGTACCCTGGATAAGGCCAAGCAGCAGGAAGCCGACATGCGAGATCGTCGAATACGCGAGCATGCGCTTCAGGTTGGTCTGCATGATCGCGGCAAGGTTGCCGATCGCCAGCGAGGCCACGGCCAGCAGGCTGAGCATGTCCGTCCAGCTTTCCGAAAGGCCGCCGAGGCCACCTTCGAGCAGGCGCCAGGCCATGCCAAAAGCCGCCAGCTTCGGTGCCGAACCGATGAACGTCGTCACCGCCGTTGGCGCACCCTGGTAGACGTCGGGCAGCCACATGTGGAACGGCGCCGCACCGAGCTTGAAGGCCAGGCCGACGACGATGAATGCGGTGCCGAAGGCCATCAGCGAATTCGTGGTCTCGTTGGCACCGTAGGCCGCGGCAATGGCCGACAGGTCCAGCGTGCCGGTGGCACCGAAGATCATCGACATGCCGTACAGCAGCATGCCGGAGGCGAGCGCACCCAGCACGAAGTATTTCACCGCGGCTTCCGAGGCGCGGCGGTTGTCACGATGCAACGCGACCAGCGCGTACGTCGACAGCGCCATCAGCTCGAGACCGAGGTAGATGATGATGAGGTTGCCCGCCGATACGAGGATCGACATGCCGAGCACGGCAAACAGCACCAGCAGGTAGAACTCGCCGGCCCACAGACCGCGATCCGCGAGGTACGAACGCGCATAGATCAGGCACAGGGCGCTGACCAGGTATATGGCCAGCTTCAGCACCGCCGCCAGGACATCGCGATCGTAGGCGCCGTTCCACGCAGTGCCCGTCAGCGTCATGCCCTGCGCCAGCACCATGCCGGCGGCAGCCGCCAGCACCAGCAGCGACAGTGCATGAGTCACCCAGCGGCCGTTCTGGCGCGCGAACAGATCGACCATCAGCATCAACAGCGTGCCGCCGAGCAGCGCCAGCTCGGGCAGGATCAGGTCGAGATCAGGATTGGCGAAGATCATCGCGACCTCAGAGTTTGGAGTCGAGCAGCAACTGCGCGACGTGGGCAATCGAGTTGTCCATCAGCGCAGTCAGGGGGGCCGGCCAGATGCCGAACAGCAGCACGGCCGCGGCGAAGGCACCCAGGACCAGCGCTTCGCGGGCATTGATGTCGGTCAGCTGGCGGACGTTGTCGTTGCCGATCTCGCCGTACATGACACGGCGGACGAGCCAGAGCGTGTAGGCCGCGCCGAGGATCAGGGTCAACGCTGCCAGCGCCGCGATCCAGAAATTGGACTGGAATGCCGCCATGATCACCATGAACTCGCCGACGAAGCCGGACGTGCCCGGAAGGCCGCTGTTGGCCATGGCGAAGAGCACCATGAACACCGCGAACCACGGCATGACATTGGCCACCCCGCCGTAGTCGCCGATCATGCGCGTGTGCATGCGGTCGTAGAGCACGCCGACGCAGGAAAACATCGCGCCGGACACGAAACCGTGAGAGATCATCTGGACCATGGCCCCGCTCAGGGCCAGCTGTGCACCGTCGACATTGCCGTGTTCGCGCATCATCGCAAAGGCGATGAAGATGCCCAGCGTCACGAAACCCATGTGCGACACCGACGAATAGGCGATCAGCTTCTTCATGTCCTGCTGCACCAGGGCCACGAAGGCGATGTAGACGACGGCAATCAGACTCAGGGCGATGACCAGCCACGCCCACTCCTGGCCGGCGTCCGGGACGATCGGCAGCGTGAAACGCATGAAACCGTAGCCACCGATCTTCAGCATGATCGCAGCCAGCACGACGGAGCCACCGGTCGGCGCCTCGACGTGGGCATCCGGAAGCCAGGTATGGACCGGATACATCGGCACCTTCACCGCGAAAGCGGCCAGGAACGCGAAGAACAGCCAGCTCTGCGTCGTCAGGTCGAGACTGTCCATCCGCGACAGCGTATGGAGATCGAACGTGCCCGCCTGCAGGTACAGGTAGATCAGCGCGATCAGCATGAAGACCGAGCCGAGGAAGGTGTACAGGAAGAACTTCAAGGTCGCGTAGACGCGCCGCGGTCCACCCCAGACGCCGATGATGATGAACATCGGGATCAGCATGCCTTCGAAGAGCACGTAGAACAGCAGTGCGTCGAGGGCGCAGAACACGCCGATCATGAAGCCTTCGAGGATCAGGAACGCAGCAAGGTACTGGTGCGGGCGATCCTTGATGGACTCCCAGGCACCGATGACGACCAGCACCGTCACGAATGTCGTCAGCAGCACCAGCGCCACCGAGATGCCGTCCACACCGAGCGCGTACTGCGCATCGATGGCGGGAATCCAGGCATGGCGCTCGATGAACTGCATGGTCTCCAGGCCGGTGGCCGTGGCGTCGTAGCCCATGTACAGCGGGACAGAGACGGCCAGCACGACCAGCGAGACGATCAGCGCCAGCGGCCGTGCCAGGCGTGGACCAGCGGCCAGCACGAGGATGCCGCCGAGGATCGGCAACCAGAGCAGGAGGGACAGCAAGGGCCAGGAAGTCATGATGTCGTTATCGGTTTGCGTACCAGACGAAACCGCCGAGCAGCACGATCAGCCCGACGATCATCGCGAACGCGTAGTGGTACAGGAAACCCGTCTGCACACGGCGCACCAGGCCGGCCACGCGGCCAACCAGCTTCGCCGAGCCATTGACCAGGCCGTCATCGATCACCGCCACGTCGGCGCCCTTCCACAGGCTGCGACCCAGCAACAGGCTGCCGCGCGCGAACACGGCCTGGTAGAACGCGTCGAAGTAGTACTTGTTCTCCAGCACCTTCACCAGCGGCGCCAATGCGTGGCGCGAGGATTCGGCGAGCTGCGGGCGGAACAGGTAGACGAAGGTTGCCAGTGCGAAACCGGCGACGACCAGCCAGAACACCGGCGTGGCGAAGGCATGCAGCGCGAACGCGGCCGGGCCATGGAAGTGCGAGCCCACTTCGGCCAGCGTATTGTTGGCCTCGTTGACGTGGATCGCGGTGCCGAACCAGTCGCCGAACAGCATCGGGCCGACGGTGAAATAGCCGATCAGGATAGACGGAATCGCCAGCAGGATGAGCGGCAGCGTCACCACCCAGGGCGACTCATGCGGTGCATGCGCCAGCACGCCCGGCGTGTGGTGATGGTCGCCATGGTGGTCATCATGTCCGTGGCCGTGATGCGCCTCGACCTTGTAACGCGGATTGCCGTGGAAGGTCAGGTACAGCAGGCGGAAGCTGTAGAACGCCGTCACGAAGGCACCCAGCAGCACGCACCAGTACGCATACGTCGCGAACGGACGGTCGGCGTGTTTCACCGCCTCGATGATCGCGTCCTTGGAATAGAAGCCGGAGAAGAACGGGGTCCCGATCAGGGCCAGCGTGCCGATCACCATGGTGATCCAGGTGATCGGCATCTTCTTGCGCAGGCCACCCATGTAGCGCATGTCCTGCTCATGGTGCATGGCGATGATGACCGAGCCGGCGCCGAGGAACAGCAGCGCCTTGAAGAAGGCGTGTGTCATCAGGTGGAACACCGCCGCCGAGTAGGCGCTGGCGCCCAGCGCGACCGTCATGTAGCCGAGTTGCGACAGCGTCGAATAGGCGACAACGCGCTTGATGTCGTTCTGGACGATGCCGATCAGGCCGGTGAAAAAAGCCGTGGTCGCGCCGATGAACAGGATGAAGCTGAGCGCGAACTCGCTCATCTCGTACAGCGGCGACATGCGCGCCACCATGAAGATGCCGGCGGTGACCATCGTCGCGGCGTGGATCAGCGCCGAGATCGGGGTCGGGCCTTCCATCGAGTCCGGTAGCCACACATGCAGCGGCACCTGCGCGCTCTTGCCCATCGCGCCGACGAACAGCAGCAGGCAGATCACGGACACGACCTGGAACTCGCGGTCGCCAACCAGCGGCATGGTGCGACCGTCGACCAGGTGCGTATTCTCGAACACGAAGGCGTAGTCGAGCGAGCCGAAGTAGTAAAGCACGCAACCGATACCGAGCAGGAAGCCGAAGTCGCCCACGCGATTGACCAGGAAGGCCTTCATGTTGGCGAACACGGCGCTCGGGCGCTTGAACCAGAAACCGATCAGCAGGTAGGACACCAGGCCCACCGCTTCCCAGCCGAAGAACAGCTGCA
>CAZYHP010000045.1:0-12001 GCA_964647135.1 uncultured Rhodanobacteraceae bacterium
AAAAGGTTGGAGGCCTGGGTCGGAATCGAACCGGCGTACACGGCTTTGCAGGCCGCTGCATGACCACTCTGCCACCAGGCCGGAGGCATCCGGCGACGTCACGTCGCCGGGTCGGAAAGCTTAGCGCCCTCCGCATCATCCGGGAAGATCAGGCGCTTCCCGGAAAAACAAAACCCCGGCGAACACCGGGGTTTGGTCTTGAAACTGGAGCGGGAAACGAGACTCGAACTCGCGACCCCGACCTTGGCAAGGTCGTGCTCTACCAACTGAGCTATTCCCGCCTGAGGACGCGCATCTTACGGATTGCTGGGCCGATGTCAACTCCCCGATGCAACCCTGTCCACTGCAGCCGCGTCGATGACGGCCGCACGCGCGGCGGATTCCTCTTCCGCAGCACGGTCGCGCATGTGCGGCCACGCCGCACGGATGTACACCCAGGCCGACCACAGGGTCAGGACCGCCGCGGCGATCAGCATGCCGACGCCGATCTTGTAGATTGGCAGGCCGACCAAGTCGTGGCTGTAGAGCAGCAATGTCAGGGCCACCATCTGCACGATGGTCTTGATCTTGCCGATGCCGGCGACGCGGATCATGGCGCGCTGGCCGATGGTTGCCATCCACTCCCGCAGTGCCGTGATCGAGATCTCGCGGCCGACGATGATCGACGCAAGGATCGCCATCCATGCGGTCGGGTTCTGCTGCACCAGCAGGAAAAGCACCACGGTGACCGTCAGCTTGTCGGCCACGGGATCGAGGAAGGCCCCGAAACTGGACGTCAACCCGTAACGGCGGGCCAGCCAACCATCCAGCCAGTCGGTCAGGGCGATCACCATGAAAAGCATCGCGGCCACGAAATTGGTGCCCCGCATCGGCAGGTAGAAACAGGCGACAAGCACCGGCACCAGCGCGATGCGCAGAAGGGTGAGCCAGGTGGGCAAGGTGATGGCCATGGATGGCGATGTTAGCTCAGGGCGCCGCAGCCGTGCCTCGCCCCACCCGCCACTCATGTCGATCGCAGGCTTCCGTAGATCCGTTCGGCCAGTTCACGCGACACGCCTTTCACCTGCATCAACTCCTCGACGCCGGCGGCCGCGACGCCTTGCCAGCCACCGAACTGTTTCAGCAGTGCGGCGCGGCGACTGGCTCCAATGCCGGGTATGTCTTCGAGTCGACTGGTCGATCGCGCCTTCTGGCGCCGGCCGCGATGCCCGGTGATCGCGAACCGGTGCGCTTCGTCGCGGATCTGCTGGACCAGCTGCAACGCCGGTGACGAGGCGCCGGGACGGATTTCCTCGCCGGTGTCCGGCAGGTACAGCGTTTCCTCGCCCGCCTTGCGGTCCGGGCCCTTGGCGACGCCGACGATGCGCTGGTGTTCGATGCCCAGTTCGGCCAGCACCGCCTGTGCCTGTGCGACCTGGCCCTTGCCGCCGTCGATCAGCAGCACGTCGGGCAGTTCTCCGCCCTCTTCCAGCGCCTTGCGGAAACGCCGTTCGAGCACCTGGTGCATGGCGGCGTAGTCGTCGCCAGGGGCGATCCCGGCGATGTTGTAGCGTCGGTACAGCGCCTTCTGCGGCCCTTCCGGCCCAAAGACCACACAGGACGCGACAGTGGCCTCGCCCAGGGTGTGGCTGATGTCGAAGCACTCGAGACGGACCGGCAGCTCATCCATGCCGAGCAGCGTGGCCAAGGCCTCCAGCCGTTGCCGCTGGTTGCTGCGGCTGGCCAGGCGCATGGCCAGGGACTCGCGGGCATTGTCGTCGGCCAGCTCCAGCAGCCTGGCCCGCTCGGCACGCACGCTCGATTTCAGTTCGACCTTGCGCCCGGCGCGATCCGCCAACACGCCGGACAGCAGCCCGGCATCGGCTATCGCGTGGCTGAGCAGGATTTCCGATGGCGCGATGCGATCGAGGTAGTACAACGGCACGAAGGCCGACAGCACCTCGGCGGGCGCGGCCTGTGCCGGCAGGCTGGGGAAGTACGCCCGCGCGCCGATGCCAACGCCACCGCGGAAACTCAGCAGGTAAACGCAGGCGACCGCCTGTTCGATCCGACAGGCCAGAACGTCGCAATCGCCGCTGGCGGCGTTGACGTAATGGCGCGCCTGCATCTTTTTCAGCAGCGCCACCTGGTCGCGCAGCCGCGCCGCCCGCTCGAAGTCGAGCGCCGTGCTTGCGGCTTCCATTTCGCGGACCAGCGAGTCGACGAGTTCGCCGCTGCGCCCTTCGAGGAACAGCGAAGCCAGACGCACGCTTTCGGCGTACTCGCGCTCATCGATCAAACCGACGCACGGCGCACTGCAGCGCTTGATCTGGTACTGCAGGCACGGCCGCGAACGATTGCGGAACACACTGTCGCGGCAGCTGCGCAGCCCGAACAGCTTGTGCATCAGGTCCAGGCTCTCGCGCACCGCGCCGGCACTGGGATACGGACCGAAGTAGCGGCCCTCGCGCTTGGCGCCGCGATGGAAACCGATGCGCGGAAACGCGCCGGCACTCAGGTGCACATAGGGATGGCTCTTGTCGTCGCGCAGCTGGATGTTGTAGCGCGGCCTCAGCGACTTGATGAGCTGGTTTTCCAGCAACAGCGCTTCCGCTTCCGTGCGCGTCACGGTGATCTCGACGCGAACGATCTGGCTGATCATCGAAGCCAGGCGCGGATCCAGGCGCGGCCGGCTGAAGTAGCTGGCGACGCGGTTCTTCAACCGCGTCGCCTTGCCGACGTACAGCACCTCGTCCTTGCTGCCAAGCATGCGGTAGACACCGGGACTGACCGGCAGTGCGCGCAGGAAGGCGGCAATATCGTCGCGCGAGCCGAACTTCTCGGCCTGGTTGCTCAGGCGCGCCGGCGTGGTCTCAGCCATGACCACGGTCGATCAGCGCGACGCACTTCGCGACCATCCGCGCGGCCGCCTCGTCGAGCAGCTGATGGACGGCATCGAAGCCCTCCTGGTCGCCGTAGTACGGATCGGGGACCTCGACCTGCTGCGGCGATGCGCCGGCCCAGGGCAGGAACAGGTGGACGCCGGTATGGGCGGCCGCCGGCAACAGGCGCCTGAGAAACGCCAGGTGGCCCCTGTCCATTGCAAACAGCAGGTCCGCTGCGTCGGCATGTGCGATCGTTACCTGACGGGCACGATGTGAGGACAGGTCGATTCCCCGCCGGGCCGCAGTGGCCACGGTCCGGAGGTCGGCACCGGCGCCGACGTGATAGTCATGGGTGCCGAACGATTCGACGACGAAGCGTTGCCCGATCCCGGCCCTGTCCAGGTGATGTCGAGCCAGCGCCTCTGCGAGCGGTGAACGGCAGATGTTGCCGGTGCAGACAAAGGCGATATGCAAGGGCGAGGACGGATCCCGGGGCAGCCGGCTCATGCCACCTGCCCCGCCAGCACGGCTTCGACGGCGGCGATGTCGGCTTCGGAATCGACGCCTGGCGGCAGCCGCTGGGCCACCACCGCCACGGCAATGCGGAAGCCGGCCGCGAGGATGCGCAGTTGCTCCAGCGATTCGGCGAGTTCCAGCGCGCTGGCCGGAAGCGCCGGAAAGCCGCGCAGGAAGCCCGCACGGTATCCGTACAGGCCGAGGTGACGCAGGAAACCCGCTGTTTCCGGCAGGCTGTCGCGGTCATGCGCGAAAGCATCGCGCTGCCAGGGAACCGGTGCGCGGCTGAAGTAAAGGGCGCGGCCCGCGTTGTCGCAGACCACTTTCACCGTGTTCGGATCGAAGACCTCTGCCGCCTCATGGATGGGCGTCGCCAGTGTCGCCACCGGCGCCTCGCTTCGCCTCAAGGTGTCGACCACGCACTGCACGGCCGCCACCGGCACCAGTGGCTCGTCGCCCTGGAGGTTGATGACCAGGTCATCGTCCGGCCAGCCCAGCTCGCGCGCGCACCAGGCCAGTCGGTCGGAACCGGTGGCGAGATCAGCCGGTGTCATGCACACGCGCACCGGCAGCGACGACACCGCCTCGGCAATGCCCTCATGATCGGTGGCGACGACGACCTCGTCGGCAGCGCAGGCCAATGCCCGCTCCGTGCTGTGAACGATCAATGGTTTGCCTGCGATCAGGCGCAAGGGCTTGCCGGGCAGGCGTGTGGAGGCGAAACGGGCGGGAATGGCGATGCGAAGGCTCATGCAGCGATTCTAGCCAAGCCTCGCGACAGTGCGTGTCACCGTCAGCCCGGCATTCAGCCGCGGCCGTTGGACCCCTATTCGCGCGAACGATCGAGACGTTCGAGGATCCGCGCGAGCGCCGGCGACGGCAGCGTTGCCGCCACCGGCACCGCGAACCAGCCAGCCCGGGAGAAGGCGCGGCATTTGACCGCGTCCTTCTCGGTCATCAGCACCTTGCGGCTGTCGCCGAATTCGAGATCGTCCGGCGTGAATTGGTGATGATCGGGAAACCCGTGCTCGATCACCTCGATGCCTGCCGCTCGCAGCGTCGCGAAGAAACGCGGCGGATGTCCGATGCCGGCGACAGCGTGCACCGTCTCACCGGCAAAGTCGGCGAGTGGCCATGATCCGGTTCCATCCATCGCCACCACGGCATCGGCCTGCAGGACAAGACCGGATTCGTCTGGCGCGGTCGAGCCGTTCACCAGCACCACGTCGACCTCGGCCAGGCGCGACACCGGCTCACGCAGCGGACCTGCAGGCAGCAGCAGGCCATTGCCGAAGCGTCGTTGTGCGTCGACGACGACGATCTCGACATCGCGACGCAGCCGATAGTGCTGCAGGCCGTCATCGCTGACCAGCACGTCGATTTCGGGATGCTGCGCCAGAAGCAGCTGCGCCACCGCAGGGCGGTCGCGCCCGATGGCCACCGGGACGCGGCTGCGCAGTGCGATCAGGACCGGCTCGTCACCGAAACGACCTGGCGTCGCATCGCCGGGCAACAGCGCAGGTCCGCGCTCGCTGCCGCCATAACCGCGACTGATGACGCCAGGCGTCCGGCCGGCGGCACGCAAGGCTTCGGTCAGCGCGATCACCACCGGCGTCTTGCCGGTGCCGCCGACACTGATGTTGCCCACGATAATGACAGGAACAGGCAGCCGTTCGGCCTGGCGCATGTGCGCCGTTCGTCGGCGACGCGCGATCCAGCCATGCAGTCGGCCGAGCGCCCGCAGCCACAGCGGTGTCCTTGCGCCCCCATACCAGCGCGCCTCCAGCCAGGTCTGGATCGGTCGGTGCATGCCTACGTGCTTTCAGGCAGGCGGCGCCGCATGAGGGCCTCAGCCGGCCTCGGCGAACTGCATGCGATGCAGCGAAGCATAGGCGCCACCGAGCGCGAGCAGTTCGCGATGGTTGCCACGCTCGACGATGCGCCCGGCGTCCATGACCAGAACGGTGTCGGCGTGTTCGATGGTGCTGAGCCGGTGTGCGATCACGAAGGTCGTGCGGTCACGCATGACGTGCGCGAGGGCATCCTGGATCAGGCGCTCCGATTCGGTATCCAGCGCACTGGTCGCCTCGTCGAGGATCAGGATGGGCGCGTCCTTGAGGATGGCGCGGGCGATCGCCAGGCGCTGGCGCTGGCCGCCGGAAAGCGTCGCGCCGCCTTCCCCGACGCGGGTGTCGAATCCCTGCGGCAGCGCCTCGATGAAGTCCAGCGCGTTGGCGGCGAGCGCAGCGGCGCGGACGGCATCCGCGTCGCGATCGGCAAGACCACCGAAAGCAATGTTGGCGGCAACGGTATCGTCGAACAGCACGATCTGCTGCGACACCCACGCGATCTGCCGCCGCAGGTCGGCCAATGAATAGTCCGACAGCCGCCGGCCGTCCAGCAGCACCGTGCCTGCACCCGGTTCGAGCAGTCGCGGCAGCAGGCGCACCAGCGAACTCTTGCCGCTTCCCGACCGCCCGACGATGGCCGTCACCGTGCCCGGCTCCGCGACCAGGTCGATGTCGACGAGCGCATCGCGGGCGGCCCCGGCATAACGCAGGCCGACGCCGCGGAATTCGATACGACCCGTGGCCCGCTCGATGGCGATGCCACCCTGGTCAACCTCGGCCGGTACGTCGAGGATTTCGAACAGGCTCTCCGCGGCGACAAGACCCTTCTGCATGGTGTCCTGCACCGTGGTCAGGCGCTTCAGCGAGGGCAGCATGGCCGACATCGCCAGCATCATCGAAATGAAGGTGCCCGCGGTAACCGTGCCCTGCATGGCGCCCCGACCGGCGATCCAGATCAGGATCGCCAGTGCGATGGCCGCCGTGAGCTGGACCAGCGAAGTGCTCAGCGACTTGGCGGCACTGCCCTTGAGGTGCAGGCGCCGACGCTGTGCCGACAGCACGCGGTAGCGTTCCTCGGCCGCCGCCTCTCCGCCAAAGACCTTGACGGCATCCAGCCCGGCCAGGGTTTCACCGGCGACGCGGGTGGAATCGCTGACGGTGCCGAGCATGCGCCGGCTGATGCTGCGGAAGCGCTTTCCCGCCGCCCAGACGACCAGGGCGATCATCGGCACCAGAAAGATAAGCGTCAGCGTCAGGCTGACACTGTTGAAAAGCATGACGCAGAACAGCGCGATCACCGTGAGCGTGTCCGTGACGATCACTTTCAGCGATTCGGCACAGGCATCGGCGACCTGTTCGGCATTGAAGTTCAGCCGTGCAACCAGGCGTGCCGTGTTCTCGTCGGCGTAGTAGCCCGTCGGCAGGCGCAGAAGATGGGCGAAGGTCTGGCCGCGCAGCGTCTCGACCACGCGCCGACCGACGTAGGCCATGCCATAGCTGGACAGGAACACGCCGATACCGCGCACCAGGAACAGCCCGACGACGACCATGGGCATCCAGGCCAGCACGCCCGGATCGCGGTCGACGAAGGTGCCGTCGATCAGCGGACGCATCAGCCAGGTGAATGCGCCGGCGGCTGCGGCTTCCACCAGCATGCCGGCGACGGCCGCCAGCTGGACCGGCCAGAAGGGCCGCGTGTAGGCGAAGAGCCGGCCGTAACCGCGCGCGGAACTGTCGCGGCCTGCAGCCTGCGCTGCGGCGTGCGCTGTCAACCGCCCTCCCCGCTCCGCACGGTCGCCAGGGAAATCCGGTTGAACCCGAGTTGGCCCAGCACGTCCATCGCGGTGATGACGGCCTGGTGCGGGGTCTGGGCATCGGCACGGATGGTCACCGGCTGGTCGCGCGCGGCATCGGCCGCGTATTGCTGGACCGCCTCACGCAGCGAGGCCGGATCCGATTGCAGGACTTCCAACTGGTTGAGGTAGTAACGGCCGTTGGCATCGATCAGCACTTCCAGCGAATCGCTGGCCACGGTGGTGGCGTCGGCGCTGGCCTCCGGCAGGTCGATCCGGACCAGCGCCTGCTGCTGGAACGTCGTCGAGACCACGAAAAAGATCAGCAGGCACAGGATGACGTCGATCAGCGGAATCAGGTTGAACTCGATGTCGTCGTGGAAATCCTGCTGGCCGCCGAAATTCATCGCGTTGTCCTCGCCGGTGCCGGGGTGACGGCGGCCGTTGCGCGCGTGGCCGGTGTCGGCGAGTGCGCCACTGCCGCACGCTCCCCGACGGGCGTTTCGATGGCATCGACGACCTGGGTGGCGTCGCGCGCCATTTCCAGCGCGAACGACTGCACCAGGCCCCGGAAATAGCGGTGGAAGATGTAGGCCGGGATGGCCACCACCAGTCCGAAGGCCGTCGCCATCAGCGCTTCGCCAATGCCGCCCGCGAGCCGTGTCGCGTCACCGGTGCCGACGTCGGTGATCACCAGGAACATGCGGATCATGCCGATGACGGTGCCGAGAAGGCCCATCATCGGCCCGATGATGGCGATGGTCCCCAGTGTATTGAGCCAGCGGTTCAGGCCATGCACGACCTCGCGACCGGTATCCTCGACGCGCGCCACCAGCTTTTCGTGCGGACGATGGCGTTCGGCGAGCGCCGTCGCGAGCACCCGGCCCAGCGGCGAGTGCTGGCGCAGCGCATCGATGTGGCTGGCCTCGATGCGGCGGCCGCGCACCAGCGTCAGCACTTCGGTCGTGAGGTTGGGGGGCAGCACCGTCTTGCGGCGCAGGGTCCAGAAGCGTTCCAGGATGATCCCGACCGCCAGGGCCGACAGGGCCAGCAGCGGCCACATGACCACGCCGCCAACTCGAAAGAGTTCCAACACTTTGCAGCACCCCTGTTGAGCAAAGCGCGAATCATAGCAGCGGCCCGCCACGCTGCCGTGGCGAACCCGGTCACGGTTCGTGCCACAGCTGGCGGCGCGCGCGCCACGTCGTCCACGCCATGCCGTTTCCACCCAGGCGCGCATGCACGGCACCCGTCCGCCAGGTCGTGGCGACGTCGATGCCGCGCCAGTCGAGGCGACGCAGCACATCGATGTGCGGATGCCCGAAACGGTTGCGGTAGCCGGCGCTGGCGACCGCCAGCGTTGGCGCCACGGCGTCGATGAAGGCGGCCGTCGACGAGGTGTTCGATCCGTGATGGCCGAGCACCAGCAGGCGGCTGGGCAAACCGGTCCGATGCAGCGCCAGCATACGCCTCTCGGCCAGTTCGCCGGCATCACCGGTCAGCAGGGCCGCCTCGCCGTTGGCCGCCCGCACCGCAAGCACACAGGACACCTCGTTGCCGCGTGCCGGATACCTCGGCGGCGGGTGCAGCAGTTCGAACTCGACGCCGTCCCAGTGCCAGCGCTGACCGGCCCCGCACGACTCCGGGGGCGCAGCGGAGGATGCGTCTGTATCCGGCAACGTTTCACCCGCCAGCAGGCGCAGCACCGGCACGTCGCGCAGCACGCTTTCCACGCCGCCGGCATGGTCACTGTCGGCGTGGCTGACAACCAGCGCATCCAGGCGCGTCACCGCCATCGAGCGCAAGGCCGGCACGATCACCGCCTCGCCGGCGTCGTAGCCGTTCGGGTAGCGTGCCCCGGTGTCGAACAGCAGCGCATGGTGACGGGTGCGAACCAGGACCGCGGTGCCTTGGCCGACGTCGAGAATATCCAGGTGGACCTGGCCGAACGGCGGCCGCATCGGCCCCGGGAAAAACAGGGGCAGCAACAGCGGCAGCGCCAGCCAGCGCAGGCGACGCTGGATCGGCAGCAGCACGACCACCGCCGCCAGGGTCGCCGACGCCAGTGCCAGCAGCGTGGGCGACGGCAGCCAGGAGGCGGCGTACGGCCAGGCCGCGGCGACGTCGAGGGCCGACATCAGTGGCGACAGCAGGCGTCCGGCGACTTCAACGAGCAGGGTTCCGGCTGGTTCCCAGACCGCCAGAAAGGCGACGCCGAGCAGCAGGACCGGAACCACCAGCAAGGTGACCCAGGGAATCGCCACCAGGTTGACCAGCGGCGAAATCCAGCTTGCCTGGGCAAAAAAGCCGATTCCGATCGGCAGCAATCCGATGCTGACCGCCCATTGCGTCTGCGCTGCCGACCGCCACCACGGCTGCGCTCCACGGCCCTGGCCGGACAGCAGCAGCCAGGCGACACCGAGGAACGACAGCCAGAAGCCGATGCTCAGCACCGCCAGCGGATCCAGCACCAGCACCGCCGCCACGGTCAGGCACCAGCCCTGCCAGAGACTGCCGCGGCGTCGCACGAGGATGATCACGGCGGCAATCGCGATCATCAACGCACTGCGACGCGTTGGCACCTCGAAACCCGCCAGCCAGGCATAGCCTGTCGCGGCCAACACGGCGGGCGGCAGGGCCCACACGCGTCGCGGCGCGCGCCGCAGCATGGACGGGAACAGCCACGTCAGTGCCGTCACCAGCGCAATGATGAACACGCCGACCATGCCCACATGCAGGCCGGATATCGAGAACAGATGGGTGGTGCCGGTCATCCGCAGGCTCGCCCAGTCTGTCTCCTGGAAGCCGCGCCGGTCGCCCACGGCCAGGCCACGAAGCAGTGCCGCCATCCGCGACTGCGCCGGCAGGACGGTGTCAATGCGCGCCGCGACGCGCTCGCGAACGCGATTGATGCCGGGAGATTCGCCCTGCAACGTCTGCTCGGAACCGGTGCGAACGTAGCCATAGGCGGTCACGCCGGCTTCAAGCGCCTTGCGTTCGCTGTCGAATCCCCCGGGATTGGCAAGACCCCGTGGCCGCCGCAAACGCACCTGCAATCGCCATTGCTCGTCGGCGCGCAGATCGGGCAGCGCGGCCAGGGCGCCGGGCACCGGTTCGCGTACCTCCCCGAATCCATGGCGCGCATACCACGCCAGTCGCCAGCATCCGGATACGGCAACCGCTTCGCCGCTGTCGACCCGCCATGCCCGGACCGGACAGAACCGGAAACGGAGGGCGTCGGCATCCAGGCGTGGCAGGTCGGCAATCGTGCCTTCCGCGTGCAGGTCAACGCCTTCGAGGGTTGGATCCAGGCGTGCCGCCATGCCTGCCCCGGCAATCCAGAAAGCCCAGAGCGCGCCCAGCAACCCCGCCTGGATGAGCCGGCTCGCCGAGTGCGGCAGGCATCCGGCCAACAGGATCGCCACCGCAAACACCGACCATTCAACAGGACCCTGTGGCGCGCGCGGCCATAGCCAGAGTTGCGCTACCCCCAGTGCGAAGGCAACGAGGACGGCACTGTCCAGTCCGCTCCACGCGGACGATCCGGCGACAGGCTTTGGCGGTGGTGACCCCATCGCACCAGCCTGACCGGCGGGCGTGGCGCCGGCTGCAGCACGGCGCGGAGAATCCAGCGCGAAAATTCCGAATCGCCCTGCAGCGATTGCCGGGCTGGTCCGGCGCGGGTCGGCGCGCTGTTACAGTGCCTTCCTTCCCGGTTGCACATGCGATGAATCCATGACTCCAGAACGTTTCCATGCCATCGGCACGCCCGGCCAGCCCTGGGGCGACGCCGAGAAAGCGCAATGGCGCGCGCAGCAGCACATCAAACGCCGCTACAGCGACGACGTGCTGAGCCGCATCGATGCCTTGCGTGACCGCTTCGATGTCGTCGAATACGGCCACCTCGACTACGCACCGGATCACTACCGGCTGTTCGCCCTGCGCTCGCGCGACTGGCATGACGATCTGCCGATCGCACTGGTCACCGGTGGCGTTCACGGCTACGAAACCAGTGGCGTCCATGGCGCGCTCGATTTTGCCGGCGGACCGGCTGAAGACTACGCCGGACGCGTCCACCTGCTCATCGCCCCCTGCGTCAGCCCATGGGCCTACGAGCGCATCCATCGCTGGAACCACGATGCAATCGACCCGAACCGTTCCTTCCGTGCCGACAGTCCGGCCGGTGAATCAGCGGCATTGATGCGCCTGGTCGAGCCGCTGCTGGGCCGCTTCGCGCTGCACATCGACCTGCACGAAACGACCGACAGCGACGAAACGGAATTCCGGCCCGCCCTCGCCGCCCGTGATGGCAAGCCTTTCGAGCCCGGTGAAATTCCCGACGGCTTCTATCTGGTCGACGATACCGAGAACCCGCAGCCCGGATTCCAGCAGGCCGTCATCGAAGCTGTCGCGAAGGTCACTCACATCGCCCCGGCCGATGCCAACAGCCAGATCATCGGTTCGCCCGTCGTGGCGCCCGGCATCATCCGTTATCCGCTCAAGGCGCTCGGCCTGTGTGCCGGCATGACCGGCGCCCGCTATGTCACCACGACCGAAGTCTATCCGGACAGTCCGCGGGCGACGCCGGAACAGTGCAACGACGCGCAGGTCGCGGCGGTTCGTGCGGCGCTGGATTACCTGCTTGCCCACCCGTGACGCGAGCAGAACCGCAGCCTGCCGCGATCCGATGTCGTGGCAGGCGGCGATGCCTGCTGCAGAAGGACTCAACCGAGCCAGGCAAGCCGGGTCGGATCAGGAGCGGAACGCCGCGTCAGAGCAGCCATGACGGCAGGTAATCCTTGAGCCACTCGAAGGCCTGCATGCCGACGAAGTACAGGATCCAGCCGATCACGGCGAAATAGACAAGCGTCACGATCAGCCAGAAAAACGAGAACAGCAGCATCAGCCCGTCGCGCTCGAGCAGCGCGACACAGGCGAAGATGATCGTCAGTGCCGGGATCGTGTTGGTCAGCGGCAG
>CAZYHP010000045.1:12101-22115 GCA_964647135.1 uncultured Rhodanobacteraceae bacterium
ATCAGGAACGGCAGCGAGATCAGCAGGCAGATGAAGCCGTAACCGCCATCGCCGATGGCGACCAGCATGTCGCCCAGCATGACGCGTTCAAGACGCGCCTTTTCGGCGAACTCTTCAAGGACGCCGGTCAGGCGATCGACAGCGGTCATGAAAACGGCGGAGGCAGTCGGGGCGCGGCAGTGTATCAGCCCCTTCACAAGCGCCAGCAGCGCGATCCGGACCATGGCGCACAGCCGGGCACCTGCGATCACGAAGAACCCGGGCGGCGACAGCGATTCCCTGAACAAACAAGCCTGCGTCGGGCCGGAACGACGATTCTGCGCGATAATGGGCGGCTGGGCCGCGGCGCGAAGTCGTCCGGCCATCGTTTTCCCCTGAATCCTGGACGTAAGGCGACCATGACCCTACTCAAGCAACTCGGCCTGGCCGAAACCAACTCCGGCACCTATCTCGGCAACGGCGAATGGTCGACGACCAGCGACGCCGGCGTGATCGAATCGATCAACCCCACGACCAACGACGTCATCGCTCGCGTGCAGGCAACCAGCGCCGCCGACTACGAGACGGTGATGTCGCGGGCGCAGGCAGCGTTTGCGCAGTGGCGCACCACGCCCGCGCCGCACCGAGGGGAGGCCATCCGCCTCTGCGCCGATGCCTTGCGCAAGCACAAGGATGCGCTGGGCTCGCTGGTGGCGCTGGAAATGGGCAAGTCCAAGGCCGAGGGTGACGGCGAAGTGCAGGAAATGATCGACATCGGCGATTTCGCCGTCGGTCTGTCGCGCCAGCTCTACGGCCTGACCATGCACTCCGAGCGCCCGGGTCACCGCATGTACGAGCAGTGGCATCCGCTGGGTGTCGTCGGCATCATCTCCGCCTTCAATTTCCCGGTCGCGGTGTGGGCCTGGAACAGCTTCATCGCCGCCGTGTGTGGCGATATTTCGGTGTGGAAGCCGTCGCCGCGCACCCCGCTGACCGCGATCGCCTCGATGAAGGTCTGCAACGAGGCGCTGCGTGCCGCCGGCTTCCCGGACATCTTCTTCCTGATCAACGATGCCGGCACCGACCTGGCGCAGACCTTTGTCGATGACCGTCGGGTGGCACTGGTGAGCTTCACCGGCTCGACGCGCGTCGGCCGCATCGTCGGCGAGCGTGTCGCCCGCCGCATGGGCCGTTCGCTGCTGGAGCTGGGCGGCAACAACGCCATCATCGTCGACGAGACGGCCGACCTGAAGCTGGCGATCCCGGCGATCGCCTTCGGTGCCGTCGGCACCGCTGGCCAGCGCTGCACGACCACGCGCCGCCTGTTCGTACACGAGTCGATCTACGACGACGTCCTCGCCAAGCTGATCGCCGCGTACAAGCAGGTCGAGAAGCGCATCGGCGATCCGACCGACGCTGCGAACCTCATGGGCCCGCTCAACAGTCGCGACGCCGTCGCCGCCTACCTGGGCGCGGTCGAAAAAGCCAAGGCGCTCGGCGGCAAGGTCGAAACCGGTGGCGCCGCCATCGACCGCCCCGGCAATTTCGTGTTGCCCACCCTGATCACCGGCCTGACCAATGATGCCGAGGTGGTGCAGACCGAAACCTTTGCGCCGATCCTCTACATGATGAAGTTCAGCCAGCTCGACGAGGCGATCGCGCTGCAGAATGCCGTGCCGCAGGGTCTGTCGTCGTCGATCTTCACCCAGAACCTGAAGGCGGCCGAGGCCTTCCTGGGCGCTGCCGGTTCCGACTGCGGCATCGCCAATGTCAACATCGGCACGTCCGGTGCCGAGATCGGTGGTGCCTTCGGTGGCGAGAAGGAAACCGGCGGTGGCCGCGAATCCGGCTCCGATGCCTGGCGCGCCTACATGCGCCGTCAGACCAACACCATCAACTACTCGGACGCCCTGCCGCTGGCGCAGGGCATCAAGTTCGACCTGTAATCGATCCGCGTGACGGGGTCGGACACGACGTCCGACCCATCCTCCCGAGGCCGTTGCCGTGTTCTACGACCTGATCCGACCGCTGCTGTTCCGCATGGATGCCGAACGCGCGCACCACGCCACGCTGCGTCTGCTGGCGCTGGGCCACCGGCTGGGCCTGGCGCGGCAGCACGTTCCCGCCCTGCCGACGCGCGCCATGGGCCTGGACTTCGTCAATCCCGTCGGCCTGGCCGCGGGACTGGACAAGAATGGCGCCTGCATCGACGCGCTGGCGGCGCTCGGCTTCGGCTTCGTCGAGGTCGGCACGGTGACACCGCGCCCGCAGTCCGGCAACCCGAAACCGCGCATGTTCCGGCTCCCGGAACACCAGGCCGTGATCAATCGCCTCGGATTCAACAACGATGGCGTCGAGGCCCTGCTCGCCAACATCGAGCGTGCGCGCTGGCGCGGTGTCCTCGGCATCAACATCGGGCGCAACAAGGACACGCCGAACGAGCATGCCGTCGGCGACTATCTGCACTGCCTCGAACGCGTCTATCCGCTGGCCAGCTACGTCACCGTCAACATATCCTCGCCAAACACGCAGGGTCTGCGCGACCTGCAGGAAGAGGAACTGCTCAAGCGTTTCGTCGGCGGTCTGCGCGAACGCCAGGAGCAGCTGGCCGGGCAGCACGGCCGCCATGTGCCGATGCTCATCAAGATCGCGCCCGACCTCGACGAGCCTGCGCTCGACGGCATGGCCGCGGTCATGCTCGCTGCCGCCGTAGACGGCCTGATCTGCACCAACACCACCATCGCCCGCGATGCAGTCGCCGGGCATCGCCATGGCGGCGAAACCGGAGGACTGTCCGGTCGACCATTGATGAAGCAGGCGACCCTCGTGCTGAGGGGCCTGCGCGACCGCATGGGCCCGGACGTGACGCTGATCGGCGTCGGTGGCATCTGCAGCGGCCGTGATGCAGTGGCGAAAATGCAGGCCGGTGCCGACCTTGTGCAGTGCTACAGCGGCCTGGTCTATCGAGGACCGCGCCTGATCGGCGAATGTGTCGACGCGATCGCTGCAAAACGTGCGCCCCATCACCCTTGAAAGCCAGCATCGACAAGATCCGATTTTGCTGGCAGCGTGTGTGACGTTCCAGCCGGCATTCCGACCGGTACAGGGGGAACGTGAATGACTCTGGATTTACAGGTCGGTGTACCGCTGCGCGCGCTCAACACCTTCGGCGTCGACGTGGAAACCATGATGATGGCGCAGATCGACGCCATCGAAGACCTGCCTGAGCTGTTCAAGGCGATCGGCGAGATCGGCCTGTCCTGGCTGCCATTGGGCGAAGGCAGCAATGTGCTGTTCGTCGAAGACTACGACGGCATCGTCGTGCGGGCCAACCTGAAAGGCATCGACTGGCAGGGCGACCACGATGGCCTGGCGCGCGTGCGCGTCGGCGCCGCCGAGAACTGGCACACCTTCGTTGAATGGACGCTCGAGAACGGGATGCGCGGGCTGGAAAACCTGGCGCTGATCCCCGGCAGCGTCGGTGCTTCGCCGGTCCAGAACATCGGCGCCTACGGGGTCGAGCTGGAGCGCTATATCGCCCTGGTCGAGGCCTATGACACACGCGAGCGTCGCCTGGTGCGGCTGCCTGCATCGGAATGCGGGTTCGCCTATCGCGAATCGCGATTCAAGCGCGAACTGGAACGATGGCTGGTCGCGGCGGTGGAATTCGACCTGCCCCGCGACGCACCGACTGTCACCGCCTATGCCGGCGTGCGCGAGGAAATCGTCGCCCAGGGAACCGACATCAACGATCCACGCGCCGTGTTCGCTGCCGTCTGTGCGCTGCGTCGGCGCAAGTTGCCCGATCCCGCGCAGATCGGCAATGCCGGCAGTTTCTTCAAGAACCCGGTCGTGCCCGAACTCCAGTACGCCCAGCTCCGCGATGCCTTTCCGGATCTGCCCGCCTGGCCGCAGGAGGGTGGCGAACGGGTCAAGCTCAGCGCCGCCTGGCTGATCGAGCAGGCCGGCCTGAAAGGCCATCGCTTGGGCGATGCCGGCATCAGTGATCGGCATGCCCTGGTCCTCGTCAACCACGGGCGCGCCAGCGGCAAGGAGCTGTGGGCGCTGGCGCAGCAGGTCCGGAATGCCGTGGAAGCACGCTTCGGCGTGCACCTGGAACCGGAGCCGCGGGTCATCGCAGCGCGTTGACCCGGTCGCATCTGATGCCACGCCACTCTGCGGCAACGCTCGCAGACACCTGACCGGACCCTGCGCTATCGTCACCCATTCGACAAGGGGAATGCACCATGGCCGAATCCGCGCCCGCCCTGACCGGCTCCGACAAGGTGCCATTGCATGGTCACGTAACCCTCCGGAGGTGCGGTCATGAGTCGGCCTGATCCGTCCCTGCTCGATCTCGCCCGGCGACGGCTCCTCGGCGTCCTGCCCGGTCTTTTCCATGATGCCGCCGCCGAGTCGATGCGCCGGCCTGACAAACCCGCCGCCTACGCGGACGCCGAAGTCGACCCGGTCAACGCCCCTGCCGCAGTGACGACACCGCCGGCGCTGGTGCGCTGGCTCAATCGCGCCACTTTCGGTGCCACGCCGGCCCTGGTCAACGAGGTCAGCGGACTGGGCGGCAATGACGACGCGCGCTGGCAGGCCTGGGTCGACCAGCAGCTCAATCCCGGCGCGATCAACGATCCGCAGGTCGACGCCCGCCTGACGCCGGCGAGCCATCCGACGCTGTTCAAGTCGCTCACGGAGCTGTGGACGCAGCACCATGCCGTGACCGCCGACTATGGCCTGCGCATGCGCCCGATCTCCGAAAGCGAATGCGCCAAGGTCGTGCGTGCGGTCTACAGCCGCCGGCAGCTCTACGAGGTCGCCGTCGACTTCTGGCACGACCACTTCAGCACCTTCGGCTGGCACTACGACGGCGGACCAGTGTTCCCGCACTACGACCGCGACATCATCCGGGCCAACGCGCTGGGGAACTTCCGCGCCATGCTCGGTGCGGTCACGCGCGCGACCACCATGATGTACTTCCTCGACCTGCGTTCGAACCGCCGCGACGGACCGAACGAGAACTACGCCCGCGAACTGGTGGAACTGCATACCCTCGGCGCCGAAAACTATGCCGGCGTGCTGCGACCGGACGATCCCTCGTTGCCCAGCGGGCCCGCCAACGACGGCGTCAATGTGCGTCTCAAGTACGTCGACGAGGATGTCTACAGCGCCACCCGCGCCTTCACCGGCTGGACCATCCGCGATGGCCACTGGCAGTTCCCGACGGAGAACGATGGCCAGTTCACCTTCAGGCCGGGCTGGCACGACAACTACAGCAAGTGGTTCCTCAACCGTTTCATCCAGAGCTACAAGGGCGATGACGACGGCGAGCTCGTGCTGAACACACTGGCGGCGCATCCGGGCACGGCCACGCACGTCTGCCGCAAGCTGTGCCGGCGACTGGTCGGCGACAATCCGCCTGAAAGCCTGGTGCAGGGCGCCGCACAGGTGTTCGGGCTGCACTGGCAGGCACCGGACCAGATCGCCCGCGTGCTCCGGCACATCCTGCTGTCCAGCACCTTCAAGACGGCGTTCAACCAGAAGATGGGGCGTCCGTTCACCATCGCCATGGCGGCGCTGCGCGGCCTGCAGGCCGACTACACGCCGACCTGGGACAACACCAGCACCTGGACGACGACGGAGGAATTCATTTCGCACCTGCGCGCCACCGGACATGGCCCGTTCTACTGGCCCGCGCCCAACGGCTATCCCGACAAGCAGGAAGCCTGGTCCAGCTCCGGCGCACTGGCGATGACGTGGAAGCTGCTGGCGCACTTCACGACCATGCGCCATGTCCGCGGCGACAACCAGTCGCCGCTGGTGGCCGACGTGGTGGCGCAGACCATGGCCGCCTTGCCGGCTCCGGCGCAGCGGACGGCGGCCGGCATCATCGACTACTGGCTGGGTCGCCTGTACGGCTTCCAGCCGGAAGCGGCGCGGCGGACGCAGCTGGTCGATTTCCTGCGCCAGAACGCGGCGGCCGACGCACCTCTGGACATCACCAGTGAGGCCTGGGCGAACGCGAACAATCCCAGCGCCTTCTACACGCAGTCACGTCTTCGCTATGCGGTCGCGCTGATCCTGTGTTCGCCCGACTACTTCCGCCGTTGAGGAGCGCGACATGAGCATGAATCGACGCGATTTCCTGCGCACCAGTTCGCTGGCCACCCTGGCGGTCGGCGCCGGCGCCCACACCCGGGTCGCCCTCGGCAATCCCGATGCCGCCACCGGCGATGTGCTGGTCTTCGTCTACCTCCGCGGCGGCATTGACGGCCTCAGCCTGGTCACGCCGGTCGCCGGAGAAACCCGCACCCAATACGAGCAGGCCCGCAGTGCGACCCGCATCCCGGCCAGTGGCGCGAACAGCGCGCTGGCGCTGGGCAGCAGCGGTTGGGGCCTGCACCCGCGCGCCAGCGGTCTGCACGGCCTGTTCCAGGCGAATCGACTGGCCGTTGTTCACGCCGTCGGCATGCGCCACGAGCCGGTCACGCGCAGCCACTTCGAGGCGCAGGCGTTCATGGAGTTCGGGCTCCATGGCCAGGCGGGCACGCAAGGCTGGCTGACCCGTCACCTCATCAGTGGCGGACTGCCCTTGGACGTCGCCATTCCCTCGGTAAGTGCCGGTGCGATCACGGCGACCAGCCTGCTGGCCAGCACCGAGACCATCACCATGGCGAACCTGCAGCAGTTCCGCCTCAACACCGGCCCCTGGAACTGGAACCACAGTACCCAGGGCACGCCGGCCGGCGCACTCGGCTTTGCCGAAGTCCTGCCGCAGCTGTGGCAAGGCACCGACATCCTTGAGCGCAAGGGCCAGCAGGCACACGACGCGCTGGCCCTCATCCGTCCAATCGCGGGTGAAACGTATACACCAGGAAATGGCGCCCAATATCCCAGCGGCACGCTGGGCGACCAGTTGCAGATGCTGGCCAACCTGATCAAGCGGCAGGAACTCGGCCTGCGCGTGGCCACCGTGGATGTCGGCGGCTGGGACACGCACAACGGCCAAGGCAACCCGACGCAGAGCTACGACTACTTCGGCAACCAGGTCGAACCGCTGTCGCGTGCGCTGACCGCCTTCTACACCGACCTCAACGGTGCCGGCGCCGGCAACCATGCGGCGCGAGTGAGCGTGATCGTCATGAGCGAATTCGGGCGCCGAGTGCTCGAAAACGATGCCGGCGGCACCGACCATGGCTACGGCAACGTGGCGCTGGTCATGGGTGGCACGGTCAATGGCGGCGTCTACGGCACCTTCCCCGGTCTTGGCACCGATCAGCTGTTCGAGCGCGCTGACGTCGGCGTGACCACCGACTATCGTCAGATCCTCGGCGAATGCCTGTTGCGGCGTCTGGGAAATCCGTATCTCGGGCATGTTTTCCCGGGTCTCGACACCTACACGCCACTGGGGCTGTTCGGCGACGCCACCGGCCTCGCCCCGAACTGGGGCGGCTTCGATCACCTGTTCGGCAACGGCTTCGAGGCGGCCTGAGCCGGCCGCTCTGGCAATGATGGAACCGGCGGCGGGCATTGGCCGCCGGCCCTGTCGATATCCTCGACCCCCTCCCCGGCATCGGGAAACCTGCCCACATGAACCGTCCACTGCTGTTCGCCATGCTGCTGTTCCAGGCCGGCGCGACGCTGGCCGACACCGCGATCTACGACGACAACCTGGACAACGGTTTCCAGGACTGGAGCTGGGCCACGCACGCCCTCGACAATCCGGCGCCGGTGTTCGAAGGCCAGTTCTCGATCCGCTTCGAACCGGACAACTGGGAGGCGCTGTACTTCAGCCGCAACGGTGCGCCGCTGCAGCTGGGCGACTTCGCCGGCATCCGCCTGCATGTCCACGGTGGCAGTGGCGGTGGCCAGGCCCTGCGCTTCAACGTCCTCAATGGCGCGGCGACACTGGCGCAACTGGATGTCGACGACTTCATCGACGGCGGCACCATCGTCGCCGGCAGCTGGCGCGAAGTGTTCATACCTTTCGCTGCCGGCACCGGTCTGGTGGCCGGCGGCTTCGACGCCATCCAGATTCAGGACTTCAGTGGCGGCGAGCAGGAGGCGGTCTACCTCGACGCGATCGTCCTGGTCGACGGCGACGGTCCGGGCACGCCGGGGGCGATCACCATCGACATCGACCGCACACTGGACCGGCGTCCGATCAACGCGCAGGTCTTCGGCGTCAATTTCGGCAGCGACGCGCAGCAGGCCGATCTGCGTTGGCCGGTGCGGCGCTGGGGCGGCAATTCGGCCAGCCGCTACAACTGGCAGGCCGATGTCCACAATACCGGCGCCGACTGGTTCTTCATGAACATCGCGGATGGCGATGGCAACAACCTGCCGCACGGTTCCACCGTCAACGCCTTTCTCGACCACACGCGGCAGCATGGCGGGCAACCGCTGCTGACGGTACCGACCATCGGCTGGACACCGCGACCGGAACGGATCAAGCGCTGGGGCTTCTCGCAGGCGCTGTACGGCGCGCAGAACCAGGATGAATGCGACCTCGGCGATGCCTCCTGGTGCATTGCCGATGCCGGCAACGGCGAATGTGCCGGCTTGCCCGGGCCGTATTGTGTCAATGGCCGCATCGTCGGCAACGACCCGGCTGACACGTCCATCGCCATCACCCCGGCCTTCGTCGGTGAATGGGTCGATTACCTCGTCGACCGTTATGGCGGCGCGGCAGGCGGCGGCCTGCGCTACTACGCGCTGGACAACGAGTTCAGCCTGTGGCACCACACCCATCGCGACGTGCGCCCCGATCCGGTTGGTTACGACGAGCTGTGGCAACGCATGCGCGATCACGCGGGGGCGATCAAGGCCGCCGACCCGGCGGCGCAGACCTTCGGCCCCGTCACCTGGGGCTGGTGCGACCTGCATTATTCGCCGCTGGATCCGGGCGGGTGCAGCAATGGTCCGGATCGCCAGGCGCACGGCGACCTGCCGTTGCTGGCCTGGGTCCTGCAGCAGAACTGCAGTGACCCGCTGCCGGGGGGTGCGCGGGTGATCGATTTCCTTGATGTGCACTACTACCCGCAAGGCGGCATGGCCTTGAACGACGACGAGACGCTGGCGCTTGCCGCGCGGCGCCTGCGTTCGCTGCGCGAGTTGTGGGATCCGGGTTACGTTGCCGAATCCTGGATCAACCAGCCGGTGGCGTTGATTCCGACGCTGAAACAGTGGATCGACCAGTACTGCCCCGGTACCCGGCTGGCGATCACCGAGTACCACTGGGGTGGCGACCAGGGCCTGTCCAGCGCCGTCGCGCAGACCGAAGTGCTGGCGCTGTTCGCCCGCGAAGGCGTCGACCTGGCTACGCGCTGGGTGGCGCCGGAACAAGGCAGCAAGGTGGAAGACGCCTTCCGGCTATTCCTCGATTACGACGGCGCCAACGGCCGCATCGAAGGCGACAGCGTGCGTGCCACATCGCCGGACATCGACCGAGTCGGCGCCTTCGCCATCCATGATCCCGGCAGCGGCCGGCTGTTCGTGATCCTCACCAACAAATCGCTCCAGGCGCAGACGGTGACCCTGGCACTGGCGCAGGCAGCAACCGGCAATTGGACGCTGTACGGCCTGGACGGCGCGGCGCCGTTCGGCCCTCGCGGCAGCGGCGTGATCGATGGCGACAGCCTGGTGTTGCCGGCAATGCCGGCACGATCGGCGCGCCTGCTGGTCCTCCCGGCCGGCGACGATGTGCTGTTTGCCAACGGATTCGAAACAACCGTACCGCCGCCGGCCATCGTCCCGCGCAGTCATTGACGCAGCGGCCCCGGCTGCTTACCATGCGTCGGCTTCCACGTCGGGGCATAGCTCAGCCTGGTAGAGCGCCAGCTTTGGGAGCTGGATGTCGAGAGTTCGAATCCCTCTGCCCCGACCACTCCTGTCCGGCGCCACCCGCGCCCGGTCGCCACAGCGGCGACACCGACCCTTCTTCCTGCGTCGTTGTATCCTGCCGGCAGCACGCGCCCGTAGCTCAATCGGATAGAGCACCGGCCTTCTAAGCCGGTGGTTGCAGGT
>CAZYHP010000046.1:0-21938 GCA_964647135.1 uncultured Rhodanobacteraceae bacterium
GCCGATGCCGATGCCGATGCCGATGCCGACACCGGTACGGCAGCGTCGACATCGCCCGCACAGGCGGCCGCGGACGAGGTGCAGGTGGCGATGGCACAGGCCAGGGATGGGGCCGCGGCGTCCGTCGCGCGCTGACGGTCTTGGCCGCAACCTCGCCCGGCAAGTCCCGGCGCCGCGCAACCGGGAAGCCGGTGACACGCGGCGGCCGCAAGCCCGCGCCAAGAAGCTGGCGGCGCCGGGTCGGGCGCTGGCTGATGTGGCTGGCGTTGGGCTGGTTCGGCCTGACGCTGGCGGTGGTCCTGCTGTTCCGCTTCGTCAACCCGCCACTGTCGAGTTTCATGTTCCAGCGCGTGGTCGAGGCGACCTGGAAAAGCGATCCGTCTTTCCGCCTCAAGCACCGCTGGGTGCCGATCGGGCAGATCGCAGCGGTGCTGCCGCTCGCCGTGGTGGCCTCGGAAGACCAGAAGTTTCCCGACCATCATGGATTCGATTTCGCGACGCTGCGCAAGGTTGCCGCCGAACACCTGGCGGGCGAGGGTCGGCGCGGCGGCAGCACGATCAGCCAGCAGACCGCCAAGAACCTGTTCCTGTGGCCCGGCCGCAGCTGGGTGCGCAAGGGACTGGAGGCGTATTTCACCGTGCTGATCGAGGCGACCTGGCCGAAGCGGCGAATCCTGGAGGTATACCTCAACATCGCCCAGTTCGGGCGCGACATCTACGGCGCCGAAGGCGCGGCCCAGGCGCACTTCGGCAAGCCGGCGGCGCAGCTCGACGTCGGTGAAGCGGCGCGGCTCGCTGCGATATTGCCGGCGCCGAACCGCCATTCGCCGCAGCCGCCATCGCCGCACGTGGTGCAGCGCTCGGCATGGATCCAGCGGCAGATGCAGCTGCTGGGCCCCGATCATCTCGATGGCGTCCTGCCCTGAACGCTGGCCGGCCCGCGTCGTGCCGGGATCGTGAGTGTGGCGCTGTCAAGAGCGACGAGGCACCCACCACGCGCTAGCATGCGCGCCATGAATCATCGCCAGTCACTTGCGGTCGTCGTGCCTGCCTACAACGAAGGCGAGGGCCTCCATGCTTTCCACGCCCGCCTCGCGCCGGTGCTGGACGGGCTCGATCTCGACTGCCGCGTGATCTATGTCGACGATGGCAGCAAGGACGGCACCTGGGCGGTCATGCAGGCAATCGCGGCCGCTGATGCTCGCGTGGCGACACTGCGACTGTCGCGCAATTTCGGCAAGGAGCTGGCGATGACCGCCGGCCTGGACTTCGCCGATGCCGATGCCGTCGTCGTCATCGACGCCGACCTGCAGGATCCGCCGGAGGTCATCGCGCAGTTCGTCGAGCGCTGGCGCGAAGGCCATGACGTCGTCTACGGAACCCGCGCCGAGCGCCATGGCGAGAGCTGGTTGAAAAAGGCGACGGCGGCGATGTTCTACCGCTTCATCGGTCGCATCAGCTCGACGCCGATCCCTGCCGACACCGGCGATTTCCGCCTGCTCGGCCGACGCGCGCACCAGGCCCTCAAGGGCTTGCGTGAGCGCCATCGTTTCATGAAGGGCCTGTTTGCCTGGGTCGGTTTCCGCCAGGTGGCACTGGTCTACCAGCGCGACCCACGCCATGCCGGCACCAGCAAGTTCAACTACTGGAAACTCTGGAACTTCGCGATCGAGGGCATCACCTCGTTCTCGGCGGCGCCGCTGAAGCTGGCGACCTATGTCGGCGTGCTGACGGCGCTGGTGGCCTTCGGCTTCGGCATCTGGGTGGTCGCCAAGGCCGTCCTGTTTGGTGACCCGGTGCGCGGCTACCCGTCGCTGATGGCGGTGATGCTGTTCCTGGGTGGTGTGCAGTTGATGGCGCTGGGCGTGATCGGCGAATACCTCGGACGGCTGTTCATGGAGTCCAAGCAGCGGCCGCTCTACCTGCTGGATGTCGTCGAGCCGGCGCGCGCCGACCAGCCCTGAGGCGGTCCTTTTCGCCGCGCTGCGGCATCGCGAAACGCATTCGCCCCACCGCGGCAGCCGCGCTACACTCACTGCGGCCACGGCTGGAGAACGGCGATGCGGAACGCACGGCATCTTCTCGAAGGCAAGGGCGACGCGATCTACAGCGTCGGCCCCGCTGATTCGGTCCTGACCGCCATCCGGCGCATGGCCGAGCACCATGTCGGTGCGCTGCTGGTCATGGACGGCGACCGCCTGGTCGGCATCCTTTCCGAGCGCGACTACGCGCGCAAGGTCATCCTCAGGGATCGCTCGTCGCGCGACACGGCGGTCGCCGACATCATGGCCTCGCCGGTGATCACCGTTGCGCCGACGACGACGCTGGAAGAATGCATGCGGACGGTGACGCACCGGCGCATCCGCCACCTGCCGGTGCTGGACGGCGAGCGCGTGGTGGGCGTGCTGTCGATCGGCGACCTGGTCAAGGCGGTGATCGACGAGCAGACCGCCGAGATCGAGCAGCTGCAGGCCTACATCACGCGCTGAGGGCCCGCCGCGGCGGGCCCCGGGACGTTCAGAAGCTCATGAAGTAGCCGCCATTCACCGGGATCATGGCGCCGGTGATGTAGCCGGCCTCGTCGGCGGTGAGGAAGTCCACGGTACGCGCGATCTCGCTGGGCTCGCCCAGGCGGCCGACCGGGATGCTGGCGACGATCTGTTCGCGGATCGCTTCCGGCACCGCCATGACCAGCGAAGTGCGGCAGTAGCCAGGCGCCACGGAGTTCACGGTGACGCCCTTGCGGGCCACCTCGCGCGCCAGCGCCATCGTGAAGCCGTGGATGCCGGCCTTGGCGGCGGAATAGTTGGTCTGTCCGAACTGGCCGGTCTGGCCGTTCACCGACGAGATGTTGACGATACGGCCGAAGCCGCGCTCGCACATGCCATCGATGACGGCGCGGCTGAGGTTGAAGACGCCGTCGAGGTTGACCTTCATCAGGTCGGTCCACTGCGCCTGCGTCATCTTGCGCAGGCTGACGTCGCGGGTGATGCCGGCGGCATTGACCAGGATCCCGATGTCGCCCTGCGACTGCGCCATCGACGATGCGAACCGCTGGCAGGCATCGAAGTCGGACACATCGAGCGGGGCGAAGCTGATCTGGCCGGCGAGATCGGCGGTTTCTTCCTTGAATTGCGCCAGTCTTTCCTCGCGCTGCGGCAGATCGGCGGCAATGACCCGGCGGCCGGAACGAGCGAGATGTCGGCAGATTTCCGTGCCCAGTCCACCGATGCCACCGGTGACCACGGCGATGCGCTTGTCCATGCAGTCAGGCTCCCTGGGTGCGCGCCGGATTCCGGCGCAAAAGAGCCCGGATGGTAGGCAGGCGGTCGCGAGGCGTCAAACGCGCGTCGCGGATATGCCGGCCGCGCGGGCAGGCGCGACGTGCGCTGCAGGACGGGACTGTGACGAGGTCTTCGGCGCCGGGGACCGGCCGCGGGGAATCACTCTGGACGCGACGCGGCAGCCAGTCGGATTCGTCGTCGCCGTCCAGTCAACGGCGGTCCGGTGGTATCCGTGTCGCCTGCGCGCCGCAGGCGTTGCCGATCAGCGCGGATCCTTGACGCCCGGCTTGGTCTTGCCGGTGTCCGACGTCTCGCGCTGCATGTGGTTGGCCGCCTTGAGCAGGCCCTGCTGCATGTTGTTCCACAGATCCATGTTGCGCTCGGCCAGGTCGTTGAGCATGGACCACGGCGTACGGCCGAGCAGGTTGCCCAGCTGGTCGCGGAACTGCTGCTGCTGGTCCATGAAGATCTGCAGGCTGCGTTCCAGGTAGTTGCCCATGAAGCCCTGCATGGAATCGCCATAGAAGCGGATCATCTGGCTGAGCAGCTTGGTCGTGAACATGGGCTGCCCCTGGCCCTCGTTCTCCGAGATGATCTGCAGGAGGACCGAACGGGTCAGGTCGACGCCGGTCTTGGCATCCCGGACCTCGAAGTCCTCCTCGTCCATGACCAGCTGCCGCACGTCCTCCAGCGTGATGTAGCTGGAGATGGCAGTGTCGTAGAGGCGCCGGTTCGGGTACTTCTTGATAACGCGGATGTCGGCCATGGGGCCAGATCGTAGCAGGGGCTGCTGCGGCGCACCAGCCGAGTCGCAGGAGCCCCGTGGCCCGGCTGGCGCCTTGGCGCCGCCGGGCAGTGGCGCCTCGCGCCGGTCACCAGCCCATGTGGTGGCCGCCGTTGATGTCGAGGTTGGAGCCGGTGATCCAGGCCGCTTCGTCGCTGACCAGGAAGGCCACCGCGTAAGCGATTTCCTCCGGCTTGCCGAGGCGGCCCGTGGGGATGTCGGCGACGATCTTCGCGCGCACCTCTTCCGGCACCGCCATCACCATGTCGGTGGCGACATAACCGGGCGATACGGTGTTCACCGTGATGCCCATCTTCGCGTTCTCGCGTGCCAGCGAAATGGTGAAGCCGTGCATGCCCGCCTTGGCGGCCGCGTAGTTGGCCTGGCCGTACTGGCCCTTGAGGCCATTGATCGAGCTGATCTGGATGATGCGGCCCCACTTGCGTTCGCGCATGCCGTCGATGACCGGGCGGGTCACATTGAAACAGGAATTGAGGTTGGTGTTGATGACCTCGTGCCACTGCTCCGGCGTCATGCGGTGGAAGGTGGTGTCGCGGGTGATGCCGGCGTTGTTCACCAGCACATCGACGGGGCCGACCCGGGACTGGATGTTGGCGATCATGGTGGCCGCGGCCGCTGGATCGCCGACATCGCCGGACACGATGGCGATGTCGAATCCCCTGTCTTTCATCCGCTCCTGCCAGGCGCGCGCCTTGCCCTCGTCGCGGTAATTGGTGACCACCTTCAGGCCATTCCTGGCCAGTCGCTCGCAGATGGCCGAGCCGATACCGCCGGTGCCGCCGGTGACGAGTGCAATGCGCGATGTCATGGTTTCCTCCTGGACCTTGGAATGGGCGTGCGCACCGGGCGATGCGCAGGACGCCAGTCTAGTCGTCATCCACAAAATGCCATGCTGCAGTGCGGGCGTGGTGATCGATCGGTCGCCGCAACCGCGACGCCCTTGCTGGCAGGTCCGGGCCGGATCAGGGCGGGTCTTGCGGGCGACGCCACAGCGACGGCGCAAGGGCCCGCCTGCGATCCATCGCGGAGAAGCTGAAGTGCGGGGTCGCCTCGTCCAGCAGCGCACGGATGTTCGTGCCGGCTGTGCGGCCTGCAGTCGGGATGCCCAGGATTCCAAGTGCGTGCCGCAGCGCCGGCAGGGGATCGCTGGCGTCGACCGGCGCCGCGAACGTCTGCTTGGAAAGTTTCTGGCCATCCTCGCCCAGGAGCACGGGAATGTGGGCATAGGCCGGCGTGCGAACGCCGAGCGCGCGGTGCAGGACGATCTGGCGCGCCGTGGAATCCAGCAGGTCGGCGCCGCGCACGACTTCGGTGATGCCTTGCGCGTCATCGTCGACCACCACCGCCAACTGGTAGGCCCACAGTCCATCGCTGCGCCGGAGCACGAAGTCGCCGACCTCGAGCGCGACGTCCTGATGCTGGACGCCCTGTGCGGCATCCGCGAACGTCACCATGCCGGCGGGCGCCAGCAGTCGCCACGCCGGCTGCCGTTTGCTGCCGGCGTTCGGCGGGCAACGACCGTGGTGTCCACCCCTCGCCAGCAGGTCGCTGCGCGAGCATCGGCAGGGAAAGGCCAGGTCGGCGTCAACCAGCTGTTTCAGGGCGTGGCCGTAGGCCTCGCCGCGCTCGTGCTGGAACAGCACCGGTTCGTCGGATTCCATGCCGAACGCCGCCAGCGTTGCGATGATCGATGCGCTGGCACCCGCCACCTCGCGTGGCGGGTCGATGTCCTCGATGCGCAGCAGCCATTGGCCGCCCTGGCTGCGCGCGCGCAGCCAGCTGGCCAGCGCCGCCAGCAGCGAACCGAAATGCAGGGCGCCGGTGGGCGAGGGCGCGAAGCGGCCGCGGTAAACCGGCGTTAAAGGCGGGACGTCAGTGGGCATGTCGGGTCTTGATGGGTGGCCACGAGGCCGCACGTATAATCCTCGCCGAATCCCTCCCCCTGGAGAAGTCCAAGCCATGAAGCGCATCCTGCTCTTCGCCGCCACCAATATCGCCGTCCTTGCCGTCCTGACCGTCGTCTGCAAGCTGCTGGGCGTCGATGTCTATCTGGCGCAGACCGGCCAGGACTTCACGCACCTGCTGATCTTCGCGGCCATCCTCGGCTTCACCGGTTCGCTGATTTCGCTGGCGATGTCGAAGAGCATCGCCATCCGGTCCACCGGCGCGCAGGTCATCGATCCCGCCAACCCGCGCAACCAGGCCGAGCAGTGGCTGGTGCAGACCGTGCACCGCCAGGCCGAGCAGGCCGGCATCGGCAAGCCGGACGTGGCGATCTACGAGGCGCCGGAAATGAACGCGTTCGCCACCGGCATGAACCGGAACAACGCGCTGGTCGCCGTCAGTACCGGCCTGTTGCAGCAGATGGGGCGCGACGAGGTCGAGGCGGTGCTTGGCCACGAGGTCGCGCACGTTGCCAACGGCGACATGGTCACCATGGCGCTGCTGCAGGGTGTCCTCAACACCTTCGTGATCGTCGCCTCGCGCCTGATCGGGCGCGTCGTCGACCAGGTCGTGTTCAAGAACGACCGCGGTCCCGGGATGGGCTACTGGATCACCGTGATGGTGCTGCAGGTCGTACTCGGCATGCTCGCCTCGATCATCGCCATGTGGTTCTCGCGCCAGCGCGAGTTCCGCGCCGACCATGGCGGCGCGACGCTGGCCGGTCGCCAGAAGATGATCGACGCGCTGCGTCGGCTCAGCGGCAATGCCGGCGTGTCGACGCTGCCGGAAGAAGTGGAAGCCTTTGGCATCAGCGGCCGCATGGCGGATGGCCTGAAGCGCCTGTTCATGAGCCACCCGCCGATTCCGGAGCGGATCGCCGCGCTGGAAGCCGCCCGCTGATCAGGTCGGGCAGACAAGCGAGGGAAGGCCGGCAGCGATGCCGGCCTTCTTCGTCTCAGCCCGGTGCCGGGTCGACGTCGGCACCGCGTTCCGACAACAGCGCGCGCAGGACCGAGCGATGGCAGCGCGATTCGTCCTCGCAGTAGCAGCCGACGGAAAAATGGCTGCTGTGCGACAGCGCCGCCAGCAGGTCCAGCGCCTGGCGCGCCTCGGAATGACCCATTTCACTGCGATAGCACTTTACGAAGCGCGCCCAGTCCGCCGCGGTGTCGGCTTCCTGCGCCTGCTTGACGAGCGCCGCACTGGGCGCGAGCAGGGGCAGCCAGGTGTCGTACCAGTTGTCTTCCGCAAAGCGCGCCCTGGGCACGCCGCGTGGTGGACGCCGGACGGTGCCGATACGCAAACCCTCGCCGGGGGTGCGCGGACTGCCCAGGCGGACGATGCGGATGCCCATGCCGGTCTCCTTGTGCTGTTGCGCAGGCCACTGCACTTTAGCCCCGCCGCGCAGGGAAGACGCGGCGATGGCTATCGCCGCGTTCAGGCGGAACCGGCACAATGTGCCGCGAGGCCGTCGACGTATCCGTGAGGCCGTCGGCCATGCGCGCGTCGAAGGCGCCCGCGATCCATCCCAACGCGTCCTCACCCGGAAGTACACCATGACCCGAATCCTGATCGTCGCCAGCAGTGTCGTACTCGCCCTTTCCGCCTGCACCTGGGTCAAGCCTGACCCGGCCGGCGCGAAGGTCCGTGTGGCCTACGATGGCAATGCCGCCTCCTGCACCAAGGTCGGCGAGATCGGCGTCGGCGTGCGCGATCGGATCATGCCGGGCATCGACCGCAATGAACTTAAGGTGCGCGACGAGCTGGAATCGCTGGCGCGCAACGAGGCGGCGACGCTGGGCGCCGACACCATCACCGCCGTCGGCGATCCGGTGGACGGCGAGCAGCGCTTCATCGCCTGGCGCTGTCGCTGACGACAGACACCTCTTCGAACGGGCGGGCCGGGCAGCGCGCGTATCGCTCGCGGCCCTGAGCGATCGGCCCTTCGGCCGTGGCCGGCGAGCGCTGCGCCGATTCCGGCTGGCAACCCTCGCATCGCCACGATTTGACCCCGATTGACACCCGGCCGCGTTGCATCGACATTCGATCAGGCTGGCAGGGGGTTTTGCGATGAACATGGGGACGATTGCCGCGACGGCCGCATTGGCACTCGGCATGGCCGTCGGCGCGGCACGCGCGCAGACGCAGGTGTGGATTCCACCGGACCAGGGCCTGGAGCCGATCCGGCTGGACTCGGTCGATATCGACATCGACGTCGAGGGCTTCATTGCGCGCACGCGCATGGAGCTGGTGTTCGCCAATCCCAATGACCGCGTGCTCGAAGGCGAGTTCGTGTTCCCGCTGTCGCCGGGCCAGACGGTGTCCGGATACGAGCTGGAGGTCGATGGCCGCCTGCGCGCCGGCGTGGTCGTCCCGAAGCAGATCGCACGCGTCGCCTTCGAGAACGTCATCCGGCAGCAGATCGATCCGGGACTGGTCGAGCTGACGCAGGGCAATGTGTTCCGCACACGCCTGTATCCGCTGCCCGCGCACGGCAACAAGCGCATCGTCCTGCGCTTCGAACAGGTGCTGGTCGAGGACGGCGAACAGCAGCGCTACGTGCTGCCCCTGCACTTCGACGCGCCGGTACGGCGGTTCGCGGTAAGGGCGCAGGCGCGGACCCTGGGTGCCGCGGACGCCGGCGTGCCGGCTTCGCCGGATACGTCGCTGCGGTTCGACCGCGCCGGTGAGTCCTGGGTGGCCAGCTTCGAGCGCGCGGATGTGAAACCGCAAAGCGAGCTGTCGTTCCGGATTCCGCGCCAGGCGACGGCCAACTGGATGCTGGCGCCCGATCCCATGGATCCGGAATGGGTGACCTGGGTCGCGCGCGTCGATACCGGCATGCCGGTGGACGGCGAAGTGCCTGCAGCGCCGCGTCGGATCGCGGTGTTCTACGACGCCTCCGGCAGTGCGCGCGAACGGGATCGCGAACGCGAGCTGGCGGCACTTGCCGCGTACCTGCGTGGGCTCTCCCGCGTCCAGGTGGACCTGATCGCCTTCCGCGACGCCGCCGAGCCGGCACGCCGCTTCAACATCGACCAGGGCGAAGCCGGTGCCTTGCTCGACGCCATCCGCGCGCTGCCGCTGGATGGCGGCAGCCGTTACGGCGCCATCGACTTCGCGCAGGCAGCGCAGGCGCAGCTGGTGCTGGTGATCGGTGACGGCCTGAGCAACTTCGGCGATGCCGAACCGGGGGCGATGCCGGCTTCCGGCAACGCCATCGTGCATGTCCTGCATGCCGTGCAGAAGCTCGATGCCGCACGCCTGGATGCGATCGCCCGGCGCGGCGGTGGCGTGCGCATCGACCTCATGCACAGCAGCGCCGACGAAGCCGCGGCGGCGCTGGGTCGTCGCCCGTGGCGCGTGCTTGCGCTGGATGCAGGCCGGGCGGAGTGCGTCGATGTCACGCCCGCCGTGCCCGCGACCGTCGAGCGCAGCCTGCTCATCGCCGGACGCTGCCGCGGCCTCGATGTCGAAGCCGGACTTCAGCTCGCTTTCGGGCGCGGCGGTGAATCGGCCCGACATCGCGTCCACCTTCGCGGCGATGCCTGGCGCGCGCCCGATGACGCGGCCGCCAGTGTGCATCGCCTGTGGGCGCAGTCGCACGTCGCGGATCTCGATGCGCAGATGCAACCGGATACCGCGAAGATCACCGCGCTGGCGACGCGCCATGGCGTGGTGACGCGGCACACGTCGCTGCTGGTGCTCGATCGCGTCGAAGACTATGTCCGCTACCGCGTCGAACCACCGGAAGCGGAACTGCGCGAGCAGTACCACGCGCTGCTGGCTTCGACGCCGAAGACACCCGAAGACGCCGGCCGCGGTGCCCGCATAGGATCGCTGGCGCAGCAGTGGCGCGAGTTCCGCGACTGGCACGGCCGTCGCCATCCCTGGCTGGAATCGGTGCTGGTGACGATCGCGCAACAGGAGCATGCGCATTGGCGTGCGGTGCCGGAAAGTGCCGAAGGTGCGACGGATCTTCGTGCGCGCAGCGAGGCGCTGCTGAAGCTGAGCGAACAGCTGGGCGAGCGTTGGCTGGAAGAAGGCGCCGATGCCGACATGCGCAAGCGCTGGGAGTCCGAGGCGGCGACCGTGATGCGTGATCTCGACCAGCTGCGCCGTCGTCGCCTGGCGCTGGCGCCCGAATCCGGGTTCGCCGCGCCCGGCGCAAGCGACAGGGCGGCGCCTTCGGGTGGTGCCATCGCCCAGGGCGAAGTGTCACGCCGGATGGCCGCGCGCAGCGCCGACGCCGCGCCCGTGATGGCGCCGCCGCCACCGCCGTCGGCGCCCGCGCCGGGTGAATCCATGGACGCAGTCGCCGAGGAAGCGGCGCCGGAAGCATTGTTGCCGCCGATGCTGGCGGCGGGCATCAACGTCGCCGGGTGGAATCCGGACACGCCTTACCTGCGAACGCTGCGTGCCGCCGACGATCCCTACGCCGCCTATCTGGTCGAACGCGAACAGCATGGCAATGCGCCGTCGTTCTTCCTTGACTGCGCCGACTATTTCCGGGAGGAAGCGAAGAATGCCGGCCTGGCCGTGCGCGTCCTGTCGAACATCGCCGAACTGGGCCTGGACGACACGGCGCTGACGCGCGTGCTGGCCTATCGACTGGCGCAGTGGGACCTGTATGCGCTTGCGGTCGGACAGTTCGAGTCGGCGCTGGCGCAGCGGCCGGAAGAACCGCAGAGTTACCGCGACTTGGCGCTGGCGCTGTCGCGCCTGCCACAGCCGCAATGGAACCGCGCGGTGGAGCTGCTGTGGCAGACCGCCACCGGTGAATGGCATGGCCGTTTCCCCGGCATCGAGCTGATCGCGCTGCACGAGCTCAATGATCTGCTCGCCAAGGCGGCTGGTGGCGTCGACGTGAGCGGCCTGGCCATTCCCGCCGAGCTGCTGCAACCGCTGCCGGTCGGCTTGCGTGTGGTCATGACCTGGGATGCCGACAACACGGACATCGACCTGTGGGTCATTGATCCGGTCGGCGACAAGGCCTATTACGGACAGAACCAGACACGCACCGGTGGCCACGTCAGCCGCGACTTCACGCAGGGCTACGGGCCGGAGGTATTCACCATCGCGCGGCCACTGCCTGGCACCTACCGCATCCAGGCGAACTACTTCGGCGACCGTCGCCAGAGCGTCAGTGGCGCGGTGACCGTGCAGGTCGAGTTCCAGACCGGCTTCGGTGAATCCGGCGGCAAACGCCAGGCGATCACGCGTCGTCTGGAATCGGGCAAGCAGACGATCGACCTGGGCGAATTCGTGGTCGGTATCGATTAGCTTTCGCCGAAGCCCGTGCGCAGAGACCGGTCAACGCCGGCGCTGCGCGTTTCTGCGCTCCGGGCTTTGGGCAGCCACGCTGTCTCAGTGAGGGCACATTGCCGACGTCGCGAAACGCGTGCGCCTGCCGAAGATGTCGCCTTTCCGCTGTCGCTTGACCGATCAGACGCCGCCTTGCCACTCCAGGCAGGCGCGTCGTGTCAGCGGCCCGAAGCGAAGGCGATCAACGAGGTCGGCGAGGGCATCACCATCGGGCGCGGTGGGACGATAAGCCTCGATGCCGGTCGGCACCGGCGCATCCAGGGCGATGCCGGTGAGTCGGCGCATCAGCAGGATCTGCTGGATGCGCTCGCTAATGGCGCGGGCGATGCGGGGCGCGCCGCGCAGGCGCATGCTGGCGATGCGGTCGATGTCGGACAGCACGGCCGACAGACCGCCGAAATGGTGCAGCAGGATTGCCGCCGTCTTGCGACCGACGCCCGGCACGCCGGGAATGTTGTCCACCGGATCGCCGACCAGCGCCAGCATGTCGGCGATGTGCTCGGGCGGCACGCCGTGGCGGTCGACGCAGCCGCGCGCACACCAGCGCAGGTCGCGGCCGTAGTCCCACTGCTCGTCACCGTGCGCGAGCAGCTGGGAAAGGTCCTTGTCGGCGGAGACGATGGTCACGTGCTGGCCCTGCGAGCGCAGCACGCCGTGGGCGCTGCCGATCAGGTCGTCGGCCTCGTATTCGCCATCGGCCAGGCAGGCGATGCCCAGCGCCCGCACCAGTTGCTTGCAGGCCTCGAACTGGCGTTTCAGTTCTTCCGGTGCCGGATCGCGATTGGCCTTGTACGGCGGATAGATCCGGTTGCGGAAGCTGCCGGAAAGCGACTCGTCGAAGGCCACCGCGATGTGCCGCGGTGACTGCTTGCGCAGGAACTCCAGCAGAAATCGCGTAAAACCGTAGACGGCATTGCTGGCGTGGCCATCGGCATCGCTCATGCCGGGGTCGATGGTGTGCCAGGCCCGGAACACATAGATGCTGGCATCGATGAGGACAGCGGGTGGCTGCGACGTTGCGGTGACTGCGCCGGGCATGCCGCTCACGTCGGCCAGCGCGTCAGCAGTTCGTTGATCTCCGGCCGCGGGCGAACCACTGCCTCTGCCGCTGGCGTGCCGATGTGCACGAAGCCGATGATCTGCTCGTTCGCACCCAGGCCCAGCGTGGCGTGGATGGCCGGGTGATAGGCCGCCCAGCCGGTGAGCCATTGCGCGGCGAAGCCCATTGCGGTCGCTGCCTGCAGCAATTGCAGGCAGACGCAGCCGGCGGAAAGCTGCTGCTCGATCACCGGCACCTTGTGCCCCGGTGTGATGCGTCCGACCACCACGATCACCAGCGGTGCGAAGGCGAAGCGTGTGCGTTCCTTTTCCAGCGCAACGTCGGTGGCTTCGGGGTGGTCGCTGCGGTAAGTGTCGACCAGTGCCTGCCCGAGCTGACGGCGGCCTTCCTCGCGCAGTTCGATGAAGCGCCAGGGGACAAGGCGGCCGTGGTCGGGGACATGCGCGGCGGCGTGCAGCATCTGCTGCAGCTGGCCGGCATCGGGCGCGGGTTCGCGCAGCTGGCGGCTGGGCAGCGAGTGGCGCTGCAGGAGCAGCTCGATCAGCGGGTTTTCCATGCGGCAATTCTAGCCGACGACGCCGGAGCCGACTGGACTGGCCGGAATCGTCCGCCCCTGCGCGCCGTCGATGTCCGGGCCTGCGCCCGTGCCTGCCGCGGCGCGGCACGCTCCTTGCGGGAACCGGTGCTACCATCGGGCGCTACAAGGGTGGGGGCCACACATGGCTGTAACGATCGGCGTCATTCGGGAGACGGCGCAGGGCGAACGACGTGTCGCCATGGTGCCGGACGTGGCGAAGAAGCTCGGTGCAGCGGGCATGGAACTGGTGATCGAGCGCGGCGCGGGCCGAACGGCCGGTTTTGCCGACGAGGCCTACGGCGTCCCGCCGCGCGACGATGCGGCGTCCGTCTATGCCGTGTCCGACATCGTATTGGCCGTGCAACCACCGACGCTGGCGCAGGTCGCCTCGTTGCGACGCGGGGCGGTGCTCATCGGCGCCCTGGCGCCCTATCGCGAACGTGAGCTGGTGAAGTCGCTGCGCGATGGCGGCATCTCGGCGTTCGCCCTCGAGCTGCTGCCGCGCACGACGCGTGCCCAGGCCATGGATATCCTGTCTTCTCAGGCCGCTGCCGCCGGTTACAAGGCGATGCTGATCGCGGCGCAGGCGGCACCGAAGTTCTTTCCGATGCTGACCACTGCAGCCGGAACCGTGCGTCCCAGCAAGGTGCTGGTGATTGGCGCCGGCGTTGCGGGCCTGCAGGCCATCGCCACCGCACGGCGACTCGGCGCGATGGTGGAAGGTTTCGACGTGCGGCCGGAAACCCGGGAGCAGATCGAATCGCTGGGCGCGAAGTTCCTCGACCTGGGTGTTTCCGCGGCCGGTGAAGGCGGCTACGCACGCGAGCTCACCGCCGACGAGCGGGCGCAGCAACAGCAGGCGCTCGCCAATCACCTGAAGGGCATCGACGTGGTCGTCACCACCGCCGCCGTTCCCGGGCGACCGGCGCCGAAGATCGTCAGTGCGGCGATGATCGCCGGCATGAAGCCGGGCGCCGTCATCGTCGACCTGGCAGCGGAAACCGGCGGCAATACCGAGCTCACCCGCGCGGGTGAAACGGTCGACGTCGACGGCGTGACGATCATCGGTCCACTCAACCTGCCGGCGCAGACCGCCACGCACGCCAGCGAGATGTACACGCGCAACCTCTTCACGTTTGCGCAGTTGCTGGTCAAGGACGGCGCTGTCGCCGTCGACTTCAATGACGACCTGGTGGCCGGAAGCTGCCTGACCCACGAGGGCGAAATCCGCCACGGCCCGACCCGCGAGGCCATCGGCCCATGACCAGACCGCATGACATCGCCGGCTGCCCGCAGCCGCATTCCATCTTGGGGGTGGACTGAATGGACGGATTCCTTGCCCTGTACATCTTCATGCTTGCGGCCTTCACCGGCCACGAGATCATCGGCCGCGTACCGGTCATCCTGCACACGCCGTTGATGTCGGGTTCCAACTTCGTGCACGGCATTGTGCTCGTCGGCGCGATGATCGCGTTGTCGCACGCGCAGGGTCCGGTCGAACAGACGATCGGATTCATCGCGGTCCTGCTTGGCGCGGGCAATGCCGCCGGCGGCTACGTGGTGACCGAGCGCATGCTGCAGATGTTCAAGTCCAGCAAGGGAGAGGGCCGGTGAGCATGATCCAGGCCTGGCTGCCGACCCTCATCAAGGCGTGCTACTTCCTCGCCGCCTTCCTTTTCATCTATGGCCTCAAGCGCATGGGCTCGCCGCGTACGGCGCGCCGCGGCATCGTGCAGGCCGGTATCGGCATGGTGGTGGCGACGCTCGCCACCTTCCTCATGCCGGACATGCACAACTACGTGCTGATCCTCGTCGCCATCGCCCTCGGTGGCGGTGTCGCCTGGTGGACCGGCCAGCGCGTGGCGATGACGGACATGCCGCAGATGGTCGCCCTGTACAACGGCATGGGCGGTGGATCGGCGGCCGCGATCGGTGCGGTCGAACTGTACAAGGTCTCCGGCGGCACGCTGGTCGCGGGCCATGTGCCGGTGGCGTTGGCCGTACTGGGTGGCATTATCGGCACCGTGGCGTTTTCCGGTTCGCTGGTCGCCTTCGCGAAACTGCAGGGCTGGATCGACAAGCGTTTCCTGTGGCCGGGCCAGAACCTGCTCAACGGACTGCTGTTCCTGGCAGTCATCGGGCTCGGTGCCTGGCTGGTGTATGCGCCGGATTCGACGCTGCTGGTGGCGTTCTTCGCGCTGGCCCTGCTGCTGGGCGTGCTGATGACGCTGCCGATCGGTGGCGCGGACATGCCGGTGGTGATCTCGCTCTACAACGCGCTGACCGGTCTGGCGGTGGCGTTCGAAGGTTTCGTGCTCGGCAACGAGGCGATGATCATCGCCGGCACCGTGGTCGGTGCCGCAGGTACGCTGCTGACCCAGCTGATGGCCAAGGCGATGAACCGGCCGCTGTCCAATGTGCTGTTCACGGGCATCAGTGCCGCTTCCGGCGGCGCCGAGATCGCCGGCGAACAGAAGCCGGTCGATGCCGCCGATGCGGCTTCGCTGATGGCCTACGCCGAGCGCGTCGTCATCGTGCCCGGTTACGGCATGGCGGTCGCCCAGGCGCAGCACAAGCTCTGGGAGTTCTGCCAGGGGCTGATCGCGCGCGGCGTCAAGGTCAAGTTCGCCATCCACCCGGTGGCCGGACGCATGCCCGGTCACATGAACGTGCTGCTCGCAGAGGCCGGTGTGCCCTACGACCTGATCGAGGACATGGATGACATCAATCCGGAGTTCCCGAATGTCGACGTCGCCCTGGTGATCGGCGCGAATGACGTGGTGAATCCGGTGGCGAAGACCGATCCTTCCTCGCCGATCTACGGCATGCCCATCCTCGATGTCGACCAGGCGAGGAACGTCATCATCATCAAGCGCGGCAAGGGCAGGGGATTCGCCGGTATCGAGAACGCCCTGTTCTACGCCGACAATGCGCGGCTGCTCTACGGGGACGGCAATGCGGTTGCAGGCCAGCTGGTGAGCGAGCTCAAGCAACTGGACAGCTGACTCGTTCGGGCTGCGGCAGCCGTCCGGCTGCCGTCCTTTCCGCCGGACAGCCGCCGACGCCAACGCCAGTGGCCGATCCGCAGTGGCAAGGTCAAGCGGTCAGGCCGCTGGCCGGCCATGTCAGTGCCAAGTCAGGTTCCATCGAGTACGCCTGCAGCGCCAGCGCATGGCAGTGGAAATGCCTGTGCCGGTTCCGCCCCTTGTGCGCATGCGTGAGCCTGAGCGTGTCTGCAAGCGTATCCGGGTCCGGACAGCACCATGGCCGTTGTTCTGGTGGGACTTCCACGCGTCCCCGGTGCGTGCCTGCCCCTGGTCGACCCGGGCGGTCTGCTCTCCTGCTGTCATCGGCCCCTCGACGCGTCGCAATGGCGCAATGCTGAATCCCGGATAGGGGCCACCCTCCCAGCGGTCGATCGGTGGCGGCATGCGCCCGGCGCGCCGCCGTCCCATCGCCGGATCGATCCATTGCCGCATCGAGCCTTCGACGGCGCCGGACACGGCGCCCTCCATCCAGGGTGCCGCTGGAACGGCGACTCATCGATGCGGCCAATGCGCTGCACATCGACGCGGCAATCGCTAGGCCCTTCGAATCCACGGACGAGGGTCGCCCACCTGGCCTGCGCGCTCTGCGACCACTGCGGCGGACGTGCGCATGCGTTGCCTTCGATCGGCACGCCGATCCCCGCCGCCCGGGTTGCCTGACGCCAGCGAAAAAGGTCCGTTACAACGGAACGAGGATTGCGATAAGCGTCACAGAACGAGGCATTCCCGGACGTAGATCCGCGCGCGTCCGATGACGCTTTCACGTGGCCTGCGGGCGGAAACCGGACGACTCGTCTTGTTTTTCGCCCGGCCCGTACCGTTTCAGAGAATTCGCTGCAAACATTTGTGTCGCGCACCGAAAACGTGATCTGTCATCGATTATTTGCGTGATAGGATGCCGCGCCCATACGTGGTTCACATCACGCTATGGATGAGCGCTTCGACACGTTTCCGGCAGTCGACCGGGGTGTCGGAGAGGGAGCTTGACGACAGAAAAAGAAGAAGGTCGGGCGCGAATCTGTCGCGTCCGGCGGGAGCGTGGTCGTCGTTCGGGACGACCGCTGCGGCCCATTTGTGCCCGCCAAACATGTAGTTCCGCAAAGGAGATACAGGTGTCAGACCGCTACGTTGAACCCCGGAAGGACGTGTCGACTTCGCTTCATCGCCGGCTGCTGCGGCGACTCCTGACAGGCATCTTCGTGCTCCCGATGCTGGTGGCCACGATGCAGGTGGCTGCCGAGGGCAGTCGAACCCTGCACCCCGCCGGGCAATCGGACGCCATCACGGCGCGCGCGACCATGGGAGTCACCACCGATTTTTCATACTTCCCGGGCAGCATCGTCGTATCGCGCCAGTTCCTCTACGTATATGCCCAGCAGGGCGAGCACATCCTGCTCGGCTCCAGGAACCGGACATCCAGCGGTACCGGTGCGATTTACATCTACAGCCCGCAGTCATTCGGCAACAAGGGTGCGGAGACGATTCCGGCCACCGCTGCCTTTACCTGCAATGGCACCGGCGGCACAGGCAACAACACGGGCACCCGGGGGCTCATTTCATCGCGCACCGCTGAACTGGCTGGCCCGCAGAGCGTCAACGGGCAGAACGGTGGCAACGCGAATCGCTGGTCGCCGTGCTTTTACCAGGTGCCGACGACCGGTATCTACGGCGTGCGCTTCACCGGCTCGAGTGGCACGGCGGGTTCGTCGATCGGTTCCCCTTCTGCGGGAAGCAGTGGCGCAACCATCTGGGATGTGACGGTTCGCGGCAGCAGCACCAGCTCGCTGACCGATCTGGACGGCCGGGTGTTCACGTATGCGTGGACCGTCAATACCGGCGGAAACAACGACACGTCGACCCTGACCGACCGCTCGCGACGTATTTCCACGAAGGTGTACTACGTTTCGACGGACGGGTACCGGTACAAGCAGGAATTCAAGGGCGTCGATCCGAACGTCGCCGCGTTCTACGCCAACAGTCGCGGCTTCATCGATACCAACGGGGCACCGCTCTACCGCGATTTCCGCGGCGGCGACCACGGCGTCCAGGGCGGCCGGTCGACATCGGTCGGTATCACCGCACAACGGCCGGAATATCCGCTCTTTTTCAGCGATGTCTCGCCAACGGGCCCCAACGCTGCCGAGGTGGCCCGTGTGCTCACGGCCCTGTCGATCCCCTCGCAGCCGCTGCCGCCGATCCTGACCAACCCCAGTTTTGTCGGCAACGTGGGCGGCAACACCTCGACCGTGTCCGCCGGAGGCGTGTTCACCTTCGATACGGTCAACACGCTGACCTATGAAATCGTCGTCAAGCGCGGTGTCGTCGCTGCCGGCGTCGACCCCAACCATCCGACGGGCTGCCTCGACGACTACGACCCCGCGAACGTCTGCAACCGTGTCGTCACCGGCACGGCATTGACCGGCAGCCACACCGTGCTCTGGGATGGTCGTGACAACAATGGACACCCGTTTCCGGCCGGCAGCTATCCCTACCAGATTGTCGGCCGCAACGGCGAAATCCATTTCCCGATGGCGGATATCGAGGGCAACGTCAACGGGGGCCCGACGCTGACCAAGCTCAACGGCGCCAACGTCGGTGATACGACCGTCTATTTCGACGATCGCGGCTACCAGGCGGCCAACGGCCAATTGGTGGGCACGCTGAATGGCGCCCTGTGTGGTGGCGCACCCGGTGCCGCCCAGCCACAACCTACGCCCGTCTACTCATTGATCGGTATCGACTCCGCAGCGTTTACAGGCACCGGCAACAACGCGCTGTACTACCGCCGCTGGGGTACGACAGCACGGACGAACTCCGGGTCCGACTGCGGTTCCGCCACGCAGTTTTTCGGTGATTCGAAAGGTCTCGACCTCTGGGCCCTGGAAAAATCCGAAACCTTCATCCGCCCCGTCATCATCGTCGAGCCCACCACTTCGGTGGACGTCGGCACCATGGTGTCGGTCACGCCGGCGGTGTTGCCGGGTGATTCGGCCTTTGGCACGTTCGTGTTCACCAATGCCGGTGCCAACACGGCAAATGGCGTGACCTACTCGGTCTCGCTGGGCAATCCCGCCGTTCCCGCGACCTGTCCGTCTTCTGTCAACTTCACCATGGTCCCGGCGGGCGTGACCGCCACGTACAACCCCGCCCCGGCGTGCTCGATCACCTTCACCGGCATGCCGACGACGCTGGTGTCCGGCCGGACGCTGACGTTCAACTTCAACTATGTCGTCGCACCGAGCAATCCGGGTCCCATCCCGGTCAGCACGCAGATCAATGCCGCCAACGAAACCCCGGCTGCGCCGGCGCCGAACTCGGCCAGTGCGCAGACCGTCGTGGCGAAGCCGGTCATCAGCGTCACGAAGTCGTCGACGCCGGCACCCGGCACGCTGGTCAATGTCGGCAACACGCTGACCTACACCGTCAGCGTCACGATCCAGAACGCGCCGCTGACTTCAACGTTCACGCTCAACGATACGCTGGGTGCCGGGCTGACCTTCGGGTCGGTGGACGCGGGCAGCTCCAGTACGCAGTTCAACTGCAGCGGCAGCCTGACCTGCACGCTGCCGGCCGGAACGGCCATGGGCACCTACACGCTGACCTACACCGCGACGGTGAACAACGCAGCCACGATCAGCGTGACCAACTCGGTGACGGCCACCGGTGGCGGTGGCGACAATCCGCCCACATGTTCGAGCTGCTCGGTCAGCCATCCGGTCCCGACGCCGTCGATCGCGGTCAACAAGACATCGAATCCCGCCACCGGCATGGCGGTGTTGATCGGCAACACCATCACCTACACGCTGACGGCCGTTGTCAGTGATGCGCCGCTGAAGGCGGACCTGGTCCTCACCGACACGCTGGGCAGCGGCCTGACCTTCGGTGCGGTGACCTCGGCGGGCGCCTATTCCGCGACTGTCTCGGCGGCACCGACGCTGGTGTTCACGCTGCCGTCCGGTACCACACCAGGCACATACCCGATCTCGTATACCGCCACCGTCAATGCCGGCGCGGCGGGCAGTGTCGGCAACAACGTCACCGCCGCCGGCGGTGGTGGTCATCCACCCACCTGTGGTACCTGCACGACCACGCATCCGCTGGGTGCGCCGATCGTCGTCGTGGCGAAGTCCGCGAATCCGCTCACCGGTTCGGCGGTTCTCATCGGAAATAACATCACGTATACCCTCACTGCGACCGTCAGCGACGCGCCTCTGCAGACCGAGCTGGTGCTCACCGATACGCTGGGTACAGGCCTGACCTTCGGCACAGTGATTTCGGCAGGCCTGTACACGCCGCTTGTCAGTGGCGCCCCGACCCTTGTTTTCCGTCTGCCGGCCGGCACCGCGCCGGGCACCTATCCGGTCAGCTACACCGCTGCGGTGAACAACAGTGCTGCCGTATCGGTGGGCAATCTGGTCGTACCCAGCGGTGGCGGCAGCAATCCGCCGACCTGCAATCCGTGTTCGACGACCCATCCGCTGGGTCTGCCCGACGTGCAGGTCAGCAAGTCATCCAATCCGGTCGCCGGTACGGAGCTGGTTGTCGGCAACACTGTCACTTACACCCTGACCGCGGTGGTAACCGGCGCGCCGCTGAACGCGCCCCTGGTGCTCACCGATACCCTTGGCACCGGTCTGACCTTCGGTTCGGTCAACGCCTCCGGCTCCTTCAGCGCAAACGTGACGGCTGCGCCGGTGCTGGTGTTCACCCTGCCGTCCGGCACGGCGCCTGGTACCTATCCGGTCAGTTACACGGCTACCGTCAACAATTCCGCAGGCGTCACTGTCAACAACGCCGTCACAGCCACCGTGGGCGGTGGTGTCACGCCGTCATGCACGACCTGTTCGATCACCCATCCCGTTGCCGAGCCTTCGATCACGGTCAACAAGAACTCGAATCCCGCCGATGGCACTGAGGTCATCGTCGGCAACACGATCACCTATACGGTGACGGCTACCGTCAGCGACGCGCCGTTGCGCGCGGACCTGGTCGTGACCGACACGCTGGGCACGGGCCTGACCTTCGGCTCGGTCACTTCGGTCGGTTCCTGGACACCCAATGTGACGGGAGCACCGACGCTGGTATTCACCCTGCCATCCGGCACGGCGCCTGGCAGTTATCCGATCACCTACACGGCAACGGTCAACACCAGTGCCAATGGCAGTGTCGGGAATCTGGTCGTCGCCACTGGTGGTGGCGGCTCACCGCCGAGCTGCCCGACTTGTTCCACGTCGCATCCGGTCGGCGATCCGAACGTCGAGGTCAGCAAGTTGGCGAACCCGGCGTCCGGCACGGCCGTCAACCCTGGCAGCAGCATCACCTACACGATCTCCGCGGTGGTGAGCGATGCGCCGCTGACGGCGCCGCTCGAGATCACCGACACCTTCAGCAGTGGCCTCACGATCACCGCCACCAGTGGCGACTTCACCTGCAGCAGCACCAATCCGCTGGTGTGCAGCCTGCCCACCGGCACAGCACCGGGCACCTATACGCTCAGCTATGACGCCGAGGTCGCCGCGAATGCCGTCGGCACCTTGAACAACAGCGTCGTCATCACCGGAAACGGTGGCGACCCCAATCCCGAATGCACCAGCTGTTCCACCAGCCATCCGACCGCAGCCAATGTCGGCCTGGTCAAGGCGCTGATCGACGAAAGCGGCAGCACCAGTGGTGTGGCCGAACCTGGCGAGCAGTTGACCTACACCATCACGCTGACCAATGCCGGTGGTGTGGCAGCCGCCGCCTACAGCGTGACTGACCTGCTTGATCCGAGCACCGTCTTCCTCACTGCGGACAATGGGGGCACCTATGCCGCCGGCGCCGTCACCTGGAGCGGGCTGACCATCCCAGCGCACAACGGAACCCAAGCGGGTCAACTTGTGCTGACCGTGGTCGT
>CAZYHP010000047.1:0-21905 GCA_964647135.1 uncultured Rhodanobacteraceae bacterium
TACCTTGACATGGTAGGGGTCACAGGTTCGATCCCTGTCGCGCCCACCAGGACACACGACCAGGCCCGCCATGTGCGGGCCTGTTTCGTTTCCGGGCCCGGGGCTGGATTTTTTTGCGCTGGCGGGACGATAGCTTCGCCGGAGCGACTCCGTAGTGACGGTTTGAGCGGCCATTCCGGCCGCCATCGGAATCCGGAGGAGCCATGAGCCCGCGTATCCTTGCCGCCCTGCTCGCCGTCGCCCTGTGCGCGCCGGGCGCCCGCGCGTACACCGTCGAGCCGAACCGCTTTCCCGCGGAACCCTACCTCATCCTGCCCTGGTGGAACGGCGTCATTACCAACGTCGGTCAGAACTTCTCCTGCCTGACCAGTCCGCCCATCCTTGAAGTCCGAACTCAGGCCTATGTCGGCTACAGCCTGCGGCCACCCAACCTGACGCCGGCCGTCGGAGAAGTGTTCTACGTACATCTGGTAATGAGCCATCCCGGCAACCCGTGTACGGGCAGCGCGATCGGACTGGAACTCCTGTTGCCACCGGGCGTCCAGACCGCGGCATCCGTTGCCGATCCCGCGTTCTGCTTTTCCATCCTCCCGGCCAGCCAGAGCCATCCCAGCCCGCGGCTCCACAACCTCGGCCTGGATCCGGACTACGGTTGCCCGCAGACCTTTCCACCCGGTCTCGAGGGACTGCGCGTCAGCGCACCCAATGGCGGATTCGGCGGCGGCTCCTGGGGTATGCATCGTGGATTCTTCCTGGAGATCCTCATCCCCGTTGTCGCGACGCAGCCGCATGCAGGAAACCAGCCGATCCGCTTCAGGGTCAATCCCGACGTCGCGGTCGTCGGCTACCCGGCCAGCCCGCCACTTCTTGTCAACGACGACGTGATCTTCCGCTATTCCCTGGAAGACAACCTGCTCAACCTCGATGTCTGCGGAACAACGCCGACACCGGTGGGATGCTGACTCTCCGGGTGCGGGTGGCACATTCCGGCCCGTCTTCACGAATGATGGAATGAACCCCGCGTTGGGCGCGGCCCCGTCAACACTCGACGGAATGCCGGCGCTTCAGACAGGCGTTCATTCCCTCAGCCAATGGAGAATGGAGATGTGCCCAGTCATCCCACGCCAGTGCGCGCTGGCGCTGCCCGCACTGTTCGCCGTGGCATCCAGTGCCCTGTTCACCGAGTCCGCTGTCGCACAGACTTGCGAAGCGCCCCTCCTGCTGACAGAAGGGGTGAACCAGGCGAACACCTGCCTGGCCAGCAATTCACTCCCGATATTGGGATCGCTGCCAAGCCCCCATCGTGACGTCGTGTTTTCATTCACGATCAGCGCAGGAATGGGCAACGGTACCATCCTGGTTGACGCGGACTTTCCAGCCGCATTCCTGTTGTTGCCGGCGCCCTGCAGCATGAGCAGCGAACCGATCGCGGCGGCATGGCCGGGAGAGTCCATGATGATCGACGGCAGCCTCCCGCCCGGCGCCTACTATGTTGTCGCCACCGGAGACCCCAGCCTCGTTGGTGACCTCTGCGGACTTGTCGCCTTGACACCTGTGTGGGCTGGAGGTGTTCTCGATGCGATTTTCGTCGGGTCCTTCGAGGCCCAGTGAATCAAGCGCCACCGCCTTGGAACAGCCTGGTACCGCCCGCGGCCCCGAAGCGATGGGGCTTTGCCAGCATCGTCATCCGGATGACGACTCGGCGCAGTAATCCGGCTTGAGGCACGTTCTGCCCGCTCAATCGATGCCAGCCAACGCAAGCGCCTGAAGCCCGGACCCAAGACGACAGACCACGCCGTCGGTTGCGATCACCCGGAAGGCCGAAGGCTGCCGGGGAAACAGGGCCGCCGATTCGCTGGTGCGGGCTGGAGCGTCAGCACCGCAATGGAAGGCCGGTGTGTCCAACTTCCGGATCCGTTGCCGGCGCAATTGTCGATCACCCCCTGCGGCTTCCGGCCTCCAACTGACGAGCCGTCGCAGGCGCTGGGGTGGTGACATCCGGAAGGGCTGCAAGCCAACACTGGGGCCGGAATCCGCGGTCACACCAGGAACCTGGATTGTCGCAACCGGCGAGACCCCAGGCAGACAACCTGTTGCCAACTCCTCGTCGACCCCCCTGTCGGCTTTTGGCCGGTCGTCCCTCCGCATGGGCGACCGGCCTTTTTCTTTTCTCCGGCAGGCAATGATCAGCGCGCGTGATGCGCCGGATCACCTGTGCGCCTGAGTCTGCGCGTCGACCTTCGCTGTCCCAAGGTATCCGGGCGCGCACCCGTCGTCGGATGGACTGATAGGTTTCTTCCAGGTCTCGCGCTTTCCGTGGTTGAGGGGGCACACCTCCTCCTCGGACATCACTGCCAGCACCACGGGGACCACCACCATGACCATCCGCCTGTTATCAGCACGAGCACCGATCCGACCGGCTCAGCCGCGCGACGGACAGTCGCCGCAACGCACCCGGCCCGCCCTTGCGCGGAAGCTGGCCACGCTGTTTGCCGGCTTCCTGTGCCCGGTGCTTGCCGCCGCCGGGCTGCAGGGCCCGGCCAAGTCCATGCCGCTCTTCGCGCCCAGCGTCGACATTCCCTGTGCCGGAACGCCCTTCGGCTACCAGCTCACCCTGGGTCGCGACGCCGAGATGGTGACGCTGGTGCCGTACAACCAGGGCGCCGCCAACGGTGACCTGGGCCGGCTCCGCGAATGGACTCTGGAGCGCCCCCCCGGCAACAACGATGAGCCACCCTTCCCGACCCTTGACACGCTCTGGACCGTCCCGCACTTCGCCGGTACCAACCTGATGCACTCACTGCGGACCGACCTCAATGGCGACGGCACGGACGAAGTCTGGGTCGCCGCCGGCTGGCCCGCCGGCAACAACCACTCGATGGTCCGGATCGGCCAGTTCCAACGCACCAGCCCCGGCTCGAACCAGATCGACCTGGGATTTGCCAATGAACTGGGCACCTTCAGTGGCGGCCAGACCCAGTTTTCCAACCAGTTCGAGTTCGCCACCGGAAACGTCCTGGGCCACGACGACGGCATCCGTGACCTGGTGATGATGACGCGCATGCGCAACAACAACCATGTCCGCATTTCCGTTGCACCCGGCCGCGCCGACGGTGGTCTTGAGCCAACAGGATGGCGGGTATGGACCTTCGTGCCGCCAACTTCCCAGGTGGGCCAGGTGGGGATCGCCGTCGGCGACTTCCTGCTCAAGGGGCGTGACCAGATCGTCATGGTTACCGAAACCGACCATGGCGGCAACGGTCTGAACCGCAAGCTCAATTACCATTTCCTGCAGGCGCAGGACGGAAGCGCCAATCTTGAGGTGCAGACGTTCACCACGCCTGTCGGCAACATCTTTGGCCACAGCAACGGCGAAGACACCATCAGCAATACCGGCATCCGCAAGATGACGGTGGATGCCGGTGACGTGGCGGGAAGCGCGGCGACTGAGCTGGTCATCCATATGGAGTACCTGCCGCAGGGCTCCGATGGCAACGTTGTCGGACAGCGGGTACACCATTTCCGGTACGTGCGGAACGCCAATGGCGACATCACCGGCATCGAGATGGCGCGCCCGGCCGGCGCACCGGCCCACGTGGACTACGACTACAGCCACATCGTCCGCACCCAGCATTCGACCTGGGGAGACTGGGATGTTGCCGTGGGCAACGTCGACCACGACCAGAAGGCCGAGATCGTATTCACCCATGACGTGGTCCGCCAGGACACACACTTCCTCGACACCAGTGTCTACAAGGTCGACTACCAGTTGACGGCGGCATTCCGGTACTGGCGTAGCGGCCGGTCCGTCCGGTTCACGGACATCTCCGTGGGGGGTGGTCCGGGCCCGTATCCGTATTTCGGTGGCAGCCGCTGGACATTCGGCGACGGCAATTCGTCCGACGACATCAATCCGGTGCACACGTTCCAGAGCAATGGCGCACGCACCGTAAGGCTCAACATCCAGCAGGACTGGAACGGAACCAATTCCTACTCTTACAAGGAAGTAACGATCAACGTCGACGACAACACCAATGAAGGGGGTGGAGGACTGGACCCGGAACAGCTGCTGTTCCAGATCCAGAGGGATCCCGCGTACCGGGCGACATACGAGCGGGACGAGAACAACACCTCCAGGTTCAACCACATCAATGTCTCCGTCGACGACATGAACCGCGACGGCATCCCCGAGATCATGTCGGTGGCCAGCTATGACCAGACCAGCTCCAGCCCGTCGGGCATGGTGCACTCGATCTGGAATCTGCAGAACGACGACAGCCTGGGACTGGTCCTGGAAGGAGAGCACCGCTTCGAATACGCCAGCGGCACCTACTCGAACAGTGGCGTGCACAAGGTCTTCGCCCTGGGAGCGGATCTGGACGGCGATTCGGTCTTCGCGGAGGTGGGGACCGACTGTCGCCGGGTCGAAGAAACCCAGGCGCGCAATCTGATCTGGATTCCGCCCCATTTCGAGCGCCTGCAGGACGGCGTGTCCCGCACGGCAAGCATCGGACGGACCACCGGTGGCGGCAGCTCGGTCGAAAGCCAGTACGGCACCTTCACCTCGCACGACGTTTCCGCCTACGTCGGTGTCAACCTGGGCGTGGAGGCGCTCGGCCTGGGAGCCAGCATCAAGGCCACGGCCGGCTACAACATCCAGGCCGCCAACGGTGCGATGGTCGGTAGCGAGAACTCCCATGCCCTGTCGCAGGCGCATTCGCAGGAACAGGGCGACGGCCTGCTGGTCACCGAGACGAACCGTTTCAACTGCTATCTCTATGACGTCCGGCAGGCAAACGTCGGTGTCGATCCCGACAGCATGCTGCGCATTTGCGAACGCCTTGTCATGAATGGGGTCACCGGCTCCATCAGCGCCAGTGACCCTGCGCACTGGGACCGCCACCTTCCGCTCGACTGGGCGCAGGTCAACGATGGCAATCCGCCGCCGTCATGGGCGCCTCTGAACCGCGACTGGGCGAACTTCGCCCTGTTCCGTCCCGTTTCAAGTAATGCCAGCTTCCTGCCTGGCGCCGGCGCGGAAAATGTAACCGACGGCAAATTCAGCACGCCGGTGAAATCCACGACCCGGGTTCAGCCCTACGTCGAGATCGACCTGGGCGGCGTGCACGATGTCACCAACATCCGCGTGTTCCCGGCGAACGGCGAGCTGGCCGCGGGCCTGCGCGGGTTCCGGGTCTACGCGTCGACGACGCCGATGCCGGCGAACGGCGTTCCCTCCGGTCCCGATGTGCGTGTCTTCCAGCCCGAGAACGTCATGGATATGGTCTATGACCGCTGGAACATCTGGACGCGCCACCACACGGCGGGGCCGGATGGCGCCCAGCCCGGCGACCCGATGCGCTTCCGCTACATCCGTCTCCAGCATCCGGGACCGGATCCGGTTGCCCTGGACCTTGGCCTGATCCAGGTGTTTGGCGACGTGCACCTCGACCCACCTTCCTACCCGGCAGCGGTGTGCGACCCGACCCTGGGCGACGGCCTGTTCTACGCCAAGGTCTGGGATCCGGTGATTTCCCGCTTTCGCCAGATCGAGGTGCGCGGCTACATGCTGTGGACGGGCAGGGACACCGGCGGCGATCCTGTCTGGGGGTCTGACAGCACCTTCCTGACCGAATGCAGGAACTTTGCAGACCTGAAAGCCTGGAATGTCTGGAGCCTCGAAACCCTGGGCGGCAGCGGCTCGCACAACTGGAACCTCAGCCAGGCCACCACCGACATCATCGGCGATGTCACCAGTTTCGAAAGCTCGCTGCGCGCGGGTGCGGAGTTCGAACTGACCACGGGTCTGCCCTTCGCGTCCATCACGACCGGCGGCGCCTATGAATACACCAGCGGTGTCACGGAGGAACACTCCTCGACCACCTTCTGGACCTCGGAGCTGGACATGGGAGGCGCCATGGCCGGCTTCACCGACCAGAGCCTGGCGGGGCCGTGCGCCTACAACGTCCGCCCCTATGCGTTCAAACTGACCGAGCGGTCCAACACCGGCTATGAGCACACGCTCTACGCCGTGGACTACACGGTGACGGACGATTACCCCACCGCCTGGACCCGAAGGAACCTGCCACCCCGCTGTGGAAAGATCCCAGTTGGCGACAGGATCTTTGATGGCCGCTTCGAGCGCGGCGAAGACTGACTCCGCGGCGGCCACGACCGGCGGCTGCGGCAGTGCCCAGCCGCCGGTTTTCTTTTCCTCCAAGCCCGATTGCAGCGGGATCAAAAAGCAGCAGCCACCATGGTGGCCGGTGCCTCACCGGCTCAACCGATCAGGGTGGCGGCCTTCAGTTTCTGGATTTCGTCGCGGACGCGCGCCGCCTGTTCGAATTCCAGGTCCTGCGCGTGCTTGAACATCTGCGCTTCCAGTTTCTTCAGCCGCGCCGACAGCTGCTGCGGATCCATCGCGGCGTAATCGGCAGCCGGCTCCGCCACCGTTGGACCAAAGCGCTTCACGTGCTTGCCGGTCTTGCCCGCACGGGTGTCGTCGCGCGCGCCTTCCATGATGTCGGCGATCTCCTTGCGAACCGATCGCGGCGTGATGCCATGCTCGGCATTGAAGGCGATCTGCTTGATGCGTCGACGTTCGGTTTCATCCAGGGCGATCCGCATCGACCGGGTGATCGTGTCGGCGTAGAGGATCGCCCGGCCACGGACGTTGCGCGCGGCGCGACCGATGGTCTGGATCAACGAGCCACTGGAGCGCAGGAAGCCTTCCTTGTCGGCATCCAGGATGGCGACCAGCGACACCTCCGGCATGTCCAGGCCTTCACGCAGCAGGTTGATGCCGACCAGAACGTCGAAGGTGCCCAGGCGCAGGTCACGCAGGATCTCCATGCGCTCGACGGTGTCGATGTCGGAATGGAGGTAACGCACGCGCTGGCCATTCTCGGAAAGGTATTCGGTCAGGTTCTCCGCCATGCGCTTGGTCAGCGTCGTGACCAGCACGCGATCACCATCGGCGACGCGCAGCTTGATCTCGCCGAGCAGGTCGTCGACCTGCGTCCCGACCGGTCGGACCTCGACCTCGGGATCGACCAGGCCGGTCGGCCGAACGACCTGTTCGATGATCGCATCACCGGAATGTTCCAGTTCGTATTTGGCCGGTGTGGCCGACACGTAAATCGTTCGCGGCGCGCGTGCCTCGAATTCGTCGAAGCGCAGCGGCCGGTTGTCCAGCGCCGACGGCAGCCGGAAACCGAAATTGACCAGCGTCTCCTTGCGCGCGCGGTCGCCCTTGTACATGGCACCGATCTGCGGAATGGTCACATGCGACTCGTCGATCACCAGCAGCGCATCGGCCGGAAGGTAGTTGAACAGCGTCGGCGGCGGTTCACCCGGCGCCTGGCCGGTGAGGTGCCGCGAGTAGTTCTCGATGCCGTTGCAGTAGCCGATTTCGGCCATCATCTCGAGGTCGAACTGCGTGCGTTGGCCCAGGCGCTGTGCCTCCAGGAGCTTGCCTTCGGCGGTCAGCTCCTGTAGGCGGTCGGCCAGTTCGACCTTGATGGTGTCCACGGCCTGAAGCGTGGTCTGCCGGCTGGTGACGTAGTGCGATTTCGGGTAGATCGTGTAGCGCGGGATGCGCCGCTTGACCTCGCCGGTCAGCGGATCGAACAGCGCGAGATTCTCGATCTCGCCGTCGAACAGTTCGATGCGCAGCGCCTCCTCCTCGTTTTCCGCCGGGAACACATCGATGACCTCGCCGCGGACACGGTAGGTCGCACGGCGAAGTTCGTGGTCACCGCGGGTGTATTGCAGCTCGGTCAGGCGGCGGATCAGATCCCGCTGCTCGATGCGCTCGCCGCGCACCATGTGCAGGACCATCTTGTAGTACTCCTCCGGATTGCCGAGGCCATAGATCGCCGACACCGTGGCGACGATGATCGAATCGCGACGGCTGAGCAGTGCCTTGGTCGCCGACAGGCGCATCTGTTCGATGTGCTCGTTGATGCTGCTGTCCTTCTCGATGTAGGTGTCGGAGGACGGCACGTAGGCTTCCGGCTGGTAATAGTCGTAATAGCTGACGAAGTATTCCACCGCGTTGTGCGGGAAGAAGGCCTTGAATTCCCCGTACAGCTGCGCAGCCAGCGTCTTGTTGTGCGCCATCACCAGGGTCGGTCGCTGCACCGCCTGGATCACGTTGGCGATGCTGAAGGTCTTGCCCGAACCGGTGACGCCCAGAAGCGTCTGGTGGGCCAGGCCGGCCTGGAAGCCCTCGATCATGCGACGGATGGCCTCGGGCTGGTCTCCTGCCGGCTGGTAGGGCGAGACAAGCTGGAACCGGTCGGAATCTTCAATGCTCATTGCGGGGATTTTCCTACACATCCGCCGGCGGCATGCCGACGACGCCTGAACGGCGGTGACCGACCATGACCGCATGGACACGACAGCACACTTCCCGCATCACACCCCGCCCCGCCAGCGTGGCCTTACGCTGGTGGAACTGACCACGTCTCTGGCCATCGTGGCGATTCTTGCCGGAGCCAGCCTGCCGAGCTTCCGCGACATGCAGGCGAACTCGCGGATCCGCGCCGCCGGCCACAGCCTGCTCGCCGGCTTCCAGCACGCACGCATGCGCGCCGTGTCCGAGGCCACCCAGGTCATCGTCTGCCCCAGCCTGGATGGCCTGCGCTGCAGTGGAGGCCTGGATTGGCAGCATGGCTGGCTGGTCTACGATGACCACAACCGCAACCGGAGGCTCGATCCCGGCGAACGCGTGACCGCCAGTCACGGAGCCTTGCCCTCCGGCGTACTCGGCCGCGCCACCGTCGGGCGACCCCAGATGATCTACCGCGGCGACGGCAGCGCCTTCGGCAATCCCATCACCGTGACGCTGTGCGACAGCCGCGGCTGGCGCAAGGGCCGCGCGGTCATCGTCAACCAGGGCGGCCGGGCACGCACCGGTCCTGCCGAGGCCAATCGCTGCCCGGCATCGGCAGGCTAGAACGTCGACCGGTCCCCGGCAGGCAGGATTGCGCGTAGGCAGGACGCCAGACAGCCCACCTTGCCGAGCAGGGTGATCAACCCGGTTTGACACTGTGGCAAGCGGGCCGGGACAATCGACCGCTTGCCACTTTCGTCCTGCCGCGTGCGCCCGACCTGTCTGATCGTCATTCCCGCCCTGAACGAGTCCGCCACCATCGCGGATGTGGTGGCACGCACACGGATGGCCCTCGACTGTCCGATCCTGGTGGTCTCCGACGCCTCGGAAGACGACACCGCTGATCGCGCCCGGGAGGCCGGCGCCCAGGTCCTGGTACTGCCGACCCGTCTGGGCGCCTGGGGCGCCATCCAGACCGGGCTGCGCTGGGCCTGGCGACATGGCTACGCGCAGGTGTTGACGCTCGACGCCGACGGCCAGCATCCACCCGAGGCGCTGCCGCAGCTGCGCGAGAGACTGTCGGTGTCCGATGTGGTCATCGGCACCTGCCCGCAACGGCTCAGCATCGCCAAGCGCATCGCCTGGGCCTACTTCCGGATGCTGACGCGGCTGCGCGTCGTCGACGTCACCTCCGGGCTGCGCGCCTACGGCGATTCGGCCATCGCCCTGCTCGCCCGCCCCGAGGCCAGTCTGCTGGACTACCAGGACATCGGCGTCCTGCTTCTGCTCGCCGGCCAGGGACTGAAGCTCGAAGAACTGCCGGTCGCCATGAAACCGCGTCAGTGCGGCCGCTCGCGGGTGTTCTCCAACTGGTTCCAGGTCAGTCGCTACATGATCCACACCACCGTGCTTTGCCTGGCCCGCATCAAGCGCCGCCTGCCGGTGGGAGCACCCTCATGACCCTGTCCATCCTCAGCCTGGTGGTCGGCCTGAGCCTCGCCGGCACCATCCTCTTCCTGGTCCGGCGCGACCACCTGCACGGGCCTTACGCGCTCGGCTGGCTGTTGCTGGCGGCATTGATCATCGTCGTCGCCATCGTGCCGGCCAGCATCGACTGGGTTGGACAGGCGGTGGGCATCTATTACCCGCCGATCCTGCTGTGCCTGCTGGCGATCGCCGCGCTGCTGATCAAGAGCCTGGTCTCCGATCTGGAGCGCTCCCGCCAGGAACGCACCGTCCGTCGGCTGAGCCAGAAACTCGCCATCCTCGAGCACGAACTCGCAGACCTTCGCGCGAGCCAGGGGCTGCCCACGGTTCGCCGCGACGATGCCAACGACGGCACCTGAGGGCGGCGACCCGCTGCGCGTCCTGCATCTGGGCAAGTTCCTGCCGCCCTGCCCCGGCGGCATCGAGCGCTTTCTCGCCGAGCTCATGCCCGCCTTGCGCAGGCATGGTGTCGCCAGCGCCGCGCTGGTGCACGCCGAGCCAGGCCACACCGGCCCGCTGCTTCGCCGGCAGGGTCGCTCGCCGGCGTTGCGCGCACCCGTGATGACCACCTCGGCCTTCACGCCGATCAGTCCATCCTGGCCCTGTCGGCTGCACAGGATGATCCGGCGCTGGAAGCCGCGGCTGCTGCATCTGCACCTGCCCAATCCCTCGGCCTTCTGGGCGCTGATGCTGCCGGCGGCGCGCCGCCTGCCGTGGATCGTGCACTGGCACGCCGACGTGCCGGTGGATGCGCTCGATCGCCGCCTGCGGGCGCTGTACCGCCTCTACCGGCCACTCGAAACCGCGGTATTGCGCCGCGCCCATACGATCATTGCCAGCAGCCACGCCTACGCGGCATCCAGCCAGCCCTTGCAGCCGTGGCAGGACAAGGTGGTCGTCCAGCCGCTGGGCCTCCCTGATCGAGCCGCGGTCGTGCCCGACGCCGGCCTGTGGCCGGAAGGCACGGCCCTGCGCCTGTTGTTCGTCGGACGCTTCAGCTACTACAAGGGGCTGGAGGACCTGGTCACGGCGATGACGCAGGTGCCCGACGACGTCCGGCTCGTGCTGGTGGGCGATGGCGAACGGCGGTCGGCGATTGCGCAACTCGTCGAGACGCTGGACCTCGGCGAGCGCGTACGCTGCCTCGGTCATCTCGACGATGCAGCGCTGGAACGTGCTTTCGCCAGCGCCGACCTGCTTTGCCTGCCGTCGGTGGAACGCAGCGAGGCCTTCGGCCTGGTGTTGCTGGAAGCCATGCGGGCCGGCACCGCCTGTCTCGCGACCGCCGTTCCCGGCAGCGGCATGGCCGAGGTCGTCGGCGACCAGGCCGGCGTGATCGTGCCGCCCCGCGATCCGGCAGCACTGGCCGCCGCGATCATGCAGCTCGCGCAGGACCGCACGGGTCTGGCGGCGATGGCTGCGGCAGGAAGGGAGCGCTTCGTCACGCGCTTCGGCATCGATGCGGTTGCCAGCGCCCTGTCGGCGACCTATCGCGCTGCACTCTGAAAGGGACGCCGGACCCGAACTTCAATCGCACCGGCCGCGGCAACCCGACGCCCGACTTCGACGGGTGCCCGACTCAGGTCGCACGAAGCGCGCCCAGGACAATCACGGCCATGCCGATGAGGGCGATGCCGGCTCCGACAAGATCGCTGGCCGTCGGCCTGACACCTTCAGCCATCCACATCCAGACCAGCGCCGTCGCCACGTAGACACCGCCATAGGCGGCATAGACACGACCGGCGACAAAGGGATGCAAGGTCAGCAGCCACGCGAACAACGCCAGGCACAGCGCAGCGGGAAGCAGCCAGAGGGCGGCACCGCCATTGCGCATCCACGACCACACCAGCCAGCAGCCGAGGATTTCCGCGACTGCGGTGAATACGAACAGAGTGAAGGTGCGGATGAATTCCATGGCGCCCGCGAACGACGCTCAGGCGGCGCCGGTTTCGAGGATCCGGGGAGCCGTCCCGCGACGGCGCATCAGCAGGACCATGTAGCTGACAGCCAGGGGCGCCATATGCAGCACGAGGCGATTGATCGCCGTGAAGCTTTCTGCCCAGCGCCCGGCCTGCGTGCACAGGAACAGCACCAGCAGCAGGCCGAGGCCACCGGCCAGCAGCAGGCCGACACCCACCATGGAGGGGTTCGCGAGCATGGCGCGTCGCCGCCAGATCACCACCAGCGGCAACAGGTACCAGAGCAGATGCCAGTTGTACTGCGTGAACAGCCCCGCGCCGGTGGCGGTCAGGACGTTGTTGACGCTGCCACCCTGGCCCAGCGAGAACAGCTCGATCGTCTGTCGCAACCAGGGCAGCTGCCACCACCAGGATACGGCGAGCAGCACCAGCACCCAGGCCAGCACCGTGACGGTGCGCAGTGCCAGTCGACGTCCGCGCAGGCCAAACCAGAGCATCAGTGCCAGCACCCCGGCGGTCCAGACCATGCCTTCGAGTTTGATCGCCGGCAGCAAGGCCGCCAGCAGGATCGCCAGCAGCAGTTGCCGGTGATTGCCTTCCTCGCGCCAGCGCAGGGTGGCGAGTACCGCAAACGCGAACAACGTCGCGACCCAGAGGTCGGCGTACCCGGGCAGCGCCGCATGCACATTGGCCAGCGGCAGTGACGCCAACACATACGCACCCACGACTGCAGTCAATCGCGGCACGGCCAGCGCCCGCCACTGTCCGTAGCAGCCGGCGAGCATCGCCAGCCACAAGGTCGGCCAGATCAGGTTGATGAGCGGCTCATGCCAGCCGCCAGCGGCGGACCCGATCCACACCTGCAACCAGCTCAGCAATGCCGGGTAATCGTGGGCCAGCGACGTCCGGACGCTGCCATCGGACACGTCAAGCCACTGCGCGCCATCCACGAAGGGCATCGCCTCGGCACCGAGCAACCAGGCCTTCGCCTTCGCGCTCCAGGCAAGCCATGCATCCCAGCCGAACAGCGGCCGCAACCAGGCTTCCTGGTAGAGCCAGACTGCACGCAAGGCGATCAGAGCGAGCAGCACGACGATCACCGCCCGTGCCCAACCCGCGGGAACCACGTCATCAAGCACTGCCCGACCCGCCCGTGGCGCAGCAGCCGGCATTCGTGCCAGGTACGCGACGATCCCCAGCACCGGCAACATCAACGCCGGCCACCACCACAGCGAAGGCGGCAGGTCCCGAAAACCCAGACAACCGGGCACGGCAATCACGGCCGCACAAGCCAACAGTCCGAGCGGGACGGCGTGTCCAAAGATCGCCAACCCGGCAGCTGGTGAGCGCGGCCGTCCGGCGAGCACCGACATGCCCAGCACACCGATCAGCAGGGCCAGCAGCCAGGCCATGACCATGCTCATTGCTTCACCCTCAGGAACCGGTAAACCCGCAAGGGTCCGAGGTCGAACAGCTCGGCCGCCGGCATCGGTTCGCCGCCACCCAGCACCATGCCACTGGCCGCATCGAAGTGCAGCCGCTGCACGTTGTAGAGCACGAGGATTGCATCGGCGCGCTGCGCCGCGGTGCCAAGGCCGACCATGTTCACCGGCGCGACATTCATCGGCAGCAGGTGGTAGAGCAGCCGGGCGCGCTGGAAATCCGATCCGGCATCCACGAACACGCGCAGGTTGCGGTCTTCGTTGCCGAGGACGCGCCGCACCATCTGCGCCGAGTCGTAGAGGACCTGGTCGGGAAGGCGACGCTGGCGCTCCTCTGCGGACAGTCCGGAATAGATATCCTGGGTCGATGCGTGGCGGGCATGGAATCCATGCAGCCAGCGCAGATCCAGCAGCAGCCACGCCAGTGCCACGACGATCAACGCCGGCCTGACCAGGGCCGGCCCACGCCAGCCCAATACGAAGAAGCCAAGCACCAACGCCGCCAACGCACACAGCACGACCGGCGCGACCAGCGAACGTCCTTTCGGCAGGGCCGAATCCGGCCCCAGCGCGCTCAGCGACAGCAGCGCCCAGTTGCGGGCACCGAACCAGTCCTGCATGCGCGCTGCCCATGCGCCCTGCCATGACGGCGACCACAGTTGCGCCTCCACCAGCGTGAAGGGACGGAACGCGGACGCCGGTGGCACCGATTGCGGGCCGGGATACTGGGCGAAGCCCAACTCGACCACCTCGCCCTTCCAGGCATCGATGGCCGCGAGATCCACCGCGCCGATACCCGAGACCACCGTCGGAATGGTCACCGTGCGCACGTCGCCGGGCTGCTCGCGGGTGCGGAACACGAGCACCAGTTCAAGGTTGCGCGGAAAGTCATCGAAGCGGTAGCGCAGCACGGAAAAGTCGTCGGCGCGTATTCCACGCAGCGGCCGCACCTGCAGCGCGCCCTCATCGACATCCATGGAGCGGATGCCGAGGCCGCCCTCGCCCTGCTGCGCCTGGCCGATGACCGGCAGGAAACTGTGCCCTTCAAGCGTTTCCACCATCGCCGGCTTGAAGGGCGCCGACAAAGGCAACGGCATCAGCACCGCGAGCAGTACCAGCCACGCCAGCAGCACGAGGACGACATACAGCAGCCGCCGCCGTGTCATGCCGCGGTCATCCTTGCAAGCCCTTGCAGTTCGGCGTCGGAAAAGCCCGCGGCGATGCGGGCGTCACGGTTGAAGGGCCGCTTCAGTGCCGGGCGCTCACTGCGCACAAGCCTCTCGAAATGCGCCTCCGGCGCCAGCCCTTGCTGCGCACAGCACCAGTGGAACCAGCGCGTACCGGCCGCGACGTGGGCGACCTCTTCGCGCAGGATCAGCTCGAGGATGGCGACGGTCTCGGCGTCACCGACGCTGCGCAGGCGCTCGATCATTCCCGGCGTGACGTCCAGTCCGCGCGCCTCGAGCACGCGCGGCACCAGGGCCATGCGCAGCAGGCAGTCGCCATCGGTGCGCAGCGCCATTTCCCAGAGGCCGTTGTGGGCGTCGAAATCGCCATAGATACAACCGAGGTCGGCCAGGCGCCGCGACAGCAGATGGAAATGACGCGCCTCATCGTGGGCGACGCCGATCCAGTCGTCGTAGAACCCCCGGGGCATGTCACGGAAGCGATACACCGCATCCCAGGCCAGGTCTATCGCGTTGAATTCGATATGGGCGACCGCGTGGATCAGCGCAGCACGGCCCTCGGCGGTGCCCAGGCCACGTTGCGGCAGCTCGCGCGGCGACACCAGTCGGGGCCGCTCCGGTCGCCCCGGGCGCTCGATGCGCCGCGCCGCCGTCTGTCCTGGTTCGACGGCAAGCCGGCCCTCGCGCCAGGCTGCGACCGCCGCCTGCGTCGCTGCCAGCTTTTCTGCAGGCAGCGTTGCCATGAGGCAGCGATACGCCGCGTCGAACACCGATTCCATCTGCACACCGCCCCCTGTGGATATCCGTCGCTCAGCCGGACAGCCGACGCGCTTCCTTCGCTTCGTCGGATCGGCTCAATTCGAGTTCGCGAAGATAATTGGTTTCCACGCCAGTGACATATTCACCATTGAAACACGAGGTATCGAATCGAGGCAGGTCGGTGCGTTCGCCACGCACGGCATCGACGAGGTCGCGGAGCTTCTGGTAGATCAGCCAGTCGCAACCGAGCAGCGTCTGCACCTGCTTCTTGGTGCGCCCGTGTGCGATCAGCTCCTGCGAGGACGGCATGTCGATGCCATACACGTTCTGGTAGCGGACCGGCGGCGCCGCGGAGGCGAAATAGACCTTCTTCGCGCCGGCATCGCGCGCCATCTGGATGATCTGTCGCGACGTCGTCCCGCGCACGATCGAATCATCAACCAGCAGCACCACCTTGTCCTTGAATTCCTGGGTGATGGCGTTGAGCTTGCGTCGTACCGACTTCGCGCGCTCGCCCTGCCCCGGCATGATGAAGGTGCGGCCGATGTAACGGTTCTTGACGAAGCCCTCGCGGAACGGCACATCCAGACGCGCGGCCAGAACCAGGGCGGCGCTGCGCGCGGTATCCGGAATCGGCATCACGACATCGATATCGTGTTCGGGACGCAACGCGAGAATGCGTTCGGCCAGCCGCTCGCCCATGCGCACGCGCGCCTGGTACACCGAAATCCCTTCGATGATCGAGTCCGGGCGTGCCAGGTAGACGAATTCGAAAATGCACGGCGCCGGCATCGCCTCCGCGCACTGGCGCGTGTGCAGGCTGCCGTCATAGCCGATCAGCACGGCTTCACCCGGACGAACCTCGCGGAGCAGTTCGAAACCGAGGATGTCCAGCGCCACGCTCTCGGATGCCACGGCGTATTCCATGCCCTGGGCGGTCCAGCGCTGGCCCAGCACGAGCGGGCGGATGCCGTGCGGGTCGCGGAAGGCGACCAGGCCGTGGCCCAGCACCAGCGCCACCACCGCGTAGCCGCCACGGCAACGCGAATGCACGCCGGCCACCGCCTTGAAGACCTGGTCGCGCGTGACGTCCAGTCGATCCTGGATGGCCAGCTCGTGGGCGAACACGTTCAGCAGCACCTCGGAGTCCGAGGAGGTGTTGATGTGGCGCCGATCCTGGGCGAACAGCTGCTGGCGGATCTCTTCGGCATTCGTCAGGTTGCCGTTGTGGCCCAGCGCGATGCCGTAGGGCGAGTTGACGTAGAACGGCTGCGCCTCATCCGCGCTTTCGGCGCCGGCAGTGGGATAACGGCAGTGGCCGATACCGGCGTTGCCGGTCAGTCTTGCCATCTCCGGCGGCGTGAAGAGGTCGCGGACCAGGCCATTGCCCTTGTGCAGTCGCAGTCGCGGTCCATCCACGGTGGCAATGCCGGCAGCATCCTGGCCGCGATGTTGCAGGACGGTCAGCCCGTCGTAGAGGGCGGCCGCGACATCCGACTTGCCGACGATTCCAATGATTCCGCACATGACGCGAGCGCTCCAGGGATTCAGAAACCACCGGCCGACCGGTGTTCGGGTGGGGGTTCGATTGCCGGCGCCTGGGGTTCGGGCGGGCCTGCCTTTGGCTTGGCTTCGATCTTCACGGGAAGCACTTCCGGTGGTGACAGCGCCTGCAGCGACGCCAGCGTGTCCGGCAGCTGTTCGCGCACCCACGTTGCAAGCGGCTCGAACCGCGGAATCAGCTGCGATTCCTGCCACCACGGATCCCGAGGCATCGGCGTGTAGCCCAGCATCAGGACCAGGACGGCGACCAGCAGGCCGCCACGCAACAGGCCGAAACCCAGACCCAGCACGCGGTCCGTTCCGCTGAGCCCGCCGCCGCGCAACAGACGCGTCACCAGCCACGACAGCAGCGCGAAGACGATGAAGACGAGAAGGAAGACGGTGGCATAGCCCAGTGCCACGCGAACGGACGGCACGCTGATCCAGTCGGCATAGAAAGCGGCGACATCGGCGCCGAACAGGATCGCCGCCGTCACCGCCGCGATCCAGACGATCAGCGAGAGCACCTCGCGAATGAACCCGCGCCACAGGCCAATGACGACGGAAACCAGGAGGATGGCCACGATCACCCAGTCGGCACCGTTCAGTGCGGACACGCGCAGCGCCTCAGCCGGAATGGGCGACGATCATGCCGTCGAGTTGCTGGCCGGACTTCAACCTCTGCTTCTGCGCCTCGGCTTCCGTGCGCCGCACATAGGGGCCGACGCGCACGGCCCAGCTTTCGCCGCGACGCTCGACAAACGCCGGGTAGCCGGCGCCGCGCAGGCGATCCCGCAACTGCGAGGCATTGGCCTGGGTACTGAAGGCGCCGACCTGGACGGCCCATGCACCCGCACCCGCCGCCGCACTGGCCGGGGCATCGGCAGTCGGCGTGCTGTCGCTTTCCTCGATCGTCGGTCGCGCGTCGGGCACGGCGGCGATCAGCAGCTGGCGCGCCTGTTCGGCTTGCGCACGCGTCGCCCACGGACCGGCGCGCAGACGGACGAGGTCGCGGCCACCGCGGGAAACGGTGTCACGCGTAACGCTGATTCCGCGAGTGCTGGCGGCGCTGACGACGCGATCCGCATTGCCACCCTGGCTGTAGCTGCCCAGACCCACCCAGAAGCGCCCGCCCGCGCTGGTGGCCGGTCCCTGCTGCCGCGTCGGCGCGGCCGGTGCCGCGCTCGACGGCGCGGTGCTCGCCGGCGCAGGCGTGCCCGCCGGCGGCGTGGTGGCGGGCGTGCTCGACGATGCAGGCGCCGGGACTGGCGCCGGCGTCGGCGAGGCGGCTGGCGCGTCGTTCTCGGGCGCTGCATCGACCTGGCCACGCGGCGGCACATCGACGGCCACCACGGGTGAGGGATCGATGCTGTCACCGGCACTGGTGCCCAGGGGCAGGCGCACTTCCGACATGTCCCGATCGGGCGGCGGCGGAAGATCCAGCGACAGCGTCTGTCCCGATTGCTGGCCGGGCGGCGGCCCAGCCATGAACATCGGAAGGAAAATCGCCGCGGCGATGACCAGGATGCTGGCGCCGATGAGACGCTTCTTCAGGGTTTGATCCATGTGCGCCAGTATAACCGCGCCTGCCGATCCATCACCGCAGGCGATCCCGCGCGCATCACGGTGTCAGGTGCGCTGTTCAGGCGTCGGCGGCGAGCGCCTCGAGGGCAGCCGATACGGTCATGAACGAGCCGAACACCAGGACACGGCCCTGCCCCGCCGCGCCGGCGCGCGCCGCCCGTAGCGCGCTGGCCACATCGGCATGCTGGAACACGCTGGCACCGGCCAGGACATCGCCCACGCGGGCGGCCAGATCGGCCACCGCCAATCCGCGCGGTCCGACATCGGCAAGACCGGCGAGATGCCAGTGGCGGACATGCGGCCGCAAAGGCCCGACGATGCCGGCGATGTCCTTGTCGGCCAGCGCCGAGAACACCACGTCGGTGCTGCCGCCATCGCGCTGCGCGGCGAGCCAGTCGGCCAGCACCGCGGCCGCCTGGGGATTGTGTCCCACGTCGACCAGCACTTCCGGGTCCAAGGCCACCTGCTGCAGGCGCCCACGCAACCGGGCCTGGGCCAGACCGGCTGCGGCCCGGACCGGATCCAGGCTCGGCGTGCCTTCGCTGCCGCGCTCGAGCGCGAGCAGGGCCGCCAGTGCGGTCGCGGCATTGTCGCCCTGCACCGGTGCCAGCAGGGGCAGCGCCGGTATCGGCAGCGTTTCGCCGCCCTGCAACGCCGCCGAGACGAACCGCCGTGCACCGTTTCCGATATCGACGACATCGAAATCCCGGCCCAGCCTGAAGACGCGCGCACCGAGGGCGGCGCCTTCTTCGATCAGCGTCGGCTCGGCCTCACGCTCACCGACGACCAGCGGCTTTCCCGGCCGCGCGATGGCGGCTTTTTCGCGGCCGATCGCAGCGCGCGTATCGCCCAGCCAGTCCTGGTGATCCAGTGCGATCGTGGTGACCACCGCGACATCGGTATCGATGATGTTCACTGCATCCAGTCGGCCACCGAGGCCGACTTCAAGTAACGCCAGATCGAGGCCGGCATCAGCCATCAACAGCAGCGCCGCCAGCGTCCCGAACTCGAAATAACTCAGGCTGGTCGCGCCGCGGGCGGCCTCGATGCGCTCGAAGGCGGCGATGATGGCGCCGTCGTCGGCCTCGTCGCCATCGATGCGGATGCGCTCGTTGTAGCGCAGAAGATGCGGCGAAGTGTAGGTTCCGACGCGCCAGCCACAGGCGCGCGCGGCCGCCTCGATGAAGGCGACCGTGGAACCCTTGCCGTTGGTGCCGGCGACCGTGATGACGTGTGCGGCGGGTCGCGGTGCACCCAGGGCCCGCCACACCGCCCCGACCCGTTCCAGACCCAGGTCGATACCGCGCGGGTGCGCACGCTCAAGACGCGCCAGCCACTGCTGCAGGGCCATGGGCGCGGACGCCGGCGGACCGACCTCAGGACTGTTCGAGCAGGAACGGCTCGATCTCGCCCTTCAGCTTGATGGTCATCGGGCGACCCCGGCGGTCCAGCGACTTGCCGAAGGTGACACGGATCCAGCCTTCGCTGACGCAATATTCCTCGACATCCTGGCGTTCGACGCCGTTGTAGCGGATACCGACACCCCGTTCGAGAAGGTCGGCGTCGTGGAACGGGCTGCGCGGATCACTGCTCAGGCGGTCGGGCATTTCCAGGGACATCGTCGGTTTTCCGTTGAATCGTGAAGAGTTCGACCGCGCGTCAGGCGGCGTTGGACAGCGGTGCCGGCTGCCCCTGAAGGAGTGCCACCAGCTGCGCCACGCGATCACGCAGGTGGCGGCGGTCGACGATCTGGTCGATGGCACCATGCTCGAGCAGGAATTCGCTGCGCTGGAAACCTTCCGGCAGCGTCTCGCGCACGGTCTGGGCGATCACGCGCGGACCGGCAAAACCGATCAGCGCCTTCGGCTCGGCCAGGTTGATGTCGCCGAGCATCGCCAGCGACGCCGACACACCGCCGGTGGTCGGATGCGTCATCACCGAGATATAGGGCAGACCGGCTGCGCGCATGCGCGCGATGACCGCCGAGGTCTTGGCCATCTGCATCAGCGAAAACAGGCCCTCGTGCATGCGCGCACCGCCGGTCGCCGAAAAGCACACCAATGGAATGCGTTCCTCCAGCGCCAGTTCGCCGGCACGCGCAAAGCGCTCGCCCACGACCGACCCCATCGAGCCGCCCATGAACGCGAATTCGAAGGCGCAGGCCGCAATGGGACGGCCATGCAGCAGGCCGCGCATGGCGACCAGCGCATCCTTTTCGCCGACATTCTTCTGTGCGGCGACCAGGCGGTCCTTGTACTTCTTGCCGTCGCGGAAACGCAGCGGATCATCCGGCTCCAGCCCCGCCGCGATTTCGACGCCACTGCCGACATCAAGGAAGGCCTGCAGGCGCGCACGCGCGCGGATCGGCCGGTGATGGTCGCACTTCGGGCAGACATTCAGGTTGCGTTCCAGCTCCGGCAGGTAGAGCGCGGTGCTGCACCCTTCGCATTTCTCCCACACGCCTTCCTTTACGCCGCGCCGCGGACCGTTGGTCTCGGTGCGGATACGGGAAGGCATGAGTTTCGACAACCAGTTCATAGATCGTGGCTACGGCGGTGGACAGAAGCGGAACCTTAGCGCGAAGGCCGGCCTGGAGCCAGTGAGCCCCCTTGCCGAGGCGCCGAGCGACCCGGAAGTATCTCTGTGTGCCGGCAGCCACTGCATCACAGAGTCAGCCTGCAGCCGCCGGTCGTCCCCACAGTCGACAGATCGCGAGACGGGCGCCCGGATCCCGGCCGAACCGACTCCGCGCAAACACCCGGCCAACGAAAAAAAGAAGGCCAGTCTTTCGACTGGCCTTCTTTCTCGTATGGCGCGCCCGGAAGGATTCGAACCTCCGACCACCAAGTTCGTAGCCTGGTACTCTATCCAGCTGAGCTACGGGCGCGAGGCGGCGAATTATGGGGAAGCCACCCAAGCCCGTCAACCCTTCTGACCAAGATATTCATCTTCATCGCGATTCCGTAGCGACCTACTTGCCAAACGGCAAAGATGACGGCACAATTTTGCCCCTGTTCCCGAGTAGCTCAGCCGGTTAGAGCACTTGACTGTTAATCAGGGGGTCGTCAGTTCGAGTCTGACCTCGGGAGCCACCCTTCGAAGGCCCGCAGAAATGCGGGCCTTCTTCGTTTCCGGGCCCGCATCTCTCGCGCACCCTTGAAGACCCATTGGCGCCCATCAAGGTCTTCCGTACACACCGGAAGGCGCCGCGCCCTGTTCCCGATCTCGACGGCATTTCGCGCAGCCTTTCTGCTGGCGCGTTGCGTGACGGGCGAGGGACCGTCGCCTGCTCCACAGTCGAGACCGCTTCGGCAACGCCATCCTGTTGCACCTCGCCGGGCGGGACTTGAAGCCGCGACCGGCCCAGGTCCAGAACGCCTGACCCACCCGATGCGGTGATGCCCGACAAGGGTTACAAACAGCAACGCCCCGGTTAGTGCCGGGGCGTTGCGTTTGCAGCAGTGCGCGTAGGCGTGCCGCGGGCCGCCAGTTTGTGTGACGTCGGTGTCGCAGCCGGGGTTCCGCCGACCGCGTGATTAAAGGATCAAGTGACCAAGTGATCAAGTGATCAATTCAGGCGACGCCGATCACACGCCCAGGCGCTTGGCGATCGCCGCGCCGAGGTCGGCTGGCGAACGCACCGTGGTGA
>CAZYHP010000048.1:0-1744 GCA_964647135.1 uncultured Rhodanobacteraceae bacterium
GCTGTGTCTATTCCGGTCGCGGGTGCCTCGAAATTAGCGATACGTTCTCTGAGAACTGAAACAAAGTAACCCATGACATGAGCGATTGGTTTCTTGACTCCGAAAATGTAGGCGTAGAGGTTACGTTCGGAGACGCGGTAGCGAATCTGACCGGTCAACCCAATATTCAACTGATCCTTGGTTACGGCTTCTAGAACGGAGTTGTTGTGGTTCGCACCAGCCTCGGCAACGATGCGCTGACGGAGCTGCGCGAGGCGATCTCGCAGCAATACGGTGCCGACCTGCTGCCAGGTGCGGCGCAGGTCTACCGCACGAAGGCCAAGAATGCGCAGGAAGCGCATGAGGCGATCCGCCCGACCTCCGCATTGCGTCGTCCGGAAACGCTGCGGGCCTATCTCAGCGACGAGCAGCTGAAGCTCTACGAACTGGTCTGGAAACGCACCATCGCCTGCCAGATGAAGCCGGCGCTGCTCGACACCGTGTCGGTGGACATGGCCTGCGGTCCGGACAACGCCTTTCGCGCCACCGGTACCACGGTGGCGTTCCCCGGCTTCCTCACCGTCTACGAGGAAGGCAAGGACAGCAAGGGCGAGGACGACGAGGATGAAGGCCGGCGACTGCCGGTGCTGCGCGAGGGCGAGCTGGTGCCCTGCCATGCCATCGAAGCCGGCCAGCATTTCACCGAGCCACCGCCGCGCTATTCGGAAGCCTCGCTGGTCAAGGCGCTGGAGGAATATGGCATCGGCCGGCCCTCGACCTACGCGTCGATCATCCAGACGCTGACCGGGCGCGAGTATGTCTATCTCGACAGTCGCCGCTTCCGTCCGACCGACGTCGGTCGCGCCGTGGCCAAGTTCCTTTCCGGCCACTTCGACCGCTACGTCGACTACGAATTCACCGCCCGGCTCGAGGACGAGCTGGATGCCATCTCGCGCGGCGAAGAAGACTGGAAGCCGCTGCTGGCGCGTTTCTGGACCCCCTTCAAGTCGCGTGTCGAGGAGAAGGCGGAAACCGTCGACCGTGCCGAAGCCACCGGTGCGCGCGTGCTCGGTATCGATCCACGCAGTGGCCGCGCGGTCAGTGTGCGCCTGGGTCGCTACGGGCCGTTTGCGCAGATCGGCCAGCGCGAAGAGGAAGAGCCGCCGAAGTTCGCCTCGCTGCGTCCCGGCCAGAGCATCCACACCATCGAACTGGCCGAGGCGCTGGACCTGTTCCGCCTGCCGCGCAGCCTGGGCGCCGATCCGGAAGGCGTCGAGATCACGGTCGGCATCGGACGTTTCGGTCCGTTCGTGAAGCGCGGTTCGACCTACGCCTCGCTGACGAAAACCGACGATCCCTACGAGATCGACCTGGCACGCGGACTGGAACTCCTGCGATTGAAGGAAGAGGCGATCGCCAACCGCATCATCGCCAGTTTCGACGACGGTCGCGTGCAGGTCCTGCGCGGACGCTTCGGCCCCTACGTCACCAATGGCGAGCTGATGGCCAGCCTGCCAAAAAACGCCGAACCGGAGACCTACGATCTGGCGGCAGCGGAGGCGCTGCTGGCTGAAAAGGGCAAGCCGGCGAAGCGTCGTGGAGCGGCAGCGAAGAAATCTTCCGCCAGGAAAACGGCCGTGAAGAAAACCGCGACCAGGACCGATGGCACGGCAGCAGCCAAGGCGCCGGCAAAAAAGGCCGCGGCCAAGAAGGCGACCAAGAAGTCCGCGGCCAAGAAGGCGACGAAGAAGACGGCGGCCAGGAA
>CAZYHP010000048.1:1844-21149 GCA_964647135.1 uncultured Rhodanobacteraceae bacterium
AGGCGACCAAGAAGTCCGCGGCCAAGAAGGCGACGAAGAAGACGGCGGCCAGGAAAACTTCGGCCGGCAAGACGGCAAAGACCGCCGCCGGCAAATCGGCCACCGCGAAAAAAGCGCCCGCGAAGAAGACCGGCAAGGCTGCCAGCCACTGAGCATGGACACGGTGGCGATCGACACGGCGGTCGCCGCTCTGCGCGCCGGCGGCACGGTGCTGCATCCGACCGAGGCGGTCTGGGGCCTGGCCTGCGACCCGCTCGATCTCGACGCCGTGCAGGCCCTGTACGCGCTCAAGCAGCGTCCGTTTGACAAAGGGGTGATCCTGGTCGCGGACGTGTTTTCGCGCTTCTCGCACTTGCTGGCGCCGGTTCCGGACGACAGAATGCGCGCCGTGGCGGCAAGCTGGCCGGGTCCGCACACCTGGGTGTTCCCGGTGTCGCCGGACTGTCCGGCCTGGCTGGCCGGTGATCGCGGCACGCTTGCGGTGCGCGTCAGCGCGCACCCGGTCGTGCGTGCGCTTTCCGCCGCTTTCGAAGGTGCCCTGGTGTCGACCAGTGCCAATCGCAGTGGCATGCCACCGCCGCGCAGCCTCGACCAGGTCGAGCCTGCGCTGCGAGCTGCGGTGGACGCGATCGTGGCGGGTGAAACCGCGCACCTAGCGCGCCCGACTGTCATTCGAGATGTACTGACTGGAGAAATCCTGCGTGACTGAACCTGCCCCTCCGGCGCGCCCGCGCGACCTGCGCCTGCTGAAGACCCTGGGCGCTTTCATTTTCTGGAGCCGCTGGCTGCAGGTGCCGCTGTACCTCGGGCTCATCGTCGCCCAGGCGATCTACGTCTACCAGTTCATCCTCGAGCTGTGGCACCTCACCGACTGCGTGCTGCTGGGGCATTGTCCCAGCAGCAGCGAGCTGATGTCCGGAGAGACCTACATCATGCTCGCCGTGCTCGGACTGATCGACGTGGTGATGATCGCCAACCTGCTGGTGATGGTCATCGTCGGCGGCTACGAGACCTTCGTCTCGCGCCTGCACCTCAACGACCATCCGGACCAGCCGGAGTGGCTGTCGCATGTCAATGCCAGCGTGCTCAAGGTGAAGCTGGCCATGGCGCTGATCGGCATCTCGTCGATCCACCTGCTGAAGACCTTCATCCATGTCGCCGACAAGAACAGTGGCCTGACCGACAGCGCGATCATGTGGCAGGTGATCATCCACGTGACCTTCCTGCTGTCCGCGCTGGCCATGGCCTGGACCGACCGGTTGATGATGGGCAAACCGAAGAATGGCCATTGACGGGCTGCCGCTGCTGCCCGGGCCCGGCGCCCGCGTGCTGCTGCGCGGGGAGCAGTGGCGGCTCGATCGAGACGGTTTTGCCGCCCGGGCGCAGGCGCTTGCTGCCAGCTGGCCTGACGGTCCTTATGTCATCAATCTCTGCGAGGATCGCGGCCACTTCCTGCTCGCCTTCACGGCCGCCCTGCTGGCCGGTCGCACCACGCTGCTTCCGCCGTCCCGGACTGCCAGGATCGTCGCCGAGATTTCCAGCCAGTATTCGCCGGCGACGACCGTTGACGACGCCTGGGTGGCGCAGCGCCTGCAAGCGCAGCCCGCGCCGGAACCATCGGATCAGCCCTTGGAACCACCCGGTCCCGACCATGTGGCGCTGATCGGATTCACCTCCGGCTCCACGGGGCAGCCGCGTCCCAATACCAAGCGCTGGTCCAGCCTGGTGGGCAGCACGCGACGCAATCTCGACGTTCTGCGCGCCCGTGTACCGGCGGCAACCCTGCTGGCCACGGTGCCCAGCCAGCATATGTACGGTATCGAGACCTGCGCGCTGTTGCCGCTGCTCGGTCCCTACGCTCTGGCCTGCGAGCGGCCGCTTTTCCCGCAGGACCTGGCCGCGGCCCTGGCCCGCCAGGACGGCCCGGTGATCCTGGTGACCACGCCCGTCCATCTGCGCAGCTTCGTCGAGGCGGGCCTGGATTACGTCGCACCGGCCCTGATCATGTCCGCCACCGCACCGCTGCCGCGTGAGCTGGCGAACGCCGCCGAGACGGTGTTCCGGGCACCGCTGATGGAAGTGTTCGGCTCCACCGAAACCTGCATCATCGCCCACCGCAGGACCGCCACCGACGAGCGCTGGTCGCTTTATCCTGACCTCGGTCTGGTGCCGGTGGCCGAAGGGACACAGGTCGACGCGCCGTATTACGACAGCCCGGTGCTGATGCACGACCACGTCGAGATGTCAGGCGACCGCTGTTTCCAGGTGCGCGGGCGCAGCCAGGACATGGTCGAGATCGCCGGCAAGCGCGCCTCGCTGGGCGATATCACGCTGCGCCTGCAAGCCATTCCCGGTGTCCGGGATGCCGCGGTGCTGCAGTCCATCGACTGCGGCCCATTGGGCGTGCAGCGCATCGTCGCTTTCGTCGTCGCGCCCGGTCTCGACGACGCGGCGATCCAGTCGGCGCTGCGTGAATGTCTGGATCCGGTGTTCCTGCCGCGCCGGCTGATCCGTGTCGACGCGCTGCCGCGCAACGACACCGGCAAGATCCGTCGCGACGCGCTGCTCGCTCTGCTCGATTGAAGGCGATCCCGCGTTGCCTGCAAGGGTGGCGCGATGCACCTGCCACGTGGGGGCGAACGGTGCTGTGTACGCAGCGAACCTGCTCGTGTGCGTCAACGCAGCCATCCGGGCTGGCGCTCGCACCGGCCCCGCGTTGCTACGAGCCGGGGAGCTCCTGCGGACGACGCTGCGCCTTGCGCAGATGCAACCGCCGCAGTTCGTCCTTGCCCTGGGCGTCGAGCTCGCCTGCGGCCATCTGCGCCTGCAGTGCGGCCAGTTGCTGGTCCTCATGCATGACCGCGAGGCGGCCGAGTGCATGGGCGAACACGGCTGACCAGTTGGCCGGGTCGCCCGGCAGTTCGGCTATGGCCAGCCGCTGCAACGCATCAAGTTCGGGCCGTTCCGAAAAGTGTTCCAGCAACATGGCCGTCGTCGTCTCCGGTCGCGCACGGCAACGCTCCAGCAGTTCCACCAGCAGGGTCACGCCGGGCAGGTCGAGATCGCCGAACGGCAGGGGCTCGACCGTTTCGTTGGCCAGCGACGGGCGCTGCAGCAGCAGGGCAATGGCTTCGCGGACCAGGCTGCGCCGTGTCGATGGCGTACGCCGACGTGACGTGGCGCGCGCGGCCCGGGCGTTCACGGGTGGGGGCGCCCGCGTGCTGCCGGTCAGTTCGGTCAGCGCTTCGAGCATCAGGTCGCGGAAGACGCCGTCCGGCAGTTGCGCGAGCAATGGGCGTGCACGTTCCGCCAGTCGCGCCTTGCCGTCCAGGCTGCCGAGCTGGACGTCGTGGCCGAGCTCGCTGAAGAAGAAGGACGACAGTGGCGTCGCCTGCGCCAGCCGCTGTTCGAAGGCCCCTGTGCCTTCCTTGCGCACCAGCGAGTCCGGGTCCTCACCGTCGGGCAGGAACACGAACCAGGCCTGGCGACCGTCGGTCATCCGCGGCAGCACCGATTCGACGGCGCGCCACGCCGCCTGGCGGCCGGCGCGGTCGCCGTCGAAGCAGAAATAGACATCGGGCGCATTGCGGAACAGCAGCTCGGCATGCTCACGCGTGGTCGCCGTGCCCAGCGTGGCGACGGCCTGCTCCAGTCCGTGCTGGTGCAGGGCGATGACGTCCATGTAGCCCTCGACCACGAGCAGACGCGCCAGCTTGCCCTGTGCCTGCCTGGCCTGCCACAGGCCGAACAGCTCGCGGCCCTTGTGGAACAGCGGCGTCTCTGGCGAATTCATGTACTTCGGGCCGTCGTCGCCGCCAAGCACGCGGCCGCCGAAGGCGATCGGCCGCCCGCGTCGGTCCATGATCGGAAACATCACCCGTTGCCGGAAACGGTCGTAGCTGCCGCTGCGACCGCCCTCGATCAGGAGGCCATGGCGCAGCAGGCCGCGCACCCGTGCGCCGTTGTCGCCGATCGCGCGCTTGAGGCCGTCCCAGCCTTCGGGCGCATAGCCCAGGCGGAAGCGCTCGCGCAGCTCGGCGCTGACCCCGCGCTGGTCGAAGTACGCCTGCGCCGCCTCGCTCGCGCGCAGTTGCGACTCGAACCAGCCAGTGGCCGCCGCCAGCAGTGCGTAGTCGTCGCCATGGTCGGTCCGCTGTTGCGTTCCGCCCTCGTACGGCACACTCAGTCCGGCGCGTCTGGCCAGCTCCTCGACCGCGTCGACAAACTCCAGGCGGTCGTACTCCATGAGGAAGCGGATCGCGCTGCCATGCGCGCCGCAGCCGAAGCAGTGATAGAACTGCTTGGCGGGACTGACGGTGAAGCTGGGCGTGCGCTCGTCATGGAACGGGCAGCAGGCCTGGTGGTCGCGGCCGGCCTTCTTCAGCGGCACCCGCGCCTCGATCACCTCGACGATGTCGATGCGCGACAGCAGTTCGTCGATGAAGGTGGAGGGAATGCGACCGGCCATGGCCGGCATTGTCCCACGCCGGCCAGAGCCGGCGCGGGAGCGGATGGCTGTGCCGGCTACTGCCGGTCCATGGCGTACACGCGCGAGCTGGGCGCGAAACTGGCTGGCTCACCCTGTGCCATGTTCTCGATGATCCAGTAACGGTCGCCGACGACCTTGACAACTTCCCAGCCGCGGGACTGGACGAGGGTCGGGCCGGACATCCGGTCGATGCGCAGGCGACCGGCATCGGCGCCACCCGGCAGGGCCCAGGTCACGGCTGCCGGCGAGGTATTGGGCGCCTGGATGCCGGTGCCATCGGCGTTCAACTGGAAGCCGAACCAACCCTGGGTGCCGGTGCAGAATCCGTATTCCGACAGGACGTCAATGTCGCCCCAAGGACCATTGCAGGTGTGTCCATTCATTCGCGAGCGATACAGTCCGGGGACATTGGCGGCGCTCCAGGCCATCTGCGGTGCATCCACCTTGATCAGGATGCCGGTGCCGTACTTTGTGCCACCAGGAGAGAGAAAGCGGAGGTCGGTCCGCCACAGGCCCGGATAGTCTTCGTTGACCAGGCGCGTGTGCACTTGTACGTCGCCGTAGTCGAGTATGAAGTCATCGGCGCCTTCATCCAGCACCGTAAAGGCGTAACCACCACGCTCGGTGACGCCGCTGCCGCCGCCTGCGTCGACCGCATGGATATCCGCGTCAAGGCCCGAGTTGGCGTTTCCGGCTGCGGGAACACTTGCCAGCCAGCGACTTCCGGCAAGCGGGCCGCGAAGGCCCGATTGCGAACTCGGAAGTGGATTGGTGAGGGACACCTGCGGCAGTGTGGGCTGCACAGGCAGGTACTCGGTCGGGATTTCCGGGTTGTCCGGGTGCCGGAAGCGGACGGCATCGGACCTGGAGTAGGCAGCCAGGTTGCCTATAGTCCGGTCGAAGCGGACCTGAAAGCTCACGGTTTCGATCAAGGCCCGCACCTGCTGGCCATTGATGTACCGCCATGTTTCAATCGTCGAGAACGGCTCGCCATCCTGACGGGTGAACAGGTAGCGCCCATTGCTTTCGATACTGGCGTCTATTGCGAACGGACCATCGCCGAAGCGGTTCCAGTACGCCCCGGTACTGCCGTCTATGACCAGGGTTTCCACGAAACCGGCAGACTCGAAGCCGTAGCCGCCGCCATTGGAAACGGCGTAGCGCAGGCCGGGCACAGGTTGGCCGGGCGGAAACACCGTGCTGTTGCCGGCAAGGTCGCTGGTGATGGTGCAGATGGGCGCACCCGGTTGCGACGAACAATCGGCCGCATACAGCGCCGTGTACCAGTCGGCATACAGTTGCTGTGTTCCCGCCATGTCGCTGACCGCTGCCCAGGTGGTGTCGTAGCCGGCGGGAAGCGGAAGGTCGCCTTGCGCGGCAAAGGCGATGGCGTAGGCGATGTCGAAGACATGTGCGGTCTGCTGCGATCGCGCGGAACGCTCGAATGCGGCCAGCGACTGCAAGGGGAGATGCCCGTTCTCCGCCCGCATGAAGGCACTGACCGCGGTGCTGTAGGGGTTGAGGTTGGCAAAGGCCTCCTCGTCGATATCCAGTACCTCGTCGTTGCCGGCAGCGGTCAACAGGCGATCGAATGGTCCCAGCTGACCGGCGTATTCGATGTGGGCCTGGCTCCCGGTGCCGCGTGCGGTCAGCGCCACCAGCGGCGTGCCGCTGACATGACGGTGCTCGACAACCAGGCCGAAGCGGCCATCGGTGCGGGAACTGGTAGTGACGATCTGGTCGCCGAAGCGCGCCGTCACCACGGCCCCGGCAATCGGACCGGGCCAATAGACGCGGCCGTCGATGGTCAGGCCGGGCTCGATGCCGCTGTGAAAGATCGTATCGGCATGGGCAAGGGTAAACGTACCGCCCAGGCCCAAGGTGGCCAGGATCAGCGAAATCGTTCGCACATCGGTCTCCCTGTGGTCATGACAGGCCGGATTGTGCGTCGATTCCGGTTACAAGGGCGATACGTTTTGTAAACATTGGTGAACCTTGCCTCGATTCCGCGGCCGGTTCGTGTCACCTGGTGTTGCCGTGTCGTCTTGTCTTCTGTCAGGCGGGCTGGCCTTCGGGTGCGCCGCGTTGCAGGCGGTCGGGCAGTGCTTCGCCGTTGGCGGTGAAGGCCAGCGAGACCGAGTTCAGGCAGTGGCGCTCGCCCGTGGGGGGCGGGCCATCCGGGAAGACGTGGCCGAGATGGCCGCCGCAGCGCGCGCAGACGATCTCGGTGCGGATCATGCCGTGGCTGCTGTCGCGGATGCGCCCGATGTGGCGCTCGTCGAAGGGCTGGAAGAAGCTCGGCCAGCCGGTGCCGGAATCGAACTTGGCCGACGAGCGGAACAGCGGCAGGCCGCAGCAGCGGCAGGTGTAGATGCCGTCCTGCTTGTTGTCCAGGAACACGCCACAGAACGGCGCCTCGGTGCCGTGCGCGAGCAGCACACGGCGCTCCTCGGCGCTGAGGTCGGCCTCAAGCAGGCGGCGCTCGCTGGCGCTGGGTGGAGTCAGGTCGAATGCGGACATGATGCGGTTCCTCACGGTGCCGGTGCGGTCGCTGCAAGCGTTCGCGGACGACGAGGCTGGCATGATCGCCGGGGCGCTGCAATGACCGGCGTGGTTCGCACTGCCCGGGCTTTTCGACGACAAGTCCCGAAGGCACATGCCGGCGCTTCCGGCGCGGCGTACCATGCGCGTTGATCGCCATCCGTGGGGGAGCAACACATGCGCGCATTGATCATCCTGTTCGTGGCCGGCCTTTGGCACTGGGGCGCGGCATCGGCGCAGGACCTGCCGCCACCGTTGTCGCCACCCGATGACGCCGTGGCCGCCACGGCACCGGTGCCGGATCCGGCAAGCCTTTCGACGCCCGAGGGTCGCGAAGCCACGCCGGCCATCGAATGGCTGCGCAAGCCGGCGCCGGACGCGGTGGTGTGCCCGTTCCGTGGCCGCATCGATTACCAGCCCGGCGAGATCGAGTGCGGCCTGATCCAGGTGCCGGAAAACCGCGAGGTTGCTGGCAGCCGCAGCATCGAACTGCACTACGTGCGCATCCTCGCCAGCGGCAAGGACAAGGACGGCGAGGCCGTCGACAAGCGCGACGACCCGGTGATCTACCTGACCGGCGGCCCGGGTGTCGGCGTCGACTATTACGTGGAAAAGCTCAAGGACCACGGCATTGTCGGGCAACGCGACCTGTACATCCTGGAGCAGCGCGGTATCGGTGCGTCCTCGCGCTTCTGCCCGTTTTTCGATGTCCGCAACCGCGCCGACCAGGTGCACGAGAATTTCCTCGACCACCAGCGCAACCTGTTCACCCATGCCCGCACCTGCATCGATCTCGCGCGTGGCCAGGGCATCGACCTGCGCGGCTACAACACCTTCGAGAACGCACGCGACGTGCGCGCGCTGCGCCAGGCGCTGGGCTTCGCGAGCTGGAACGTCTGGGGCATCTCCTACGGCTCGGTCCTCGCGCAGGCGTACGCCAAGGTCGATCCCGAAGGCATCAAGGCGCTGGCCATCGATGGCATCGTGCCGCTGGACATCGGCGACCTGATGCGGGTGGCCAGCTGGTACCAGCGCGACCTCGAACGGCTGGCGGCTGCGTGTGCGGAGCAACCGGCGTGTGCGGAAGCGTACCCGGACCAGCAGCGCCGCTACCTGGCCGCGATCCAGTCGATGCTCGACGAGCCGATGAGCCTGACCGTGAAGCCGAACGAAACCTGGCCGTCCGGACGCGCCTTCGTGTTCGCGGACGTGGTCGCCGGCATTCCCTTCAGCCTGCTCTACGACGACAAGGCGCATCCGGCCATTCCGGCGATCATCGAAGGACTGATCGGCGCGGTTGAATCGCGTGACCCGCGTTTCTTCCGTGCCCTCGTGCTCGCCCAGTCGATGGAGCCGGTGGATACCCGCTTCGGCGCCGGCATGTCGCTGGCGATCCGTTGCCAGGATGGCTACGTCGACGGACTGGTCGACGTGGCTGACGACGAGCGTCGCAAGCATCCGCAGCTGGCGCAGGCGATGCTGGGCGAGGAGTCACTGGTGCTGGAAATGTCGGCGGCGTGTGCCGCGGCCGGCCTGCCGACGCGCGATGCCGCCGACTACGCGCCGCTCCACACGGCGCTGCCGGTGGTCGTGACCAACGGCGCCTGGGATCCGGTCACGCCCACACCGCTCGCCGAATACATCATGCCGGGCCTCGCCAATGGCCGATTGCTGGAATTCCCGCACGCCGGCCACGGCGCGACGCGGTCGGCCAAGTGCGGCGGCCGTTTCCTCAATCGCTACTTCGATGACCCGAGCGCGCCGCTCGACGAGGACTGCGCCACCGAAGCGAAGGCGGCCACCTATGTCGCGCCGTACTTCGCCACCGGCGCGTTCGCCAAGCTGGCCGCGCAGGCGGCCGAAGATCGCAAGGCTCTGGTCCCCTACGGCGTCTGGATCGGCGCTTCGCTGCTGGTGCTGGTCGTTGCTCTGCTGACGACCGTGTTCGGCTGGCTGGGCCGCATCATCGACCGGGCGCCACGTCGTCCCGGCACCATCCTGCGCTGGTTGGCCGGTCTGACCGCGCTGGCTGGCACGCTGCACGCGGCGGGCCTTGCGGTGGCCGCAACCGTCAGCTTCAAGATGACGCCGCTGTTCCTGATGTTCGGCATGGTCGGCTGGGCACGCTGGTTCGCCTGGCTCGGCCCGGTGGCGGGTGTGCTGGGTGTACTGACGCTGCTGTGGGCGGTGTTCGGCTCCGTCGCGGGGCCGGCGCGGCGCATTGCCGCGACGCTGGTCGCCTTCGCCGCGATCGGCGTGGCGGTGTTCGGCTGGCTCTGGGATCTGTGGCCGCTTTGATCTGACGGCCGCGCCGCTGCACGCGCACCGCTGTTTCCTGGCGGTGTTGCGGGCGGAGGCGAAGCTGTTGCGGGCTCACGTTCGCCGACTGCGTGCAAGCGCCGCGACGGGGATGTCCACAACCGTTGTGCTGAGGGCACGAATCCGCAGTGGCAGTGCGAACGTGCCGCCGGCCGGCGGATGTTTCAATCGACTGGCCCCGGTGTGACGGGTGCGGGCCCGCGCGCGCCGTGACCCAGCGTCGCGGGTGGCGGCTGTGGCGCAGCGGCGCCGTGGGGGATGTAAACCTGCAGAGGGCGCCGTCGATGCGACGGCGCTGGAGCGCAATGTCTGCGTGGCCGGCACCAGGACGGGTGAGTCCCGGTGCCGGCCGGTTACGCAATCAGAACTTGATCTCGGCGCGGGCGTAGACGAAGCGGCCCGCCGGCAGGTCGTAGTTCGACGGATCGTAGCCGTTCAACGAGCAGGACAGGCAGACCGGCGGTTCCTTGCCGAACACGTTGTTGATGCCGAGCGTGAACGAGGTGCCGCTGAACCAGTCGGCATTCCAGCTCGCCTGCAGGTCGTGGTACGTCGTCGAACCGAAGCGATTGCTGCCGCTCTCGGTGGCGGCATCCGGGTTCGAACACAGCTCGAAACTCCAGGCGTCACCGCAGTCTTCGACCAGGTCGCTGACATGGCGCGCGGTCCAGCCAGCGGAAAAGTCACCGCGGGTCCAGGAGAGCGAGAGGTTGGATGACCACTCCGGAATCGCGCTGTCGTTGACCTCGATGCCGACGCCGCGTGGTTCGGGATCGCCGACCTCATTGCGGGCTTCGAAGTCATTGACCCACGTGTTCTGCCACGCCAGGCGGAACTGGCCCCAGTCGAAGGCCGGGAAGGTCCAGAAGACATCGAAATCCAGGCCGTCGGTATCGATGGTGCCGAGGTTCTGCAACTGGTTGGCAAAGCCATTGATGCCGCCGGTGGTCGCGCGGGTGATGCCATCGCAGTAGAACGGATCGAGCGTTTCGACACAGCGGTTGAGCTGCGTCTGCGCATCCGGTGCCTGGATGGCGTTCTCGATCTTGTGCCGGTACCAGGTCAGTTCGATGTCGAAACGCTCCGACCACGAGGTATTGGCACCGAAGGCCGGGCTCCAGACCAGGCCGAGCATGGTGCTGTCGGAGGTTTCGGGATTGAGGCTGGCATTGCCGCCGGTGTTGACGGAAATCTGGCTGTTCGCCTGTTCCGCACCGACCGGGACGCCCAGCTGGGCGCAGTTGACGGCACTGCCACTCGGCGGCGACCCATCCAGCCCGATCAGGCAGGGATCGGTGATGGTCGCATCGAAGCGGTTGGTCGAGCCGTAGAGTTCGCCGATGGAGGGCGCCCGGAAGCCTTCGGCGAAACTGCCGCGCAGGACCAGGTCGTTGCCGAACTGCCATCGGAAACCGACTTTTCCAGTGCTTTCGCCGCCAAAGGTCGAGTAGTCGGAATAGCGGCCGGCGGCGCTCAGGTTGAGCTGGCTGGACGCGCTGGCATAGACCGGGACGTTCAATTCCAGGAAGTACTCGCTGACATCATAGTCGCCGGACGTCGGCCGCGACGGCACGCCGTTGTATTCGCCCGCCACCGTGAGCGCGTCCGGCGTATAGGTGCCATCGAGCCGCCGGTGCTCGAAACCGGTCGCGAAGGCGAGCGGGCCGGCGGGCAGGTCGAACAGATCGCCGGACAGGTTCGCGGAAACCTGCCGCAGGCTGTTCTCGCTGTTGTCGCGGACGATCGGCTGGATATAGCCGAGCATCGACGGCGTGATCGAGCCGACGCCGTTGAAGATATCCAGCGGCACGCACTGCGGATCCGCCTGGCAGGCGGCGATGGGTCCGAGGGCCAGGTTGATGCGGCGGATGTTGTAGCTGCCGTGGTTGGTCTGCTCCGCCTTGTTGTCGCTGGCGACGAAGTTCACGTCCCAGAAGAACGAACGGTCGGCGGCCTCGAATGCACCTTCCAGACCCGTGGCCACGTACCAGGTGTCGACGTCCTGGTAGAAGCGGCGCGGCCCACCTTCGACGGGCCGGCGGCCGATCATGATCAGGTTCGCGCCCGGACCGGAGGAGATGAGATCGAATCCGAACGGATTGTAGGGATTGCTCGCGGAAACCAGGATGTCGTCGGCATAGGCGTTGCCGGTGCCGGCGTCAGGACCGAGGAAGATCGGTTCAGGCGCGGCCTGGTTGAGTGACTTGCGGTTGTTGTACAGCGTGCGCACGTACCAGGTGACGTTGTCGGTGACGTTGTAGCGCGCCTGCCCGAACACGCCCTTGCGCTCGCTGGGCGTCAGCATCAGGTTGTATTCGGCGAAGTTGAAGCGGTTGGCGGTGGTGAAGCCGATGAAGTCATCGGGATAATCGGCGCCATCGGGAAAGAAGCTGCCGTTCGGCGTGGTGAGGCTGAGCACGTCGCCGCTGTCCGGGTCGACGAAGATGAAGCGTCCGTTCGGCGTCGCCGAGGAACCGAAAGTCAGCCCGGTTCCCGGAACCGGCACCGCCGCGTGGCGATAGCGGGTCGAGGAAATCCCGCTCTGCTCGGTGTAGCTGCCGCCGAGGAAAAAGCTGTAGCGGTCGCCGGAGCCGCCGATGGCGAAATCGCCGGACTTGGTGTCGCCACCTTCCTCGTATTCGCCGTAGTACAGCGACACCGATGCGCCGTCGAACTGCTTGCGGGTGATGATGTTGACCACGCCGGCGATGGCGTCGGAACCGTAGATCGACGAGGCGCCATCCTCCAGCACTTCGATGCGCTCGATGATCGCGACCGGAATGGTGTTGAGGTCGGTGGCGGCGGAAACGCCGGACGCCGAAGCCTCGTTGACCCAGCGGATGCCGTCGACCAGGACCAGCACGCGCTTGGCGCCGAGATGACGGAGGTCGACCGTCGCCGATCCGGCGCCGACGCCGCCGCCGTCCGGCGCGAAGCCGAAGTTGCCGCTGGAATTGAAGCGGGTGTTGAGCGAGGAGCCGGATCCGGTCAGCTGCTGCACGATGTCACCGACCGAGGTCAGGCCGGAACGTGCGATGTCCTCGCGCGTCAGGGTCAGCACCGGCGTCTGGCCTTCGATGGCCGCCTTCTTGATGCGCGAACCGGTGACCTCGACGCGGTCGAGGACGACCTCGTCGGACTGGGCAAGGACGGGTGCGGCGGCAAAAACCCCCAGCAGGGCGGTATGGACAGCGACCGGCAACCGCCTGACGCGACTCTGCGACATGGAATTCCCCTGTATTCAATGGATGTGGATGACCGCGGCCCCACGGCCCGGCGGTAACGATCCGGCAGCCGGACCGCAGCGACGTTTATGACTGAAACCTGCCACTTTTCCAAGTTGACTGCATCACAGCGGGAGTGCGAACCCTGCACCAGTCCGCAGGCGCGGACTACAATGCGCGGTTACTCCTCCCAGCCACAGGAACGCCCATGCGCACAAAGTCCGAGATTGTCGGCAACTGGCTGCCCCGCTACACGGGTACACCCCTTGATGGTTTTGGCGACTACCTGCTGCTGACCAACTTCAGCAACTATGTGGAATGGTTCGCCGCCTGGCACCAGGTCGACGTGGTCGGCCGCGACAAGGCGATGCCGAATGCCCATGCCGACGGACTGTCGATCATCAACTTCGGCATGGGCAGCGCGAACGCAGCGACGATCATGGACCTGCTGTCGGCGATCAGGCCGAAGGCGGTGCTGTTCCTCGGCAAGTGCGGTGGCCTCAAGAAGAAGAACCAGCTCGGTGACCTGATCCTGCCGATCGCGGCCATCCGCGGCGACGGCACCAGCAACGACTACTTCCCGCCGGAAGTGCCGGCCCTGCCGGCGTTCACGCTGCAGCGCGCGGTGTCCTCGACGATCCGTGATGCCGGCCTGGACTACTGGACCGGCACGGTCTACACGACCAATCGCCGCGTCTGGGAGCACGACGAGGCGTTCAAGACCTATCTGCGGCGCACCCGCTGCATGGCCATCGATATGGAAACCGCCACCCTGTTCAGCGTGGCGTTCGCCAACAAGATCCCCGTCGGTGCACTGCTGCTGGTGTCCGACCAGCCGATGGTCCTGGAGGGCGTGAAGACCGAGGCCAGCGACCAGAAGGTCACCAGCAGTTATGTCGAGACCCATATCAGGATCGGGATCGACGCCCTGAAGGAAATCCGTGACGAAGGGCAGTCGGTGCGCCATCTCCGGTTCTGACCGCCCGTGGGCAGGTGAAGCCGGGACTTGGCGCCGCCGCGGCGCTTTCCGCGCTTTTTCGGCATAATGCCGCAAAAATAATCCAATACTGCAACACAGGGGTAGGCCAATGAATCGCAGCATCCTGTCCGCCGCCGTCTCGCTGGCCCTGGCCGGCGGTGCCACCGCGCAGGACATCGCCACCGCGCCCGAAGCCGACCGTTCCGGCGCCGTCGTTCCCCTCACCTATACGGGTGACAAGGGCCGGGTCGGACTGGGCATCGACCAGGATGGCGACCTTCTGGGTGAAATCCTCGGCATCTTCGCCTACGACGGCACCCGCGCCTTCCTCGGCGAGGGCTGGTTCGGGCAGGGCGGCGCCGGTGGCGTGAAGTTCGCCTACAACTGGCTGTGGGGCGGCAAGACACGGGACGACACCATCAATGCCCCGGACAGCGTGCTGGTCAGCAAGGTGTTCCTGGCCGCCGACCAGAACGTCTTCGACGACCGCAAGGCCACCCTCGGCTTCGGTCTGGAGAAGCGCAACACCTCGTTCGACCTCTATTACTCGCGCGCCTTCACCGACGAGCGCCTGGTGTCGAGCCGCATGGACATCTTCACGGAGATCGTCACCGGCGTCGAAGGCGGCCGCCCGTGGCGCCAGGAAGTGACCACGGAGACCGTGACAAAGATGTTCGAGCATCCCTACGAGGACGGCATCGGCTTCCGCGTCGGGCACTTCTTCGAGAATGCGCTGCTGCGCGTGCGCGGCGGTCTCGACTACGAGCGCGGCGACGCGCTGCTCGGCGAAGACGATGCCAGCCAGACCTCGGCATCGATAGGCGTGGAAAAGTTCTTCCGCGGCTCCAACCACAGCCTCGCCCTCAACCTCTCGCACCATCGCAAGGACGGCCCCTTCGACCGCCCGGCCCATGGTGGCGACCGCGACGACACACGCGCCAGCCTGCTCTGGCGCTACGACTTCGGCACGCCGTATCGGCCGGTGCAGTCGTTCCAGGACATCGAGGTGAGCCGCGAGATCACCGAGGCGGCACCGCTGGTCGAACCGCAGGTCATCCGCAACGAGGTCTCGCTGAGCGGCGAAGCCCTGTTCGCCTTCGACAGCGCCATGCTGACCCCGGCGGCCCAGTCCGAACTGGCGCCGCTGGTGCAGCGCCTGCGCGAGAATAATGTCGGTGCCGTGGAGATCGTCGGCCATACCTGCGACATCGGCACCGATGCCTACAACCAGGGCCTGTCCGAGCGTCGTGCGGCGGCCGTGCGTGACTGGCTGTCCGGCCAGGGTGTATCGGCGCAGATCCTGCATGCCAGTGGTCGTGGCGAACAGCAGCCGCGCTTCCCGAACGACAGTGCCGACAACCGTGCGCGCAACCGTCGTGTCGAACTGGCGTTCGTCACCGTCGAGGAGAGCACGGCGCCGCCGCCGCCGCCGGTCACCCGCACCATCACCGAATGGAAGCGCGAACCGGTGCCGGCGCCGGCCGCCTGGATCGAGCGCGCGCTGCGCAATCCGCCAGCGCACAAGCGCGAAGTGGATACCTACCGCATCCGGCGCGAAGAAGTCACGACCCGCCTGGGGCCGCGCGAATTCATCAACCAGCCACCGGTCGCGGTCGACGACAGCGCCGTGACGGCGGTCAACACCGCCGTCACCGTGCCGGTCCTCGCCAATGACAGCGATCCGGACGGGGACAGCCTGTCGGTCACCTCAGCCTCGCCGCCGGCCAACGGCACGGTGGTGGTGTCGGGCGACAGCGTCGTCTACACCCCGGCCGCGGGATTCACCGGCATGGACAGCTTCACCTACACCGTGACCGATCCGGATGGGCTGACGGCGACGGCGACGGTCACCATTTCCGTCAACGTCGGTGAAAACCTGCCGCCGGTGGCGAATCCCGATGTCGCACAGACCGGCATTGCGACACCGGTGTCGCTCAATGTGCTGGCCAACGACACTGATCCCGAGGATGACGACCTGAGTGTCACCGCCCTCGGCCAGCCCGCGAACGGCAACGCGACGTTCAATGCGGATGGTCAGGTGCAATACACGCCGGCGCCCGGCTTCACCGGCACCGACACCTTCACGTACACGGTGGTCGACAGTGCCGGCAACAGCGCCACGGGCACGGTCACCATCACCGTGGTCGACGGAGCGGCGAACCGGCCGCCGGTGGCTGTCGATGACACCGCACGCGTGTTCAAGCGTGACTACGTCGAGATCAACGTGCTGCACAACGACAGCGATCCGGACGGAGATGCGCTGACGGTGACCGGGATCCTCAACAGCAGCGGTCGCGCCGATATCTCCATCAACACGGACGGTACGGTGTTGTATGTGCCGATCCCGGGCTATGTCGGTCCCGACAGTTTCGAGTACGAGATTTCCGACGGGCGCGGTGGCACCAGTCGGGCAACCGTGCAGGTGACCATCCACTTGCCCTGGTAATCCCCAGGGCGCGGCGGCGGCGAGTCGCCGCCGCGCCATTTTGTCTACGATCAAGGATATTCACATGCGCATCATTCCCGTGCTGCTTACCCTCCTGCTGGGTGCCTGTGGTACATCGAAGAAGGACCTGGCTTCGCCGTTGGCGTATGTGCCGGCGGAAACGCCGTATGTATTCGCCAATATCGAATCGCTGCCTGAAAGCACCGTGCAGGCCTACGCCGACATGCTCAAGCCGGTGGATGAGGCGTACCGCAAGTTGCTGGCGGACATCCGTACCGAAGTGGAGCAGTCGGAAGAGTCGGCCGAGGAGAAGCGCAAGATCCTTGGCCTGATCGATCTGGCGAGCGACAAGCTGTCCATCGAGGGCTGGGAAAACATCGGATTTTCCCGTCGGGGTCGAACGGCTTTCTATGGCGTCGGCGCGATGCCGGTGCTGCGCATCGAGCTGGGCGATCCGGCGAAGCTGCGCGCCTTCATCGCCGAGGTCGAGGCGTTGGCGGGCAAGCCGATACCCACGGCCGAGGTCGAGGGCCAGGCCTACTGGCGGATGCAGCCGGATGACAGCCGGCCCTTTGCGGTGGTGATGGCCATCATCGAGCAGCATCTGGTTGTCACCATCGATGCCGGGCCGGAAGTGGCGGCCCTGCCGGATCTGCTCGGCCTGCGCCAGCCGGCGCAGAGCCTGGCCGATACGGGCGGGCTGCAGGAGGTCAATCGCGAATTCGATTACACGCCCTATGGCACCTTCCTGCTCGATACCCGTCGTCTGGCGTCGGCGCTGCTGGGCTCGGACGGCCAGGACACCTGGTTCAGCAAGCCGCTGGGCGAGGATGGCCAGGGCCTGAGCAGCGTCTGTCGCGCCGAGCTGATGGGGCTGGCCGAACACATGCCGCGCATGGTTGGCGGATACACGCGGCTGGACGGCGGCACCATCGACAGCCACAGCCTTGTCGAGCTCAAGCCGGCAGTGGCCCAGGCCTTCCAGGCAATGGCAGCGCCCGTTCCCGGCCTCGGGAGCCAGGGCGGCGAGCGGCCGGCCGAGTTCGGTTTCGGGTTGAAGCTGGACAAGCTGGCCGAGTTCCTGCAGGCGCAGGCGATGGCGGTGACGGCGGCGCCCTACCGCTGCGAGATGCTCGCCGGACTCAACACCAGTGCAAGCCAGGTCAGCCAGCAGACCGCTGGCCTGTACATGGCGGCCGGCTGGTTCACGGGCATGCGCGTCGTCCTGCAGCGCCTTGACTGGCTGGGTACGACGCCGGACACCCGCTCGGCCGAGGGCGCCATCGTGATCGCATCGCCCAGTCCACTGGGTCTGATCGGCATGCTGAAGGGATTCGTTCCGCAACTCGCGGCATTGGAACTGACGGCCGGTGGAGCGCCCCAGCGCCTGCCAGCGGAGGGTCTCGACGGCGCGCCGCCCGCCTGGATCGCCATGAACGACGTCGCGCTTGCGCTGGGTGTCGGCGAGTCGGCGGAATCGCAGCTGCCGGGCTTCCTGTCGGCGGCGACGCCGGCGCGGCCGCCGCTGCTGCACTTGAGTTACCAGGGTGCCTTCTACGGCGGACTGATGCGGAAGTACGGCGAATTCATGAACGCCATGACCGGTTCCGCACTTGACGAAATCTGGGACGACGACGGCGCAACGAACGACGAGGACAAGGCACGCAAGCTCGAGCGCGAGGCCGCCCGGATGAAGGCACAGCGGACGCAGCGTTACACGCAGCAGTTCATGGACGCCTTCAACTCGATGTATGACGCCATCGATTACACCAGTGTCAGCCTGCTTGCCGGCGAGCGTGGACTCGAGTTCGAGCAGGTCATGCGCCTGCGCCGCTGATCACAGCAGCCGGTTCCGGCTTCGAATCAGGCCCCGCTGCAGTCGCTGCAGCGGGGTTTTTTCATGACCGTGATCGCACCGCTGCCGGGCAAGCGGGGCAGGCCGCCGGCAATCAGGCGCGTTGTCTTCCGCAACGTCGGCGCCGTTGCAGACCGGTTCGGTGGTCAGCCCGAGGTCCCTCACTGCCAGCGCGGGCTGCAGGCCCGCGCCCGGCAGGCGAAGGGCGCGCTTGCAGCGCCAATTACCTGGCCGCAATCCCGTCGCCTGAGCGCAGGCCCTGACACCGGAACAGGCGCGCGAGCCGCTCCCAGCGCGTCGCGCCGGTGTCATGATCGGCGGGCGTGGTCGGGCCACCCGGGGCGCCAACCCGATCCTGGTCAGGCGCCGCCCGTGGCGGTTTCACCGGAAATGGGCGTCGGCGAAAACGATGGCGGACGCGCCCTTATGGAGGTAAGTACTGTGACAGGCACTTGCCCGGCTCGGTAGGCTCGTGCCATGAGCAGGGTTCCGTCATCAGTCGCTTGGCTGAACAGCAAATATAGTCGTGCCAAGGGCCAGATCACCCGGACGAAAGAGCGAATCAAGGACATAGAGGCCCGGCTGGATCTCTATCGTCACAACGTCCAGCGCTGCGAGGAGCAACTGGCCACCTTGAGGGTTGTGCTGGCGGAGGCGGAGACCAGAGCCTTGCAGTTCACTCAAGCCATGAAGCTCCATGCTGATGCCCCTCGGATCGAAACAGTTGGTGAGATTCGCCCCAACGAGCATCCACGGTTCTTCAAACACGGTGGCATGACTACAGCCATTTTCAGGGCACTCAGGTCCGCACCGGGCGGCGTGGTGACCATCGATGACCTGCAACGCCAACTGATGCAGACGCTCGAACTCGCGCCAGGAGACCTGAAGCGCTTTCGCATGCGGTTGCAGACTCGTCTTCAGATTCTTCTTCGACAGGGCAAGGTGGCATCACCGGATCGCAAAAGTACATCGGGGAGACGATGGATGCTGTCGTGGGATTGGGTTGCGGCCCCGCCTACAAGCCAAAGCAAGAAGTACTCGACGCATCAAAGTAAGGGTTCCATCCAGTCCGCACGTTGGTTGATCCAATCGCAGTTGGATATCGTGGCAGCCAAGGGAGGTGCCATCGCCCGCGGCAATGCCAATGTTTCCTCGCGACTAGGTGAGGACATGGATGCGATCGAAAACATTTGGAAACAGCATCCCTTGCACTTCTCGGTTGAGCTTGGGTTGAGTCCATCATCTCGAGCTTCACACTATCGCGAAAGTATCTACGCACGTGTAAACAGGATCCTTGCAAGGAGCCGGTGCGGCATGACCATCTGTGCCCTGCAGGATGCCTGCCCCTGTCCGTCTGACAAGAAGCGGCGAGCCTCAAGGCGCGCGATAGAAGCGGCCCTAGCAGCCTGTTGAAATTCGGTCAGACGAAGCCCGCGAGTTCTGCGGTTCTGG
>CAZYHP010000049.1:0-20866 GCA_964647135.1 uncultured Rhodanobacteraceae bacterium
TCGACCAGGTCTTCGCGCTGCAGGACGAAGACGCCCATCTGGCCGACCTTGAACTCGACCCAGGCAAAAGGCAACTGCGGCAGCAGCGCTTCCAGCGCGCGCTGCGATTCGCCGACCTCGACGATCAGCACGCCCTGCTCGTTGAGGTGGTGGGCGGCCTCGTCGAGCATGCGCAGCGTCAGGTCGAGGCCATCGTCGCCCGAGGTCAGGCCGAGCTGCGGCTCGTGCGCGTACTCCGCGGGCATGGCCGCGTACTCGGCGTGCGTGACATACGGCGGATTACTGACGATCAGGTCGTAGCGGCGACCGCCGAGGCCGGCGAACAGGTCGGATTGCAGGAGTTCGACGCGATCGGCGACTTCGAAGCGTTCGGCATTTTCCGCGGCCAGGGCCAGGGCTTCCTGCGAGACATCCACGCAATCGACGCGCCAGCCCGGGTTGTACACGGCCATGGCAATGCCGATGCAGCCGCTGCCGGTACACATGTCGAGCGCGGACCCGACATCGAGGTGATCGATCCAGGGCGAGAATCCGGCCTCGATCAGTTCGGCAATCGGCGAACGCGGCACCAGCGCGCGTGCGTCGCTGGAGAAACACAGTCCGGCAAACCAGGCCTCTCCGGTGAGATAGCAGGCCGGGATGCGCTCCTCGATGCGGCGCTGGAACAGCGCCCGGATCTGCGCCTGCTCCGCCTTGGTCAGGCGAGCGGCGCCATACACCGGCGACAGGTCGTGCGGCAGATGCAACGCATGCAGCACCAGTTGCGTGGCCTCGTCGAGCGCGTTGTCGTAGGAGTGGCCGAAGCTGAGGCCGGCGCAGCCGAATTCGCTGGCGCCGAAGCGGATGAAATCCAGGATCGTTTTCATGGAACTGCGCTGCTTTGGGGGTGTGCAGGGTACAGCCAGCGGGTCCGGCGCGGGTAGCGCCGACCGGCGGCACGGACCGCGCCAGGCCCGGATCGCCGCGATCCGCCGCTCAGAAGCCGCGGCGCAGCCAGGCTTCGTAGGAGGTCGGCGGCGCCACGTTAACGCCGCAGTCGTCGATGCGGCGGTCGAGCGGCCACTGCGTGAAGTACTGCACGCGCCGACCGGTCGCGGTCATCGCGGCAAGCAAGCCGTCAGCGGCGCTGGCGTCGTCGAAATACGACTCGGCGATGATCCAGGGCTCGTTGCGGCCAAGGTCGGCCATGGCGTAATGATGGCGTTCGAAGATCATCTGTTCGGTGGTCGTGCCGCCGCCGTAGATGTCGAGCGCAAACAGCGGCGGATAGCGCACGCTGCCATCGGCCAGCGTGTAGACATGGCGGAGATGGCGCACGCGCGCCTTCGCGCGGACCGCGTTGGCGTCACTGACGAATGAGAAGCCGACGCTGCGCTCATGACCGAATTCGGCCACGTAGTTGCGCCACATGCGGCGCGCGTATTCGCTCCAGGCTGGATTGTCCGGCCGGTTGTCCTCGATGTAGTACTGGCCGAGCGCCTCGCGGAACCACGCACGCGGCATGCCTTCGACCATCAGGTCGGTGCGGTAGTCAAGACCCGAAGCCTGCAGGATCGGTTCGACGCTGCGGATCAGCTGCCAGTTTTCCTGGAACAGGTCCTCGCTGAACGAGGTCCACCAGATCGGCGTGTTGTCGCCCTGCGGGAAATAGCGGAACAGCAGCTCGCTGAAACCGGCGCGGTCGATGTCGCGCAGGAAGGCGACCAGGTTGTCGCGAATCCGCGGATGCAATGCACCACCCGTGGAATCCAGCAGCGTGCCGCCATATCGACCATCCACGGCCTGGCCGACGGGTGCGCGCAGGTGAACGAGACCGGTCGCGATGCGCTGCTGGCCGGCCTGACGCATCGCCCGCAGCTGCGCGCGCACCGTGTTGCGGACACCGGCGCGATGGTAGTTGGCGAGGATGCCGTAGGGATCCCGGGCATCGATGCACGCCTGCACCGGATCGACGGCGTCCGCCGGCACCGGATCGACGTGGTACCAGAGCAGGTTGCTGCCGCCGCGGGCCAGCGGCGCATTCTGGAAGCCGTTGACGTACAGCGTGTCGGCGCCGGCGAACGCCGCCGTCGAAACCATCCATGCCAGTCCCAACCACCACCCGCGCATCGCGCATCCGCTCCTGATCAGCATAGGCATGAATGATGCGGCGGGCATGCTGAAGGAACGCCTGCCCCGCTGAACCTCCGCCCGATCGACACCGTCGCGCGGACCCGGGTCGGCAGATGCGCCACGGCCCGAAACCGTCCACAATCACGCCGCAGTCCAGCGTGGGGAGTAACTGGCATGGCGATGTCGACCGGCTCCGATGACGAGCGCACGGTCCTGCTTTCAGCGGGCACGGATCCGATCGGCGATGGGCGTGACGAAGCCGTCGCCGGCAGCCGCATTGCCGCCTACCGCCTCGACCGCCTGATCGGTGAGGGCGGCATGGGCCAGGTCTGGCTGGCCGAGCAGCGCGAACCGATCCAGCGCAAGGTGGCGCTCAAGCTGATCCGCCGACAGCTCGCCGGCAGCCTTGCGGAAGCCTATTTCGAGATCGAACGCCAGGCGCTGGCGCGGATGGATCATCCGGCGATCGCCAAGGTGCTGGATGCCGGGCGCACGGCCGATGGCTATCCGTGGTTCGCCATGGAATACGTCGACGGCGAACCGCTGGACGAATGGTGCCGCCGGAACGCGCCCGCGCAGCGCGCGCGCATCGAACTGATCATCGCACTCGCCTTCGGCGTCCAGCACGCGCACCAGCGCGGCATCATCCATCGCGACCTGAAACCCAGCAATGTGCTGGTCTCCCAGGTCGACGGTCGCGCGCAGCCGCGGCTGATCGATTTCGGCATTGCCACCGCTGTCGACAACCGGCAATCCAGCCACGCCAGGTCGAGCTACGAGCGCGTCGGCAGCGGCTTGTACATGAGCCCCGAGCAGTACGCCGCGGATGCTTCGCTGGATACCCGCACCGACGTCTATTCGCTGGGCGTGGTCCTGCTCGTCACGCTGCTGGCGACGGAGGCTGCTGCCGTCCTGCAGGGACTGGATCCGCATACCAGCCGGCCGCATGCGCGCATCGAGGCCTCGCTGCACAAGCCGGGCGAGGAGCCGGCGCTGCAGCGCTTGCCGCGCGAGCTTCGCCACATCATCGCCAAGGCGACGCACCCGGAACGCGAGGCCCGCTATGCCTCGGCCATGGCCTTCGCCGAGGACCTGCAACGCTACCTTGATGGCCATGCCGTGCTCGCCGTCCCGGCCAGCCGGCGCTACCGCCTGCGCAAGTTCATGCAACGGCGACGCCGGCTGCTGGCGGCAACGGGCGTGGTGACGCTGGCACTGGTGATCGGCGTCGTCGCCGCCGTGTGGGGTTTTGTCGAAGCCGAACGGCAGGCGCAACGCAGCAGGGCGACCTCCGAATTCCTCGCCACCGTGCTGTCCGGCATCGATCCCGACATCGCGGCCGACCTCGACAAGACGCTGATGCGCAAGGTGCTCGACGAGGCCGCGGCACGGGCCACCAGTGAACTGGCGGGGCAGCCCGACGCGCTCGCGGACATCGAAGACATCATCAGCCGCAGCTACCAGTCGCTCGGCGAGACGCCGCTGGCGGTCGAACACGCGCGGCGCGCCTATGAACTGCATCGCGATCAATACGGCGTCGACGACCTGCGTACGCTGGAAGTCGCACGCAAGCTGGGCCGCCTGGAAGTGGATGTCGGCAATGTCGGCGGCGCCATTCCTTTCATCGAGGAAGCCATCGAGCACGCCCGCGATACCGCCGGTCCGACCGCTCGCACGACGCTCCTGCTGGAACAGAATCTCGGCTGGGCCTACCGTGAAAACCAGCAACGCGAGGAAGCCCTTGCCCTCATCCGTGCCGTCGCCAATGAACTGGAAACCCAGCAGGGTGCCGACGCCGGGGACACTATCGATGCGCGCTTCATGGAGGCCATCATCCTCGCCGACCTGGATCGCCAGGCTGAGGCGATTCCGCTGCTGCAGGCGCAGATCCAGCGCTGGAACGCGCAATCGGACGCCGAACACCCGCGCATCCTCAACATGCGCAACAGCCTGGCGGTGTTCTACCTGCAACAGCGTCGTTTCGCCGATGCCGAACAGGAACTGAAGTCGCTGCTGCCGGCGATGGAACGGGTGTTCGGCCCGGAAAACTCGTTCACCAACCTGGTCGTCGCCAACCTCGGCGGTGCCCTGCGCCAGCAGGGCAAGGTCGAGGAGTCGGGCCCCTACTACCTGCGTGCCTATGAGAATGCGTTGGCCCGTTACGGCGAGATGCACTGGCGCCCGCTGATGGCGCAGCACAATTACGCGAACTATCTGCTCGATGCCGGCCGCGTACAGGAATCACTGGACCTGCAGATCGCCGCGCACGACAACGCGCTGCAGGTGCTGGGGGAGCGCCATCCCGTGGTATCCGGGGCGCTGCGCGGACAGGGTCGCGCCGTGATGCGCCTGGGTCGCCTGCAGGAAGCGGAGACCCTGTTGCTGGAGGCGCTGGCGCAGCAGGAGGCGCTGTTCGCGCCGGGAAACACGCAGCTGATGCAGACGCGCGAGGCGCTGGTCGAACTCTACGAGGCCATGGGCCGGCCCGAAGACGCGGCTCGTTACCGCCCGGCAGACTGAGCCGCGCGACGCTGCTGCCACTCGCTGCGGCGCTGCCCCCAGGCTTCGACGTGGGCGTCTTCATAAGGCGCCGGCATCCTGACCACGCCGAGATTGTGCGAGCCCAGTCGCCGCGCGACCTGCTGCGAGGCGAGGTTCGCCGGCGCGATGCAGTGGATCACATCGTCCCAGCCCAGGTGTTCGAAAGCCCAGTCCATCGCGGCCGACGCCGCCTCGGTGGCGAAACCCTGCCCCCAGCAGGAGCGCCGGAAGGCCCAGCCGATCTCGTTGCCGGGCCAGCCCTCCGGTTTCCAGGGTCCGGCCTGGCCCAGCCATTCGCCGCTCACGCGGTCGATCACCGAGAACATGCCGAAGCCCTGCACCAGCCACGCACCCGGATGTTGCAGGAACTTGCGCCACGCCGCGGCGCGGGCCATGTGCCCACCGATGTGACGCGCGGCTTCCTCGTCGGCAAGCAGTTCCGCATAGCCATCGAAGTCCTCCCGGCGCGGCACGCGCAGCAACAGCCGTCCGGTCTCGATGACGGTGTCGATGCGGGCAGCTGGGGTAGCGCTCACGGGCCCGATCTCAGAACGCGTTGAGGCCGGTCACTTCGCGACCGATCACCAGCTGGTGCACGGTCTCGGTACCTTCATAGGTGATGACCGACTCGAGGTTCAGCGCATGGCGGATGGCTGCATGTTCGGTGGTGATGCCGGCCCCGCCCAGCAGGTCGCGGCATTCTCGCGCGATATCGATGGCCATGCGGCAATTGTTCCATTTCGCCAGCGACACCTGCGCCGGCGCCATCTTGCCGGCGTCCTTCAGACGGCCAAGCTGCAGCACCAGCAGCTGCGCCAGCGTGATCCGCCGCGCCATCTCGGCGAGCTTGATCTGCGCGCTCTGCGTCGCCGCCACCGGGCGGTTGAACAGCATGCGCGCCTTCGTGTATTCGAGGGCCTCGCTGTAGCAGGCGATGGCGGCGCCGATCGGACCCCAGGTGATGCCGTAGCGCGCCTGCGTCAGGCAACCCAGCGGCCCCTTCAGGCCCTTGACGTTAGGCAGCCGGTTGGCATCCGGCACGCGCACGTTGTCGAGGAACAACGCGCTGGTCACCGACGCGCGCAGGCTCATCTTCTTGTGGATCTCCTGCGCGGTGAAGCCCGACGTGTCGGTGGGCACGATGAAGCCCTGGATGCCGTCCTCGGTCTGTGCCCAGACGATCGCGATCTGCGCGAGGTTGCCGTTGGTGATCCACATCTTGGCGCCGTTGAGCACCCAGTCGCCGCCATCGCGGCGCGCGTGGGTCTTCATGTTCGCCGGATCGGAACCGCCGTGCGGCTCGGTCAGGCCGAAGCAGCCGATGACCTCGCCCGCCGCCATGCGCGGCAGCCACTCGCGGCGCTGCGCCTCGCTGCCATAGGCGAAGATCGGATACATGCACAGCGAGCTCTGCACGCTGACGAAGCTGCGGATGCCGGAATCGCCGCGCTCCAGTTCCTGGCAGATCAGGCCGTACTGCACGCCGGTCATGTCGGCGCAGCCGTATTCCTCCGGCAGCGACGAGCCGAGCAGGCCGAGGCTGGCGACTTCGGGAATCAGCTCGCGCGGGAAGCGGCCCTGGTCGAAGCAGTCGCCGATGATCGGCAGCACCTTCTCGTCGGTGAAGCGGGCAACCGCGTCCTGGACCATGCGCTCCTCATCGGACAGCAGCGAACGGACATCGAAGAGGTCGGTGGGGTTCAGGCTCATGGAAGGACGGCTCCGGTGGGACGGTGCTGGACACCCGGTGCGTTGGGCCCGGGTCATGCGCACGTGCAAAGGGGCGGGTATTCTAGCGCCTGCGCCCGTGCAGGGCACGACGACCGGTCGTGCGGCAGCGGCCGCCAGCGGTTTCGATGCGCATCCCGGTGCTGACCTATCACGCGGCCAATGTCGCCGGCATGTCCTATGCCGGCAACGACCATGTCGCCCTCGCCCACGACCTGCGCCTGATCGACGCGCTGGGTTGGCAGATCGTCCCGCTGGATGCCGTGCTCGACCTCCTCGACGGGCGCCGGCCGTGGCCGTCGCGGCCCTGCCTGGCACTGACCTTCGACGACGGCACCGACCTGGACGTGCGTGCGATCGAATGGCCGGGACTCGGCATGCAGGCGGGTTTCCTGCCGATCCTTCAGGCCTTCCGCGAGGAAGCCGGCGAGCGCCAGCCGGAACTGCACGCCACCTGCTTCGTCATCGCTTCGCCGGCCGCCCGCGAGGCCATGGACCGGCAGTGCCTGTTCGGCGGCGACATCATGGGCGAGGACTGGTGGCCACAGGCGGTGGCGACGGGCCTGCTCGGCATCGGCAACCACAGCTGGGACCACAACCACGACGTGGCGCCGGAAGCGGCGCCCGATGGCCTGCCGCGCGGCCGTTTCTTCGCCGTCGACAACGCGGTCCGCGCCGACTGGCAGATCGTCCGCGCCCAGGACTACATCGCCGCCCGCCTGCCCGGCCAGGCGATCCGCCACTTCGGTTATCCGTATGGCGACGTGAACGACTATCTGCGCGACGACTACCTGCCGACGCGCGGTCCGGCGATGGGATTGGCGGCCGCATGGACCACCGATGGCCGTCCGGTCACCGCCGCCGAACATCGCTGGGCCCTGCCCCGCTACGTCTGCGGGTTGCACTGGCGCAGCCCGGAGGAACTGGAAGCGCTGCTCGCCGGAGCATCGGCGTGATCCGCGCGGCGGCGATGCCGAGCCAGCCGCTGACCGGCCGCGGCGTCGCCCTGATGATCGGCAGCGTGCTGTGCTTCGCGCTGATGGCGATCACCATCCGCCTGGCCAGCGAGCAGCTGCACCCGTTCCAGATCGCATTCTTCCGCAACCTGTTCGGGCTGGTCTTCACACTGCCGCTGATCTGGCGCGCCGGCCTGTCACTGCTGCGCACTGATCGGCTGCGCCTGTATTTCCTGCGCTGCCTGACCGGACTGTCGGCGATGCTCACCGGCTTCTGGGCACTGGTGCACCTGCCGCTGGCACAGGCGGTGGCGCTGAGCTACACGACGCCGCTGTTCGTCACCATCCTCGCGGTCCTGGTCCTGGGCGAAGTGGTGCGTGCCCGGCGTTGGAGCGCCGTCGCCATCGGCTTCGTCGGCGTGCTGGTGATCCTGCGTCCGGGTGTCGATGGCCTGCAGTTCGCGGCACTGGTGGCGATTGCGTCCTCGGCGCTGTCGGCCAGCTCGGCGATCAGCATCAAGTTCCTCTCGCGCACCGAACCGGCCGATGCCATCGTCATCTGGATGGTGCTGATCATGACGCCGATGGCGCTGCTGCCGGCATTGCCGGTCTGGGTGGCGCCGGAGCCGATGAGCTGGCTGTGGGTGATCCTCACCGGCGGACTGGGCACGCTCGGTCACGTCTGCATGACGCGCGCCTACAAGCTGGCGGATGTCTCGGCGCTGCAACCGCTGAACTTCCTGCAGCTGCCGATCGTCGCCTTCGTCGCCTGGCTGCTGTTCGCGGAACGCGTCGACGCCTGGACGGTGGTCGGGGCCGGCATCATTTTCTCCAGCACGTTCTACATCGCGCGCCGCGAGGCCCGGCTGCACCGCGCGAAGGTCATCGATCCGGAGATCGGCGCCGAATCGATGCCCAACCGCTGAGCGAGGGGCGACGTCCGCTGCCGCAAGGACCCGTCGTTTCCCCTCTCAGGACGCCGACGTCACCGCGGCCGGATCGCGGATGAGGGCCTGTCGAACACGCTGCAGGCGCGGCGCCAGCTGGTGCTCTCCGGTTTCCAGCAACGCTTGCAGGTAGCTGCGATGGACGCTCTCGGCGTCCTCTCCACGACCCTGCCCGCGATAGAACCCGTACAGCGCCAGCGCGATCGGATAGCGCTCATCACCCGCTTCACCTGCCTGTGCCGCGGCACCGTCGAGCAGCGTCCGCAGCTGTCGGGCGGCAGCGTCCGGCTGGCCGGTTGCCGCCAGTGCCAGCGCGTTCTCGATTGCCATGTCGACGGTATCGCCGGACCAACTGCCCTGTGCCTCGACCAGGCTGGCGTGCATCTGCGCGGTCAGCTCAAGGACCTCGGCATGCCGCTGCTGGCGCTTGAGCAGGTCGACCAGGCTGCGACCGACGCGGTAGGTATCGAAATTGCCCGGCCCAAGGATGCGCCGACGGATGTCATAGACTTCGCGGAACATCGCCACCGCCTCGTCTAGGCGATCGTTGCGTGCCAGCGCACGCGCCAGGCTGGCGCGGCTGCGCAATGTGAGCGGGTGTTCCGGCCCCAATACCTGCGCGCGCCCTGACGCCGCCTCCTCGATGACGGCCAGTGCTTCGGCCGGATCCCCATCGGAGTCCAGCATCGACATGCCCATGTTGTTGAGGATCATCAGGGTCAGCGGATGGTCGGCACCGAGATGCTGGCGGTGCAATGCATAGGCCTCGCGCTCCAGTTCCAGCGCGGCGGCGATGTCGCCGGTATCGGCGAGCAAGGTGGCGTAATTGACCAGCGCGCTGACCATGGGTTGCCAGTTGTCGCTTTGTCGACGAAGCACGGCCAGCACCTGCTCGAACTGCGGGCGCGCCTCCGCCGATGCGCCGTCGAGATGGAGGGACAGCGCATACTGCTGCCGCGCACGCGCCACTTCGGGATGCCCGGCCGGGTAGATGCGCAAGGCGGCGTCGAGGCCTTTTTCGTACCAGTGCCGCGCCTGGCCGTAATCGGCTTTCGAACGCGCCACCTGGGCACGCACCATGGTCGCGGAAATGTGATGCGGACTGTCGGGCGGCAGACGTTCGACGGTCGTGAGCGCGGCAAGGACCATCGTTTCGGCGGCGTCGAACTGACCGGAACGTTCCAGCGAATTGGCCAGCGCCACCTGTGCGTCGACGACCGCCGCCGGATCGGCGCCCGGCATGTCCGTGCGCTGCGCCACCACCGATTGCAGGGCGGCGACGGCGTCGTCGTACTGGCCGATGGCGTGATAGACCTCTCCCACGGACTGCAGCAGGTCGGCGGCCAGTGCCGGCTGCCCCTGGAAACGATGATCGATGATGGACTCGGCGCGCTTGAGGACCGACTCGACGAGGATCGCGCGTGCCAGGCTGGGCCCGTCGAGCAGGCCAGACAGCTTGTCGAGCGGGACCAGGGTGCCGCTGTCGCCGTTGCGCGCGACCTGCTCGCGAATCCGTTCGACCAGGCGGCGGCCCATGTCCATCACGTCGATGTCGCTGAGCATGGCTTGCTGGAACGCGACGACCTGTTCCAGTTCGTGCTGGCGCGTTTCGGCGACTCCGCGCTGGATGCGGGCCTGGTTGAAGGCATGCAGGCTGAGCACCAGCCCGGCGACCAGGGTGAGCAGGATCGCCGCACCGGACGCCAGCCACAGCCGATGTCGGCGCGCGAAACGCTGCAGCAGGTAGCCGGGTGTGGCCGGCATCGCCTGCAATGGCAGGTGGGCCAGGTATCGACGCAGTTCGTCGGCCAGGGCGCTGGCGGTCGGATAGCGGTCGTTGCGGTCATGCGCCATCGCGGTGAGGACGACGCGGTCGAGTTCGCGCAGCCGGCCGCCGCCTGGAGCGAGGGCGCCGGCCGCCGTGCGCCCGCTGCGCAGACGCTGCGAGGGCGCGGTCAGCGTACCTGCGCGCGTCGGGGAAGCGGTGCGGCCACTCTGGCTGGCGACGCCGGGACGATCACCGACAATGAGCTCGTACAGCACCACGCCCAGCGCGTAGACGTCGCTGCGTGTATCGATGCTGGCCAGCCGGCCTTCCAGCTGCTCCGGACTCATGTAGTCCGGCGTGCCGGCCAGGTCGATCGGGCCGTCCGCCGCGGCATCGGCCAGTCCGGTACGCGCCGCGGCCGTGGCGATGCCGAAGTCGATGATCTTCGGCAGCCATTCGCCGTCGATGCGGGTGACCAGGATGTTGCCGGGCTTGAGGTCGCGGTGGACGACCCCCTTCTGGTGCGCATGCTGGATCGCATCGCAGACGCGCGCCAGCAGCGCCAGGCGCTGGTCGAGGTCCATGCCACGCGCCGCCTCGGTGATCGGGCTGCCTTCGATGAACTCCATGGCGAACCACGGCACGCCCTCGCCCGTGGTGCCGGCATCGAAGATCTGCGCGATCGACGGGTGCTGCATCTGCGCCAGCGTCTGCCGCTCGATCTCGAAATAGGCGCGCTGGCGGGTACTCAGGCGGCCGCGCAGGAGTTTCAGCGCGACCGTGCGTCGGACTGGCTGCAGCTGCTCGGCCCGGTAGACGGCACCCATGCCGCCGCTGCCGATCCGGGCAACCACCCGGTAATGACCGACCAGCGCGCCGGGCTGGAGCAGGCCGGCTTCGTCGGCGCCGCCGCCGTCGGACTGCGCATCGGCCATGCCTTCGGCCCGTGTCTCGAGACGCCGGGTCGCATCCGCGTCATCGGCACCCGATCCTCCCGTCGACTGCATGGCTCCTCCCGGCCCAGGAACAGCCATGGTAGCCCAGCCTCCCGGTGGAGAGGCGCTGCGCTATGCTTCCGCCTGCCCGAGGGTGGCCATGAACCGACGAAGCGACGAAGCCAGCACCACACGCAGGACCATGATCAGTCCCGGGCCGGACCAGCCCGAGCAGGGCACCATGTGCCTGGTGGTGATCCATGGTGAAGGCCTGGGCAAGCGCATCGACGTTCCCGAGCAGCCCGTGGTGATCGGCCGCTCCCACGACGCCGACCTGCATATTCCCCACGTCAGCGTGTCGCGGCAGCATTGCCAGGTCTGGCGCGAAGGCAATATCTGCCATGTCCGCGACCTCGGTGCCACCAACCGGACCCGCGTCAACGACCTGCCCGTCGAGCAGGGCACGCTCAGTGACGGCGACCATCTCACCATCGGCGAGAGCATCCTCAAGTTCATCGGCGAGGGCAGCGTCGAGGCGCGCTACCACGAGGAGGTCTACCAGGTTGCCACCCATGATGCCCTCACCGGCCTCTGCAACCGCCGCCACTTCATCGAGATCGTCGACAAGGAAATCTCGCGCTCGTTGCGCCATGAGCGGTCGCTGGCCATGTGCATCGTCGACGTCGACCTGTTCAAGCCGATCAACGACACCCATGGGCACATCGCCGGCGACGGCGTGTTGAAGCAGATCGGCGAGATCATGCGCCACCACGTGCGTGGCGACGATATCGCGGCGCGCATCGGCGGCGAGGAGTTCGCGGTGCTGCTGCCCGAGGCCGGCATCGAAGCGGCAGGCAGTTTCGCCGAACGGCTGCGGCTGGCGGTCGCCGAATCCTGCTTCACGCTGGGTGGGCAACCGCACAGACTGACCGTGAGTATCGGGGTGGCAATCCTCGGACCCGGCCGGGAGGAACGCAGCAGCCTGATGGCGGCCGCCGATTCCGCCCTGTACCGCGCCAAGGAAAGCGGCCGCAACCAGGTCTGCTTGGCCTGAGCCCGATCCGGTCATGCTGCCGCGGTGCCCGATGCCGCGGGTCGTGCGCTGGGCACCGTGCGCCGACTTGCGGGATCCCATTCGAAGGGCGCCCGCCATCGCGACGGGCGCGGATCAGACCGCCGTCGGCGCAGGCTCCTCTCCGCCGTAGCGGCGCTGCACGTAGTCGTCGATCAGCGCGACGAACTCGTCGGCAATGCGGTCGCCCCGCAGCGTGGTGTATTTCCGGCCATCGACGAACACCGGTGCCGCCGGCGCCTCGCCGGTACCCGGCAGCGAAATGCCGATGTCCGCGTGCCGGCTTTCGCCGGGTCCATTGACGATGCAGCCCATCACCGCCAGCGTCAGGCGCTCGACACCCGGGTACTTCAGCTTCCACACCGGCATGTGTTCGCGTACGTGCTGTGTCACCTGCCGGGCCAGCTCCTGGAAGAACGTCGACGTCGTCCGGCCGCAACCCGGACAGGCGGTGACCATGGGGGTGAAGGCGCGCAGGCCCATGGTCTGCAGCAGTTCCTGCGCGACCACGACTTCGGTGCTGCGCGACTGCCCGGGTTCCGGGGTCAGCGAGATGCGGATGGTGTCGCCAATGCCTTCCTGCAACAGCACGGCCAGCGCCGCCGCCGATGCGGTGATGCCCTTGCTGCCCATGCCGGCTTCGGTGAGACCCAGGTGCAGCGCGTAGTCGCCGCGTGCAGCGAGATCGCGATAGACCGCGATCAGCTCCTGCACGCCGGACACCTTGCATGACAGCACGATGCGGTCATGGCCGAGGCCCAGCTCCTCGGCGCGTCGCGCCGAATCCAGCGCCGACTGGATCAGTGCCTCGCGGAGCACGCGGGCGGCGCTCCAGGGTTCGGCGCGGCGGCTGTTCTCGTCCATCAGCCGGGTCGCCAGTGCCTGATCGAGTGATCCCCAGTTGGCGCCAATGCGTACCGGTTTGTCGTGACGGACCGCCAGTTCGATGATCGTCGCGAATTGTGTGTCCTTCTTGTGGCCGAAGCCGACGTTGCCGGGATTGATGCGGTACTTGGCCAGCGCTTCCGCACAGGCCGGTTCGGCGCTGAGCAGCTGGTGGCCGTTGTAGTGGAAATCGCCGATCAGCGGCACCGGCACCGACATCATGTCGAGGCGCTCGCGGATGCGCGGCACCGCCGCGGCGGCTTCCGGCGTGTTGACCGTCAATCGGACGAGCTCCGACCCGGCACGCCAGAGTTCGGCAACCTGCCGCGTCGTTCCCTGCACGTCGGCGGTGTCGGTATTGGTCATCGACTGCACCACGACCGGCGCGCCACCACCGATGCGCACGCTGCCCACCGTCACCGTCGTGGTGTGACGGCGCGGGCCGGGTTGGAGATCGGCGCTCATGTCCGGAGTTGTCCTCGAATGGTTGCGGCTGGACGGTTCGGCGCGACGGTCGACTTGAGTCACCCGGCGCTTTGGCAGAGACTGGGCCGCCGTTACCGGTTTCCCGTCGGCGCCATGCCCTTCAGGTTCGTCCTGCTGTGTCTGATGTGCCTGCCCGCAGTGATGCCGGCGCATGCGCAGTTTACCGTGGATCGCCTGTGGGAATTGAATCGCATGGGCGGCTTCGCGGTCGCGCCGGATGGGCGTGACGTCGCGGTCGCGACGACGGCGTTCGACCTGGAGGCCAATGGCAGCCTGACCCGCCTCTGGCTGGTGGACAGCCTGGCCCGCCGTCCTGCCCGGGCCCTGGGCACCGCCGAAGGCAGCGACAACGATCCGGCCTGGCATCCCGATGGCCGCCGCGTGTTTTTCCTGGGTACGCGGGCGGGCACGCCGACGCAGCTCTACGAAACCGACATCGAAGGCGGCGCCTCGCGTGCGCTGACCGGGCTGCCGGTGCCGGTGCGCCGCTTCCGTGTCGTTGAAGGCGGTGCGGCGATCGTCTTCGAGGCGGCGACCTGGCCGGATCTCGATGCCGACTTCAATGCCGTGAAGGCGCGTCTCGACCGGCTGCGCGCAGATGCCACCCAGGCGCGCGTCAGCGAGACACGGATCCTGCGCTACTGGGACCGCTACCTCACCGACGGCCGCGTGCCGCACCTGTTCCGCCTCGACCTCGGCGACGGCGCGATCCGCGACCTGATGCCGGGTTTCGATGGCCTCACCGGATTCGACGGTTTCGACTGGGATGCGTCGGCGGACGGACGCTGGCTGGTGTATTCCGCGAACACCCGTCCACCGCCCTACACGACGATCAACTTCGACCTGTTCCTCCAGGCCACCGACGCCAGCGCAGGCGAGGCGCGCAACCTCACCGCGGACAACCCGGCCGACGACGTCCAGCCGGTGTTCTCCCCCGATGGCCGGCGCATTGCCTATGGCCGATTCCAACGCCCGGCCATCGGTTCGGACCTGCGCCGTCTCGCCCTGCTCGACACCCGATCACCCACCGCCACGCCGACTATCTTCGACGACCTGCCCGGGCCGGCGCGCGACTGGTCGTTCAGCGCAGACGGAGATTCGCTGTACTTCCATGCCGAGGACGCCGGCCACGTCGACCTGTACCAGTGGCGTCAGCAGCGCCTGCGCCTGCTCGTCAAGGGCGGCAATACCGGCGACGTCCAGGCCGCCGGCAGCGGTGTCGTCTATCTGCGCCATGCCCTTGATGCGCCACACGATCTGTGGCGCCTGGATCCGGGTGACGAGCCACGCCGATTCACCACGCTCAATGACGCGCGGACGAAGGCGCTGCGGCAGGGTCGCTACCGCAGCGTCACCTTCTCCGGCGCCGGTGGCGACGAGGTGCAGATGTTCGTCGCGTATCCGCCGGGCTGGCGACGCGGCGCGCGTTACCCGGCGGTGATCCTCCATCACGGTGGCCCCTTCGCCGCCTGGACCGACGGCTTCAGTTTCCGCTGGCATCCGGGCGTAATGGCCGCCCGCGGCTACGTGGTGGCGCTGCCGAACGTTCACGGATCGACGGGATTCGGTCAGGATTTCGCCGACAGCATCCTTGGCAACCACGGCGAAAAACCCGCGGCCGATTCCCTCGCGGCCGCCGATTGGCTGGTCGCCCATGCCGGCGTCGACCCGGACCGCATCGCAGTGGCCGGCGGCTCCTACGGCGGCTATCTGGCCGCGCTGCTGACGGGGCTGAGCGACCGTTTCCGGGCCGCCGTCGTGCATGCCGGCATCTACGACCTCGGACAGCAGTTCGCCGCCGACACCCATTGGCAACGACCCGCCGCCTACGGTGCCGCCCCCTGGCAGGATCCCGAACACCTGTCACGGTGGTCGCCAAGCCGGCTGGTGCCAGCGATGAACACGCCGACCCTGATCCTGCACGGCGAAATGGACTACCGTGTTCCCGTCACGCAGGGCATCAACCTGCACGGAGCCCTCAGTGGCAAGGGCGTACCGGCGCGCATCGTCGTGTTTCCGAACGAGAACCACCGCATCAGCCGACCCCAGGCCGCGCGCCTGTGGTGGAACGAGATACTCGACTGGCTTGACCGCTGGACTGCAGCGGCCGGCGACACCGACAGACAGGACACCCGCCGTTGAGTACGCCCGACCCACGCGAAATCCTCACGCCCAGCTCGCTGAACCGTCTGGTGCGGCAGTTGCTGGACGACGCCATGCCGCCGGTCTGGGTGGAAGGCGAACTGTCGAACGTGGCGCGACCGGCGTCCGGACACCTCTATTTCACCCTCAAGGACACGGGCGCACAGATCCGCTGCGCGATGTTCCGCGCCGCCGCGACGCGCCTGCGCTTCCGGGCCGCGGACGGGCAGCATGTCCGCCTGCGCGGACGCGTCGGCCTCTACGAACCGCGCGGCGACTACCAGCTCATCGTCGACGCCATGGAGGAAGGGGGCGAAGGCGCATTGCAGCGGGCCTACGAAGCACTCAAGGCACGCCTCGCAGCCGAAGGAGTGTTCGACAGTGCCCGCAAGCGGCCGTTGCCCGCCTTTCCGAAGCGACTGGCGGTCATCACTTCGCCTTCCGGCGCCGCCATCCGCGATGTCCTGGCCGTGATCGCCCGCCGCTTCCCGCTGCTGCCGGTGGATGTACTGCCCTCGCCCGTGCAGGGTGCCGAAGCCGTGCCGGTCCTGCGGGCGCAATTGCGTGCGGCAATCGTCGCAGCCCGCCACGACGTGATCCTGATCACCCGCGGCGGTGGATCGCTGGAGGATCTCTGGGCGTTCAACGATGAAGGCCTGGCGCGTGACATCGCCGCTTCAGCCATCCCGGTCGTCGCCGCCATCGGTCATGAAGTCGACGTGACGCTCGCCGAACTGGCGGCCGACCTGCGCGCAGCGACGCCGTCGGCGGCAGCCGAAGCGATCGCGCCGGATGCCGAACAGCTGGCGCGGCAGCTGCGTGTGCTTGGCCAGCGCCTGCGACGCGATACCACCCGGCACCTGCAAGGGCTGGCGCAACGTCTGGATTCGGCACGCCTGCGCCTGCAGGCGCACGATCCCCGTCGCCGCCTGGAACACATGCGCGAGCGCGCCAACGCCGCCCGGCAGCGGCTGCTGGTCGCCCTGCGGCATGGCCTTGCGGCGCGGCGCAGTCGCCTTGCCAGTTCGAGCGCCGCGCTGCGAACACTCCGCCCCGGGCGCCGGATCGCGCAGTGGCGCCAGCAACTGCTGCAGGCTGGTCGTCGTCTGCGTCGCGTCGCGGTCCTGCAGCAGCGGCAGCAACGCCAGCGACTGGAAACGGCCGGCCGCAGCCTCCATGCCCTGAGCCCGCTGAGCACCCTGGAGCGTGGCTATGCCATCGTCAGCGATCCGGCCAGCGGTCGGGTCCTGGCCTCGGCGGCGAATGCCGCCCTGCGGGATCGGCTGGATATCCGCTGGCACGACGGCCGGATTGAGGCCGTCGCGGTGCCGGGGAGCCTGACGCTCGCGCCTGACCTGGACCTGCCTGAACGGGATGCGACGGATCCACCCGGCTGAAAACGCCGTGGTCGGCGCTCGCAGCAGCCTGCGCGGGTGCCCGTTCGGCCCATCCGGCGGCCGCGTTGCCAATCCAGCGTGATATAAATCACACATTCGTCCCAGCCGTGACCACGGCCCATGTCCCGTCCCAGGCTCAAGCCTTCCGCTGAAACCCCTGCAGCCGAGCGCCCTGTCGCCAGCGTGCAGGCGCGCGCCTACGACTGCCTGCCGGCAGCCGTATTCGTCATCGATGTGGAATCCGGGCAGATTGCACATGGCAATCCCGCAGCGGTCGAGCTGAGCGGGTTTCCGCTGGAGATGCTGGTCGGACGCTTCGCCGTCCGCCTGTTTCCGCGCAGCGACGTGTCCCGCTTCCTTGATGCACAGTCGGACGTGCCGCAACAGGGTGGCTTCCTCGGCTGGATCCGTACCCGCGGCAAGACCGATGTCGCCATCGCGGCACGCATCAGCACGGTGCCGGACAGCTCACCACGGCAGTGCCTGCTGGTCGCCTTCGACATCACCGAAACGCGGCAGCAGCTGGACAGCCTGTCCGAGCGCACGCGCATCGACAGCCGCACCGGCCTGCTGCAGCGCGACGAATTCGAATCCGCACTGGCGGAGATGGTGCTGTGTCGTCCCGGCCTGAATTCCTCCGCCGCCCTGTCGATCGCGTTCGATGGCGTGCAACGTCTTCGCGACAGCCTCGGCCGTGAACAGGGCGACCTGCTGCTCGCCGAACTGGCGCGCCGGTTGCGGGAAGCCAGTATTGCGCCCGCCCTGATCGCGCGCGATGGCCAGGATGGCATCCTGCTGGTGTGGAATGATCTGCCGCCCGGCCTGCTCGAAGCGCGACGCGAGCTCGACAACCGCGCCGCGGCGTTGCTCGAAGCCAGCCGGCGGCCCTACCTGTTCCTGCCCGTTCCGCTGGTCTGCACCTGCAGCATCGGCATCGCCCTGGCGCCGCACGATGCCGAAACCGCCGATGCGCTGCTGCATTACGCCGAACTCGCCCGCCGCCGGCAACAGGCCGAAGGCCACGATGGTCACCATCATTTCGTGCATGGCGACCTGCGCCGGGTCAATGACGAACTCGAGGTCGAGAGCAACCTGCGCGAGGCGCTCCACCAGCGCAGCCTGGAACAGCGCTGGCTGCCGGTCATGCGCCTGTCCGACGGACTCTGCATCGGTGTCGAAGCGCTGCTGCGTGGCAATGAACCGCTGCAGCGTCACGAAACCGGCCGAATCGTCGCCATCGCCCAGGCGCGGGGCCTGTTGCCGGCAGTCGGCCGTCTCATCCTGCGCCAGGCGGCTGGCTCGTATCTGCAACTGGCGCGTGCCGGACGCACGGCGGCGATCCAGTATTTCGGCTTGAACCTGGGTGCCGACGAAGTGATGGCGCCGGGTTTCGTCGAAGAGCTGGTCGAGACCGCCCAGGCCACCGGAATTCCGCTCGATCGGCTGATGCTGGAAATCGGCGAAGCCGACCTGACCGCGCGCATGGCCAGCGTCGGCCCGCCCCTGCACCTGCTCGCCGAGCACGGCGTGCGCGTGGCCATCGACGGCTTCGGCAGCGGCTTCGCGTCGATGGGCACGCTCGGCAACCTGCCCGTCGGCATGATCAAGATCGACCGTCGCTTCGTCTGGCAGCTGGAGCACAACGCCTACGACCGGGAGATCGTCCGCACGATGATCGAACTGGCGCACCGCATCGATCTGCGCGTGACGGCCGTCGGCGTCGAAACGGCCGCGCAGCAGGAAATCCTCCGCGATCTGGGCTGCGACTTCGCACAGGGCTACCTTTACAGCAGGCCGCTGCCGCTGACCGAACTGATCGAGTTCCTGCGTCCGCACGCGGCACGGGCCCGCTGACGATCCGTCCGCACGGACACCGCCGTCCCCAAGCTGTGAGAAACTAGCGCGGCTATCAGAATTCCGTGCCGGCCGCCTGTTGGCGCCTGCACCGACCACGGAGAATCCGGCCCATGTTTGAAGGACTGCGACCGCGGCATTGCCGCGCCGAACTGCGCGACGACGGCATCGCCGTCATCACACTGGACCGCGCCGACAAGCCGGTCAACGCGCTCTCCCAGGCGCTGATCGACGAGATCGGCCAGCTGGTCGAACGTCTGGCCATCGAGCCGCCGAAGGGCCTGGTTTTCATGTCCGCAAAGGACGGCGGTTTCTCGCCCGGCGCAGACATCGGCGAGTTCGAGGGTTTCTTCGCGCACGGCACCATCGCCGACGCTATCAACAAGGGCCACAAGGTCTTCGAAACCATCGCGCGATTGCGCTGCCCTACCGTCGCCGCGATCCATGGCCACTGTTTCGGCGGCGGAATGGAACTGTCGCTGGCCTGCGACTACCGTGTTGCAGCCGACGCACCGGACACCCGCCTGGGCCTGCCGGAAGTGAAGCTCGGCATCCATCCCGGTTGGGGCGGACTGGCGCGCCTGCCGCATCTGGTCGGTGCGCCGGAAGCGATGCGCATGATGCTCGCCGGCGGTTCCCTGAGTGCGTCGCGCGCCCGCGCCATCGGCCTGGTGGACGGTGTCGTGCCGCGCGCCGACCTGATGGCGAAAGCCACCGACCTGGTCCGCACGCGCCCGTCGCGTCCGTTCAAGCAGCGATTCACCGCCTGGGCCACGAACACCTGGCCGGCGCGCGTCGCCCTGGCCCCGACGATGCGCAAGGGCGTCCAGCGCAAGGCGCCACGCAAGCACTATCCCGCGCCTTACGCGATGATCGACGTATGGCGCAAGCACGGCGCCAGCGTGGCGAAGGCGCTGCGGCCGGAAATCCGTTCGGTGGTCCAGCTGGCCGGCACGCCCACCGCGCACAACCTGGTGCGCGTTTACTTCCTGCAGGAAGGCCTGAAGGCGCGAGGCGCCGGCATCGAGCACGGCATCCGGCACGTCCATGTGATCGGCGCCGGCGTGATGGGTGGCGACATCGCGGCGTGGACGGCGATGCAGGGTTTCAACGTGACCCTGCAGGACCAGAGCGCAGAGGCCGTGCAGGCGGCACTGGCGCGCGCAGGCACGCTGTTCGGGAAGCGCCTGAAGACGGCGGACCGCATAGAGGCCGCGCGCAGGCGCCTTGCCGGCGATCCTGACGGCGAACGCATCGGCGACGCCGACCTGGTCATCGAGGCCATCGTCGAAAAGCTCGAGGCCAAGCGCGCCCTGTTCGCCGACATCGAGCCGAAGATGAAGGCCGATGCCCTGCTTGCCACCAATACGTCGAGCATCGTTCTCGAAGACCTGCGCGACGGCCTGGCGCGGCCGCAGAACTTCATCGGCCTGCACTACTTCAATCCCGTGCCGATGTTGCCGCTGGTCGAGGTCGTGCATCACGACCAGGCCAGCGAGGACTCGCTGAAGCGCGGGCTGGCGTTCGTCCGCGGCCACGACAAGCTGCCGCTGGCGGCGGCCAGCGCACCCGGCTTCCTGGTCAACCGCATCCTGTTCCCGTACCTGCTGGAAGCGTTCCGGCTGCGCGAGGAAGGTGTACCGCTGCGTGCCATCGACGAGGCCGCAGTGCGCTTCGGCATGCCGATGGGTCCGGTCGAACTGGCCGACCAGGTGGGCCTGGATGTCTGCGCCCATGTCGGCGCCGTGATCGCGCCGAAACTGGGGGTGGAACTGCCGCGCGGCGTCGATGTGCTGATCGCGGCCGGCAAGCGCGGTCGCAAGGATGGCGAAGGCTTCTACACCTATGCCGAAGGCAAGGCCGTCAAACCACCGCTTCCGGAAAACTACGTGCCGCCGGTGGATCTGGAGGATCGCCTGATCCTGCCGCTTCTCAACGAGGCGGTCGCGTGTCTGCACGAGCGCATCGTCGCCTCCGCCGACGAACTGGATGCCGGCGTGATCTTCGGTACCGGCTTCGCGCCGTTCCGCGGCGGCCCGATCC
>CAZYHP010000050.1:0-20729 GCA_964647135.1 uncultured Rhodanobacteraceae bacterium
AGCGCCAGGAAAAGGAATTGGAGGCGCTGAAGGATCGCGAGGCGAGGCTCGCCCGCGAGCGTGACGCAATGCGCAAGAAGCACAGGGCGGAACGCGAGCGCCTCGCCGGGGCTCGCGACGAAGCGCGGGACAAATATGAGGCGGCGGTCAGGCGCTGGCGCTGGCCGCCCGAGAGCAGCAGGCCGCGTTCACCGACCGGGCTGTCGTAGCCTGACGGCGTGGCGGCGATGAAGTCGTGCGCGTTCGCCGCGCGTGCGGCGGCCTCGATGCGCTGCCGGTCCGGCGCCGGGTCGCCGTAGGCGATGTTCTCGGCCAGCGTGCCATCGGTCAGGAATGGATCCTGGGCAACGAAACCGATCTGGCCACGCAGCAGGCTGCGGGGCAGTTCGCGGACATCGATACCGTCCAGGGTGACGGAGCCGGCGTCCGGGTCCTCGAAGCGCAGCAGCATCTTCAGCAGCGTGCTCTTGCCGCTGCCCGTCGCGCCGACCAGGCCGATGGTCCGGCCGGCCGGAACCTCCAGGTCGATGCCGTGCAGCACAGGCCGACCGTCATAGGCGAAGCGCACGCCGCGGAAACCGACGGCACCGGTGGATGGCCCGGGCAGCGTGCGCGTGCCGGCATCACGGGCCGGCGGCAGGCGCATGAGGTCGGTCACGCGCGTGACCGACGTCATCGCACGCTGGTAGAGATCGGTCATCTCGGCCAGGCGTGTCAACGGCCAGAGCAGCCGCTGCGTCAGGTAGACCAGTGCCGAGTAGCTGCCGACTCCGAGATCACCGCGCAACGTGAGCAGGCCACCATAGAGCAGCGTGGCGACGAAGCCGGCGAGAATGGCAATGCGGATCACCGGCGTGATCGCAGCGGCCACGCGGATGGCTTCGGCATTGCGCTGGCGATAGGCATCGCTGGCCTGGGCGATGTGCGCCGTTTCGAAGTCCTCGGCGGTGTAGGCCTGGATGGTGCCCATGCCGAGCAGGTTGTTGCCGAGCCGCCGCGACACATCCGCAGCCGCTTCGCGCGCGGCGGCATAGCGCGGCGCAAGCCGGTGCATGAACCAGAAAGCGCCGAACAGGATCAGCGGTACCGGCAGGATGGCGAGCACGGCGAGGCTGGGTGTGAGCACGAAGAACACCGCGCCGACCAGGAGGCTGGAGCAGGCGACCTGGATCAGGTCGTTGGCGCCGGTGTTGAGGAAGCGTTCGATCTGGTGGACGTCCTCGTTGAGCACCGACATCAGGCGGCCGCTGCGCTCGCGTTCGATGCGGCCGGGATCCAGCGACTGGATGTGCCGGTAGGCATCCAGGCGCAGGCGATGTTGCAGATCCTGCGCGAGGTTGCGCCACTTCAGCGCCAGCAGGTATTCGAACAGCGACTCCAGCGCCCACACGAGGATGGTGAGGCCGCTGAGCAGCAGCAGCTGGTGCACCGGGTCGGGCAGGCCGGCACGCGCGATGAAGGATTCGCGCTGGTGCACCACGACGTCGACCGCCACGCCGATCAGGATCTCCGGCAGGACATCGAAGACCTTGTTGAACACCGAATACGACGTCGCCAGCCAGACGTCGCGCTGGCGGTCGCGCGCGTAACCGGCGAGGCGTCGCAGCGGGTGTGCATCGGAAGGCGAAGGGCGGGAAGGGGACGCGGCGGCTGCGGCCGTGTCCCGGCGTGTTCCGGTCATGGAAGGTCGCCGCGGAAAGGGCCGGCATTATCGCATCGTGGCGTCAGCGATCCGGACGACAGGACTGCCGCTTCGAATCGCTGCCGTGCTTCGCCAGGGCGAGCCGACTCCTGCGGCTTCGCCCGTCGCCGGTCGCCAGGCATGATCGCCAGATGTGATCGCCAGATGTGAGCGCCAGATGCAATCGCCGGGCGCGATCGCCGGATGGAGTCGGCCGCGGGGCCGCGAACCGTTCCGCGGTCCTGTCGGTGTCGTGTGCGCCGGACACAGGCGCGACACTCGCCGCGCGCTGCGCCCGCCGGATCCGGTGGTCGCCGGTGGTCGCCTGTGTCTACTGGAAGGTGTTGGCGAAAATCGGATCGCCGTTGCTGGCAAACCAGGTCAACAGGTCGCGGAGCGCCACCGGCATGTTTTCGGCGATGGGCTGGCCGGCCTGGTTGGTCGGCGTAGAGCCGTGGCAGCCATCGCAGGCGCGGATCTCGCCCGGTTGCAGGGTGAGCCAGTAACGTTCGCGGACGACGGCTTCGCCGTCCGGGTCGGTCAGCTGCCAGCTCAGTGCGCGTCGCGCCGGCACGAACATCGCCACCGACCCGTCACTGGCGATTGGCGCCGAGCCGGCGGGCGCATCCGGGTTCGGCGGCAGGAAGCGCATCGCCGCCGGCTCGTGCATCACCTGGGCGAGGACGCGACGGCCGGGGCGGGGCGTATTGATGCCGCCGATGCCGCGGATCTGGTCGCCCTGGAACATCTGCATGTCGGTCACGTCGTAGATGCGGCCGGCATTGCCCAGTGTCTGCGCGCCACCGGGCACACGCAGGTTGAAGGGTTGCTGGCGGTCGAGGCGGTCGCGCGTCGTGGCGTCGCGGACGACCACCAGGCCGAGGTTCCAGGCGCGCATGAATTCGCGAAGCGAGTCGAGGTTGGTGTCGGCAGCGGCGGCGGCCTGTTGTTCGGGCGCTTCCACCGGTGGTTCAAGCTGCAGGGGCGGCCGTGCACGCGCCACCACTTCCACGGGCGACAGCTCCCAGAACTCGCCGCTGTAGCTCACCATCACGTCCGGATCCCAGAAACTGACGCTGCGCTGGATGCCGCCCGTCAGCGGGTCGCCGGGTGCCAGCTCGCCGCCGGCGACCGCGGCCAGCCGGCGGATGCGGTAGAGATAGGACGGCACCGGCGCCGGCCGCGTCCCCAGGTTGGCGGCATAGCTCGCGGTGCTTGTATGGGCGGCGAGGATCGTGCCGTTGCTGAGCACCGTGGGATTGCGATAGCGGCCGCTGAAGCCGGGCGGCACGTTGCCGCCGTCATAAAAACCCGCGGCGGAGCGGTGGTGCAGGTAGGCAACCATCAGCTCGCGCGCAGGCATCTGCGGCGGCGCATTGAAGGACACCAGGTGGCCGGAGCCATGGGTGCCGAATTCCGGTGCGTCGATACCCAGGTAGCGACCCGGCGAGGTGGGATCCTCGGCCAGGTGCGTGAGGTTGAGGACCGCATTCGGGTTGGGCCTGGGCGTGCCGCCGGCAATGAATTCAACGAGGCTGGGATCGTCGTTGAAACTGCGGTCGAAGTACGAATGCAGCTCATGGCGGCCGATGTGGTTCAAGGTTTCCTCGCCGGTGCCGTCGGCACGGATCTGCCAGGGCGAGAAATGGTTGAAGCGCAGGCCGTTGACGTTGCCGGCGTTGAGTCGTGGTTCCGGGAACACTTCGGCGACGGTGTCCAGGCGCTGCGCGTTCTCGGCCTCCGATGCCCAGTTGAAGTTGCCATAGCCGTTGCCTTGACCGTCGGCCTGCTGGTCGCGCTGCAGGTGGTCCCAGCGCGAGAAGACGATGCGGCCGAAGCTGTCGACGAAGGGATCGAACGAGCCCGATGGCGAATGCTGCAGCAGGATCAGCTCACCGCTGGCCGGGTCCAGTCGCCACAGGCCGGTCGGCGTCGCCGTCGATTCGTACTCATCGTGCTGCGGATAGAGGTGACGCTGGCCGTTTCGGGGCCGGTCGGAGACGAAGACGATGCGGTCGTCGGGCAGGTAGGCCGGCTGCACATTGTTGTACTGCGCAGGCTGGTTGGGCACCACCGTGATGGAGGCCGTCTGGCCCGGACCCAGGCCGGTGACTTCGTAGAGGCGGAAATAGTGCGACGGTGTCTGGTACTGCTGCGTCGGCGCGCCGATGGCCATGGCGAAAATCGCCTTCTCGCCGGACCAGTGCACGGCCGGATCGCGGACGACGATCGACTGCGCGCCCTGGAAACCCGTATTGCCATAGCCGGCTTCCGCGGTCAGGTTGCGGAGCGTGCCGTCCGGCTGGCAGAGCATCAGGTCGCCACCGCGGCCGCTGCCGGCGATGGTGGCGCGATGATTGGCGAACACCGAGCCGATGGTGGCGAAGTCGTAGGGCACCGGGTATTGCACGACGAACATCACCGGGTTCGGCAGTCCGGCGCCGTTGCATTGCGTCTGTGCCTGGCCGGCGCCGGCGCTGCCCAGCAGCGTGAGCGCAATGAGAATGCTGCGTGCCCGCATGGTCGTCCCCTTCTCCGGACCGGATGGCACCAGCGCGATCTTCCGGAGGTCCGGAACTGGACGGCACTGGCCGGGCGAGTCTAGTGCAATTGGCCGGATGCTTCGCGGCACTGGTCGCCAGTTCCCGGAAGCGTATTCTTGGCCGGCCTGATGTCGGGTCGATGCCGCTTTGCGCGCATCGGGCGGGACTGGGCCTGTCGGGGTCGTGTCGCGCGGGACGATGTACACCATCGTTCGCGGCCTGACGCAGACCCTGTCAGCACCGCACAATCTGACAGGAGTAGGGAGCATGTTGCATCTGAAGAAGACGGGGCTGGCGCTGGCGCTGGCCGCCGCGGTGGCTGCGGCGTCGCCGCCATCGTCCGGGGGTGATGTCCTGCGCGCGGTGGCGCCCTCGCCGCTGGCGCTGGAACAGCTCGATGCGCTGCGCGCGTCGCCGGGACTGATCCTGCTGCGCGCCGGCGCCTTCGATCCCCGGGTCGAGCAACTGGACTTCGCGGCGTATCGCCTGCCGACCGTGCCCCGCGGTCGCTATGGCATCGTGCAGTTCGAGGCCGGCCAGGCGGCCGACGTGCGCGAAGCCTTGAAAGCCGAGGGCGCCGAAATCGTCGGCTTCCTGCCCAACACCGCCTACCAGGTACGCTGGGCGGCCGGTGCACAGGAACGCCTGGCGCAGCGGGCATCCGTACGCTGGGCCGGTGCCTACCAGCCCGGCTACAAGCTGGCGCCGGAACTGCTGGACGGCAGTGTGCTGGCCGCGCAGGCGCCATCCGGTTGGGTCGAACTGGAAATCCATGGTTTCCGCGGCGAACGCCCGGACGCCATCGCCGGCGAGCTGGCGCGTGCGGTTTCCGGTATCGAGCTCGGTCCGCAGGTCGATGCACTCGGGCTCGCCTCGGTGCGCGTCCGGGTGCCGGCGGCGTTGCTGGAGTCGCTGCTGCGCCAGGCCGCCCTGCTCGACGCCGTCGCCTGGATCGAGCCCTATCTGCAGCCGGCGCCGGCCAACCGCGATTCGGTCGGGCCGATCCAGAACAACACGCCTTCCTGCGCCGGTGCCGGCCCCAGCTGCGCGACGCTGGACGTCGCCTATGCGCCGCTGTGGCAACGCGGCCTGCTTGGCTCCGGCCAGATCGTCGCCGTTTCCGACTCCGGCCTCGACCGCAACGAAGAGTGGTTCACGGCGCTGAATCTGGGCGCCGGCGTCAACCAGGTCCTGACCAATGCCGACGATCCGGCCCCCGTACCCCCGGCGATCGGTGCCACCTATCCGGACCGCAAGGTCTTCGGCTACTGGGTGCAGCCCGGTGCGACCGCGTACGACGCCGGCAATGTCCGTTGCTCGGCGAATTCGTCGCCGATCAACTTCCACGGCACGCATGTGGTCGGGAGCATCCTCGGTGATGCCGCGCCATTCTCGACGCCGGCGCTCGCCAACTACAGCAACGGCGACGGCATGGCGCCGAATGCGCAGGTGCTGATGCAGGACATCGGCAACGACACCAGCGGCTGCCTGAGCATCACCGACTTCGGCGCAACGCTGGTGCAGGCCTACGCCGGCGGCGCTGGCATCCACAGCGGCAGCTGGGGCAACACCAGCGCCGGTGCCTACGGCGGCAACGACCAGCGTGGCGACGCGGCGACCTGGGTCACCGAGAACCTGCTGGTCAATATCGCGGCCGGCAACAGCGGTTCCGGGGCGAACACCATCGGTTCGCCGGGCAACGGCAAGAACATCAATACCATCGGCGGCACCGCGCACGGTTTCGCGACGACGATGTACGGCAGCTCCAGTCGCGGGCCGACCGACGACGGTCGCCGCAAGCCGGACATCCTGGCGCCGGCGATGGCGATCGTTTCGGCAGCGGGTGACACCAACAACGCGGCCACCTTCGAGGCACCGGCGCTGAGCACGAAGACCGGCACGTCGATGGCGACGCCGACCGCCTCCGGTGGCGCGGCCTTGCTGCGCCAGTACTTCATGGACGGCTTCTATCCGCTCGGCCGCCGCGTGGCCGAGGAAGCGCTGGAACCGACCGGTGCATTGATGAAGGCGACGCTGATCAATGGCGCCGCCCCGTTCACCGCCAGCTGGCCCGACAACAACGCCGGCTGGGGTCGCATGTGGCTGGCCAACAGTGTGTACTTCGAGGGCGATGCCCGCCGTCACCGGCACTGGATGCGCAGCAACGAAGCGGGTCTGGAAACCGGCGACGTCGAGGAATTCACCCTCGACGTCCACGCCGGCCAGGAGCTGCGTGCGACGCTGGTCTGGTACGACGTCGAAGGCGCACTCGGTTCCGGCGTGACGCTGGTCAACGATCTCGATCTCGAACTGGTGGCGCCGGGTTCGACGGTCTATCTCGGCAATGTCTACAGTGCCGGCCAGTCGACGACGGGTGGCAGCCGGGATGACCGCAACACCGTCGAGCAGGTGCGGCTGACCGCGCCGGCGGCGGGCACCTACACCTTGCGCGTCAAGGCGACGGCCATCCCCGGCAACGGTCGTGTCGGCAGTCATCGCCAGGGCTATGCGCTGGTGGTCGGTGCCTCTTTCGGGGTGCTCGACCGCCTGTTCGCGCACAACTTCGACGCTGACGACCGTATCGCCGCGCCGTCCAACCTGGCCGTCGTGGGCAATGACGCCAACGGCATCAGCGTCAGTGCATCGCCGGTCGGTGGTGCACAGCGCTACCAGCTCTACCGTGCCACGGGCAACTGCGCGGCAGCCGGCACCGACCAGTTCCGCTATGTCGGCCAGGCCACGTCGCCGCTGGTCAGCGATACGCGCACGCAGGGCGGCTACACCTATGCCTACCGCATGCGTGGCATCTCCGAGGGCAGTGAAGGGCCGATCTCCGACGAGTGCATCGAAGTCGTATCCGCCGATGACTGCTCATTGATCCCGAACTTCGACGACAGCACCGCGCAACGGCAGATGCAGAACGCCAGCTGCTCGGTGGGCCTGGCCTGGGATCCCGGCAGCAGCAACTGTCCGGCCGCGAGCCTCTCGTACCGTGTCTGGCGCGACACCTCGCCCCTGTTCGCGGCGCCGCAGCTGATCGACACGGTCGCCGGCACCAGCTACACGGATACGGCGGTGTCGTCGGGTCAGCCGTACTACTACCGCATCGATGCCATCGACGCCGAAGGCAACGTGAAGTCCGGAACGCGCATCCTCAATGCCACGCCGATCGGTGTCGGCACCGGTGCCGCGGGTGTCTATGTCGACGACATCGACGACAACACCTACATGGACATGCAGACGCCGTGGTCGATCAGCAACCTGCTGCCGGGACAGGGCAACTTCAGTTACCGCAGCGCCAATGCGGGAACCTATCCGTCGCTGACCTGCGCCGACCTGGTGACCTTGCCGGTGACGCTGGCGGCCGGCGCGCCGCAGCTGCAGTACGTGGCCCGCTGGCAGATCGAGGCCGACTGGGACGGCGTGGTGGTCGAACTCTCCAGCGATGGCGGAGCGAACTGGGCGCCGATCACGCCGACCGGCGGCTACCCCGGCAGCTTCAGCCAGACCGGCAATCCGCCGATCAACACCTGCGGTTACCCGGCGAGCCAGGGTGCGTTCAACGGCACGTCGACGGGATTCGCCAGCGGCACCTACCAGTCGATCAGCCACGACCTGGGCGCATGGGCCGGCCAGCAGGTCCTGATCCGCTGGCGCCTGAGCACCGATCCGGGTTCCGAGGAAGGCGGCTTCTTCCTCGACAACGTGCGCATCAACGCCCAGTTGCCGGCGGCGTGCACGCCTTGAGGGTTTGTCGAAGTTGAAGAAGTGGTGAAGGAAACCCCGGCCTGCGTGCCGGGGTTTCCTTTCGCCGGGTTGTCTGCCGCCAGCCGGATCGCCGGCGTTCGCCCGTTGCGCGCAGGGGCGATGGCGGATGCGGGCGCAGCTGCCGCTCAGAGAATGTAGCGGCTGAGGTCCTCGTGACCGGCGAGTTCGCCGAGCACCGACTGCACGTAGTGGGCGTCGATCAGGTAGTGCTCGCCCGACTTGTCGGGTGCCTCGAACGACACGCTGTCGAGCAGGCGCTCAAGCACGGTGTGCAGGCGCCGGGCGCCGATGTTCTCGGTGCGCTCGTTGACGCTCCAGGCGATCTCGGCCAGCTGTGCGATGCCGTCGGCGGTGAATTCGATGCGGACGCCTTCCGTGCCGAGCAGGGCGGCGTACTGCTTGGTCAGCGCGTTGTCCGGCTCGCTCAGGATGCGGCGGAAATCCTCGGTGCTCAGTGCCGACAGCTCGACGCGGATCGGGAAGCGGCCCTGCAGCTCGGGGATCAGATCGCTGGGCTTTGAGAGATGGAACGCGCCCGAAGCGATGAACAGGATGTGGTCGGTCTTCACCGGACCGTGCTTGGTGCTGACCGTCGAACCTTCCACCAGCGGCAACAGGTCGCGCTGCACGCCTTCGCGGGACACATCGGCACCCACCGACTCGCTGCGCTTGCAGACCTTGTCGAGCTCGTCGATGAAGACGATGCCGTTCTGCTCGCAGTTCTCGATCGCCGCCTGCTTGATCTCGTCGTCATTGACCAGTTTGCCGGCCTCTTCCTCGACCAGCTGCGGCAGCGCGGCGCGGATCTTCAGCTTGCGCGAATGCGTGCGGTTGCCGCCCATCGTCTTGAACATGTCGCGCAGCTGGCTGGTCATTTCCTCCATGCCCGGCGGTGCCATGATGTCGATGCCGACGTTGTAGGCGAGCTCCAGTTCGATCTCGCGATCATCGAGCTTGCCTTCGCGCAGCTGCTTGCGCAGTTTCTGGCGCGTCTCCGACTGGCTGTCGTCGTCACTGCGGTTGGCGGGCTCGCCCCAGCCCATGCCGCCGGAAGCCTGTCGACGCGGCAGCAGCGCGTCCAGGACGCGTTCCTCGGCGGCGTCCTCGGCCTGGCTGCGCACGCGCGCCTTGGCCTGGTCGCGCGCCATCTTCACCGCCGTGTCCGCCAGGTCGCGGACGATCTGCTCGACGTCCTTGCCGACGTAGCCGACCTCGGTGTACTTGGTCGCCTCGACCTTGATGAAAGGCGCGTTCGCCAGCGTCGCCAGGCGACGCGCGATCTCGGTCTTGCCGACGCCGGTCGGTCCGATCATCAGGATGTTCTTCGGCGTGACTTCGTTGCGCAGCTTCGGATCCAGCTGCATCCGCCGCCAGCGGTTGCGCAGGGCGATGGCGACGGCGCGCTTGGCGCCATGCTGGCCGATGATGAACTTGTCCAGCTCCTGGACGATCTCGCGGGGGGTCATGTTCATGGGGATGCCTGTCAGGGGTTCGAAGAAGCAGCGGTCGGAACGTGCGCGCGCGGCCAGGCCGGCGCCGAGGCTCAGGCGCGGACGCCCGGCAGGCCGTCCGCCGCGTTCAGCTCTTCGATGACCCGGTTGTGATTGGTGTAGATGCAGATGTCGCCGGCGACTTCCAGTGCGTTCTCGACAATCGCGCGTGCATCGAGCTGGCTGTGTCGCAGCAGCGCCTTGGCGGCCGCCTGCGCATAGGGACCGCCGGAACCGATGGCGATCAGGCCTTCTTCCGGTTCCAGTACGTCGCCATTGCCGCTGATCAGCAGCGAGGCTTCGCGGTCGGCCACCGCCAGCATGGCTTCCAGCCGGCCGAGGCGGCGGTCGGTACGCCAGTCCTTGGCCAGTTCGACCGCGGCGCGGACCAGTTGGCCGTTGTGCTTGTCGAGCTTGGCCTCGAACAGTTCGAACAGAGTGAAGGCGTCGGCGGTGGCGCCGGCGAAGCCGGCCAGGATGTCGGCATTGCGACCGAGACGGCGGACCTTGCGGGCATTGGCCTTGACCACGGTATGACCGAGGGTTACCTGGCCGTCACCGCCCATGACGACATGGGCGCCGCGGCGGACGGAGACGATGGTGGTGGCGTGGAAACTGGGGGTCTGGCTCACGGGCGGGTCTCGTCTGGTGAAAGGCCCATATGGGGCCAGTTAGGCGGCTTGCAAGCCATCGCGCAAGTGCCCCTGCGCATCTGCTGCGCGAGCGATGTTGTGCGGTGTTGCGGTCGGTCGCGGGAGACGTATCTGGAACGGTCGTCGAAACGGTTGGCGCTGTCGACGGATTCGACGTGGGTGGTGGACGTCGGGCCCGATGACCCACGGTTTCTTCGTCAACGGTTCGAGGTGAACGGGTGAGGTGCGCGCTCGAGAACCTTGTAGGGCCAGCGCCCTTTCAGTGTGGTCCGTCGAGCAGCCCGAGCAGGCGCAGTGATTCAAGGATCGGCGGTGGCGAGCGGTTCGGATCCCAGCTGTCGTAGCTGGCGACGAGTTGACCGTCGCGGAAGAAATGGAAGTGCGGATGCGTGTCGAAGCGCAGCAGCGGCCACTTCAGGGCATCCTCGACGACATGCAGGGGTGCGAAGGGGACATCCGCGTTCCATTCCCGGACCGCCTCGATATCCAGCCCATCGGGTGAGCCGAGCCAGATGGCCTGGCCGGCGGCAAACGCTGCGCGCAACACCGGATCAGCCTGGATGTCGCGCGCCGCCTGTCGCGAAATGTGGCAGCCGGCCACGACAACGATGCGACGGGAAAGATCGAGGTCCAGGTTGCGCAGGTCGAAACCTTCGCCGTTGTCGCGCAGGGTGTATACCGCTGGCCGCGCCGGATCGAATCCGGGCGCGCGATCGATGTCTGGTGTCCGTGGCAAGTTGGCCTGCGGATGCCTTTGCCGGACAAGTTCCGCGCGCTCGAACTGGCGTGTGGAAGTGAGCAGCCGGTGCAGGAAGAGTGCTTCGCGATTACTGATGCCGCCGCGCTCGTTGAGCTTGGCGAACCAGTCCCAGGTGTCGTCGAGCAGCTGCGGGGTCTGCTGCGGGAGGTAGTGGAAAGCGTAGAACGCAGTGGCGTATGCGGCGAGGTAACCGGCGCGGACATCGGCCGCTGTCAGTACGTCCGCTTCTTGACGTGCTGGCTCGAAATATCGCTGGTACGCCGCTACCAGCGCCGTTGCTGCTGCGGCATCCTGGACCCTGCTTTCGAGCGGCATGAACTGCTGCGCATGGACCTCCTGCAGCGACGGACGTGGCTCGCCCATTGAGCGCCCGGCGAGCATAAGCAGGACGGACAACCAGACGGCGGTTGCACCGGTCTTTGACGTTCGCGCGAAGGCAGGGCTATTGCGGGCGGGATTCTTCATGGCCGCTTCTCGGGATCCGGTATGGCATGCATTCGGATGCCAAAGAAAGTATACGCAGGGCCTGTTACGTGTTGGTTATCGGCCTCCCGGTGTGCGCAGCCGTACGCCCGCTGAGGTCAATGGCCCCTCGACTCAGCTGCCATCCTTCTTGGACGTATCGGTCCCGCCGGTGCGCGACGTGCGGCGCGCGCGCGGGTGGGCGGCGTCGTAGACGCGCGCGAGATGCTGGAAGTCCAGGTGCGTGTAGATCTGCGTGGTGGCGATGTCGGCATGGCCGAGCAGTTCCTGCACGCTGCGCAGGTCCTGCGAGGATTCCAGCACATGGCTGGCACAGGAGTGGCGCAACAGGTGCGGATGCAGGCGCTGGGCGATGCCCTGGCGCTGGCCGAGCAACCTGATGCGGATCTGCACGGCGCGGGCACCGAGGTGTTTGCCGTCGCGGCCCGGGAATGCCCAGCCATCGCCTGGCGAGAAGCTGCGCCAGTCGTCCAGGGCTTCACGGGCGCTGCGGCCGACCGGCACGATGCGTGTCTTGCCGCCCTTGCCGATGACGCGCAGTTCCGTCCGATCCGGCGCGAAGTCGGTCCAGCGTACCGCCACCAGTTCGCTGACGCGCAGGCCGGACGAATAGGCCAGTTCGAACAGGGCGCGGTCGCGCGCTGCCAGGCGCGGATCCTCCTCGTGTCCGGCGATGCCGTCGAGGAAGGCGCCGGTGGCATCGGCATCGAGCACCGAGGGCAGTTTGCGACCGACCTTGGGCGCGCGCAGACCGGCGGCGGGATTGCCATCGATGCGGCCGTCGCGCAGCAGCCAGCGACAGAAACTGCGAACCGCTGCGAGCCAGCGTGCGAGGGATTTGCCGCCGAGTCCGCGCCGGTGTTCGCGTGCGACCAGTCCGCGCAGGTGTTCCGGATCCAGCGCGCGCCAGTCCTTAAGGGCGCTCTCGCCGGCGAATGTGGTCAGTCGCTGCAGGTCGCGGCGGTAGGCGGCGAGTGTGTTTGCGCTCAGGCGGCGCACCACGGCCAGATGCTGCAGGAACGCCTCGACGTCGGCGGCGGCATCGAAGTCGGCCGCGCGTGTCCCTCCCATTGTGCTGGCGTCAGTTGCCGCCATAGCGACGCAGCGCTGCGGCGACGGTCTCGCCGATCAGCTCCAGGAAAAACGTGCCCTGGCCGGGATGGAATCGGTTGGGGTCGGTGCTGCCGATCACCAGCAGGCCCTGCTCGCGTAGCGGCAACAAGGCACAGCTGGCCACGCGCGCGGCATCGATGTCGTTGAAGACGACCTTCAGCTGCTCGCTGGACAAGCGTCCGCAGAGAGGCTGTTCGCGCGCGAGGATGTCGGTGAGTGGCGCCAGGCCGGGATCGCCGGCGGCAATGGCCAGCAGCCAGTCGGCGGCGGGCAGTTTCGGATCGGGGCGATGCAGCAGCAGGCGCACATGCTCGGTGCCGAAATCCTCGCGCAGGGCGGCGACGAGGCGGCGGATGCTTTCGTCGGGCGTGAGCGCGCGCATCAGGGCGAGATTGAGCGCGTGCACGCGCCGCATCAGCAGCTCGTTTTCGCTGGCGATGTCGACCAGCTCCTTGATCCGGCGGCTGAGCTCGCGGTTCTTGTCGCGCAGGACGTCGAGCTGGTAACCGGCCAGCGACGAGGCACCGCCGTGGCCGTGCTCCTTCGGCACGGTCAGGCTGAGCGCCAGGTCGGGGTGCTTGCTGAGGAAATCGGGATTGCGGCGCAGGAAGCTCGCCACTTCCGTGGCGCCCGGGCCATAGCTGGGTCGGTCGCTCATGAGTTCCAGGTTCCTTCGAAGACGAATGTGGCCGGGCCGGACAGTCGCACGGGCTCGTCGTTGCCGCCGCCCCACGTGGCGCCCAGTCGGCCGCCCGGCAGGTCGATGTCGGTGTGTGTATCGACGCGGCCCTGGCGATACAGCCAGGCGTGCGCGGCGCTGGCGCCGGAACCGCAGGCGAGTGTTTCACCGACGCCGCGCTCGATGACGCGCAGGCGCAGGTGTCCACGCGAGACGACCTGCACGAAGCCGACGTTGCAGCCGTCGGGGAAGGCGGGATGCGACTGCAGCGCGGTGGCGAGTTCAACCGCCGCGGCCGCGACATCATCCACTTCGATGACGACATGGGGATTGCCCATCGACACGGCACCGAAGCGCACGTCGGTGTTGCCGATACACAGCCGGTGTCCGTCAGGGTCGCTGGCCACGCCGGTCATCGGGATGGATGACGCGTCGAACCGCGGCGGCGACAGGCTCACTTCGAAACCCTCGTCGAGGACGCGCGCAGCAACCGGCCCGGCAGGACTGTCGAGTACGCCTTCACGCTGCAAGCTGCCCTCACGATGCAGCCAGGCGACCAGGCAGCGCGCACCGTTGCCGCACTGGAGGGCGTCGCTGCCGTCCTGGTTGACGACGCGATAGCCGGCGACGCTGCCCGGCCGATGCGGTGGCGTGAGGATCATCAGCTGGTCGCAGCCGATGCCCCTGTGGCGGTCGGCCATGCGCGACAGCGTGTCGCGCGCGGGTAACGGCGAACCGTCACGCCGGTCGAGGACGACGAAATCGTTGCCGGCTCCGTGCATCTTGGTGAAGCGCACGGCCGGTTCCTCAGTCGCTTCGGCGGCGCTTGCGGTCCCGGGCTTCCGGCTCCGCCGGCGGATTCAGGGTGGCGTCCCGATCGGCGGCGGCCTTGGCGGCGGCGTGGTCGGCGGCGCTCATCGGCGGGGGAGCCGTGGGATCGCGCAGATACAGGTCGCCCTTGTTGCCACAGGCGGCGAGGGTGGCGAGGGAAATCAAGGCAAGCAGTACCAGACGCATGGCGGTATCCAGGTAGATCAACAGCCCGAGAGTATACTCAGGCCATGCTATCCGGAACGTTCGGGCTGTTCGGCGCCCTGGTGGTCATTGCGGTCGTCCTCGCGCTGCTGGCGCTGTGGGCGCTTTCGTCGCTGGTGAAGGCCGCGCGGGCGCGAAGGCCGCTGCGCAGCCTGAACAGGCTGGCGCTGACCACGGTGCTGGCGCTGGCGGCGGCCGGCGCCGCGTTCTTCGGGCTGGCCCTGCACGGGTATGACCGGCTGACCAGCGAGGTCCCCGTTGCGACCCTGAGTTTCGTCCGTGCCGGCGACCAGCAGTGGCAGGCACAGCTGCATCTGGCCGATGGTCGCCAGCTCGAGCTGGATCTCTCCGGCGATGAATGGCAGCTCGACGCACGCGTGCTGAAATGGCGGCCCTATGCGGTGATCGCCGGACTCGATCCGGTCTACAAGATCGACCGGCTCAGCGGTCGTTATCGCGACATCGACCAGGAACGCTCGAGGGCGAAGTCGGCACACGATCTGGCCGGCGACGGCCTGCTCGACCTGTGGCAACTCGCCCGCGCCTATCCGACGTGGTTGCCCTTCGTCGATACGGAATACGGCAGCGGCGCCTACCTGCCGATGCGCGAAGGCGTCAAGTACGAGGTGACGCTCAGTCCCCTGGGTGGCCTGGTGGCGCGAACGCTCACGCCGGCGCCGACTGCGCGCGACTGAAGCCGGTTGGCCATGGCGCGACGCAGGCGACGCCGTGGCCTTGCCCTTTCCGTCGCCGCATCGCCGGCAGTCGTGAACAGCAACAGGTCGAGGCCGAGCACGCTCAGCGGCAGCCACCACAACCACATCGCAGGTGCCGCGGCGTGCCACATCGGCAGGCACAACTGCAGCATCGCACCCATCGCCGCCCAGGCCAGCAGCATGCGGTGCCGGAAGGACATCCGGTCATAAAAGCGTTCGAGGGCAACGATCATGGCCTGCTCCGTGGGTCGATGAGGACGCGGACAGGCTGCGGTGCCGATGTCTCAGTGACCGCGACAGCGTCGGCCGTTCAGCCCAGCCACCACGCCCAGGCGTAGACGGTGGCGATGCCGGCGAACAGGCCGTAACCCACCAGCGCTGAACTCAGCTCGGGCTCCAGTCGCGCCGCAACAGCCATCGCGCCGGCGGTGAACATGGGTGGCATCGCCGCTTCCAGCACCGCGACGCGGAATACATCCGGGCCGGGAGGCCAGATCATCAACACGCCCGTCGCGAGTGCCGGCATCGCCAGCAGCTTGATCGCCAGGCCCACGCACAGCGGGCCGCGCCGGCCGTCGGGAAGGCGCAGGCGCAGGTGCAGGCCCAGCGCGAAAGCCACCATCGGCAGCAGCGGCATGGCCAGCACTTCGAATATGCCGCGCAGGGACGGCGGCAGTGGTCCGGGCAGCAGCAAGGCCACGACCAGCGCAATGAACGGCGGGAAGCGGAGCAGGCGCTTGATGGCGCCACCGAAGGACGGACGCGACTGTCCGCCATAGACCGCCAGGACCAGCACGCCGTAGCTCGACAGCAACAGGAAGGTGCCGAACTGGTCGTAGACCGCAGCCAGTTGTACATACTGCGGACCGAGCAGGGCGTCGATCAGCGGGAAACCCAGGAACGAGGTATTGCCAAGCATCGCCACGAGGACGGCGCCGGTCACGGCGCGCGGCCAGCGCATCAGCTTCCCGATTGCCAGCACGGTCGTGGCAGCCACAGTCGTCAGCAACCAGGGCAGCAACGCGAGGACCAGGAGTTCGGCGCGCAGGACCAGTCCGGGAACGCGGGCAAGCACCAGCGCCGGCAGGCAGATCCACAGCACGCCCCGGTTGAGGCGGTCGGCCCACCGGACCGACAGCCAATGCCGCCGCCGGCACAGCCAGCCGGCCGCGACCGCCAGCAGCATGGCGAGGATTTCAATCACCGGAGGCTTCCGCGGGGATGTCCATGAGGGTCGAGTTCATCGATTCGGAATGGCGCAGTACGGCGGAACAGGCAGCGGGCCGGAATACGGACGTCGAAAGAGGGATTGTCTCGCGATCGGGTCGCGGCCGGATGTACGGCGGTCCGCGAAACCCGGCACCGGCGGTCAGTCCGAATGCAGGCTGCGTTGAGGCGTTCGATCGCTGAGGCGAGGGACGCCACGTGATTCGTGTCGACTGTCGGCTGCCGAATCGACCTTGCAGGCTGGATCGCCGTCGTCGTCGGCGCGGTAGCACTGGTGATCGGCGCGGGTCACGGCATCGCGGTTCCAGCGCTGAAGATCCCTTGCAGGCTGCCCTCGCATCGCATCGCATCGCATCGCGTCGCTGGATGTCGCTGGATGTCGCGGGATGTCGCGGGATGTCGCGGGATGTCGCGGGATGTCGCGGGATGTCGCGGGATGTCGCGTGGCGGTCGTCCGGTCCGGCAGGCGTCGCGATGGTGTTGCAGCTGCGCCCTGAGCGCCCCCCTGCGGCTGCAGCATGGCCGCGCGAGTGTCGTTCGCGGCCCGGCTTCCTGCGGGTCCGCTGACGGGCGGTTTCAGCTGTAGTTGGCGAGGGCGAGGTGCAGGGTGCTCTTGGCTTCCTCGCGCAGGGGGAGCGGCTCGATGATTTCGGCATCGCCGCCATAGCGCAGGATATCGCCCAGCAGTTCGCGGGAATTGCTATAGGGCAGGCGCAGTTCGTAGCGGCCATCGGGCAGCCACTGGCCTTCCTGCCGCGAATGCCAACGCTCGTCGGCGACCCAGCGTGCCGCCTTTGCCGAAAAGCGGATCACGGCGACGGCGCGCGTCGGCCCGGAGAAAATGCCGTAGCCGGCGACCACGTGCGCGTCCAGCGTCGCCGGGTCGATCTCGTGCGCGGCCTCCTTGCCGATCTGCGCCTCGCGGATGCGGTCGACGGCAAAACTGCGCAGCGCCTCGCGACCGTGGTCCCAGGCGTCGAGGTACCAGTTGTCGCGATAGTGGACCAGGCGCTGTGGCGAGATCTCGCGTTCGCTGCCGCGACCGGTGCTGCGGGCATCGTAGTGGAACGAGAGGCGTCGCCGTTCCAGGGTCGCGGTGGCGACGCTGCGGAACACCGACTCGTCGAGACGGCGGGCGGCCGAGGCGACGACGCGGATGCGGCCTTCGGGCCAACCGCCGCTGCGACCGGACTCCACAGACAGCAGGTGTTCGATGCGCGCCTTGAGTGGCGTCAGCGCCTCGTTGAGCGGGCCGGCGCCGCTGCTGCGCGAAGCCATTTCGTAGAGCGCCACCAGCGCATGCAGTTCCTCGCTGGACAGCCACAGTCCGGGCAGCTCGAAGCGTTCGCCGCCGGCTTCGACATAACGCGCGGAACTGGGTTCGCCGCCGAGGATGATCGGCGCACCCAGCGCATCGCGCAGATAACCGATGTCGCGATAGATGGTGGCGCGCGAACAGCCCAGCTCTTCACGCAGTGTGTCGATGGGGATCGGTCGACGCGCCGCACGCAGCTTGCGGTGCAGCGCCATGATCCGCTCCTGGCGACTGGTTTCCGCACGCGGCTTGCGCGGCCTGCTGGCGCCGGGGACGTCTTCGTGGTCGCTGTTCTGGCTCATCTCGTTGCGTACGGCGATAAGGACAGGCGGACTTTAGCCGTTCTTCCGGCGCTGAGGCGCGATTCCCGCCGCTGCCTGATGCGACGTCGCCGCACGGGCGGGTGATGCGTCGTTGCCGCTGGCGGTGCGGGGGCGGACCCTGCGGGGACGCCGGACGCCGGACGCCGGACGCCGGACGCGTCGCGCCCGCGCCTCGCCGTCAGTACATGGCCTCTTCGGCGGTCTCGCTGCCCAGTGCCGAACCTTCCGCCAGTCGCATGCGCAGGGCCAGGCCTTCGCGCGAGTCGGCGTGCGCCAGGGCTTCCTCCTGGCTGATGCGGCGCTCCTGGTACAGCCGGTACAGCGCCTGGTCGAAACTCTGCATGCCGTTCTCGAGGCTGCGCTCCATGGCGTCCTTGAGTTCGTTGAGGCGGCCGTGACGGATGATGTCGCGGGTCAGCGGCGTGTTGATCAGCACTTCCACCGCCGGCACGCGACGGCCGTCGACGCCGACGGTCAGGCGCTGCGACACGATCGCCACCATGTTCATCGACAGGTTCATCAGCGTCGTGTTCTTGGTGCTCTCCGGGAAGAAGCTGAGGATGCGGTCGAGCGTCTGGTCGGCGTTGTTGGCGTGCAGCGTGGTCATGCACAGATGGCCGGTCTCCGAGAACGACAGCGCCGCCTCCATGGTCTCGCGGTCGAGGATCTCGCCGATCATGATCACGTCCGGCGCCTCGCGCATGGCGTTGCGCAGGGCCGAATGGTAGCTGTGGGTGTCGAAGCCGACTTCACGCTGGTTGATCAGCGAACGCTTGTGCTTGTGCAGGAATTCGACCGGATCCTCGATGGTGAGGATGTGTCCGCTGGAGCTTTCATTGCGGTGGTCGATCATCGCCGCCAGCGTGGTCGACTTGCCGGAGCCGGTCGCACCGGCGACGACGATCAGGCCGCGCGGGCGCATCACCAGTTCGCGCAGCAGGGGCGGCAGGCCCAGGTGCTCGATGCGCGGCAATTCGGTCTTGACGTTGCGGATGACGATCGCGGCTTCGGCACGCTGCCGGAAGATGTTGACGCGGAAGCGGCCGATCTGCGGGCGACTGACTGCGAGGTTCATTTCCCAGGCACGCTCGAACTCAGCGGCCTGCATGTCGTCCATCAGGGCGTTGGCGAAGGCTTCGACCGCGGCGGCGTTCAGGGCGGTCGATCCCACGGCGCGCATGCGGCCCTCGACCTTGAGGTAGGGCGGTGCCCCGACACTGAGGAACAGGTCCGACGCACCCTTGTCCACCATCAACCGCAGATACGGATCGACATCCATTGCACTTTCCCCCTGGCAAACGAAGCCGGCCGGGCAAGACCGGCACGCGTCGATCATAACGGAATTCGGCATTTTCGCAGTCCCGCCTGCGCTGATGTGCGTAAAGTATTGATTTTACGGTTAAACGTGATTTAACGCAGGCTTGTGTGAGGCCGGCGAAAGGAGTAGGTTGGGGTTGCCGTGGAGGGCAGTCCAACGGTGAACCGATGAGAATTTGCTACCCCAACTTGCAGCATCTTCTTCGCGGCACCCGCCGCGGACAGGCTGTGGGGGGCATCACCGGACCAGGCGCACCAGCCGCCTTGATCACAGCGACCCACAGCAGGCCGATGGCGTCATTCCGATTTGTAGTCAGGCGTACCCGGACGGCTTGCCGTATCCCCGGGTCGCGTCCGTGTGCCGGCCCACTCTGGCCGGCGTGTGAAGCATGCGACAAGGAGAGTATCGATGTTCGAACAACAGCAGAGTGAGATCGAATCCCTGATCAAGGGCAACCCCGAGTTCCGCACGCTCTACCAGCGCCACCGGGAACTGGACAAGAAAGTGCTGGATGCGGAGCTCGGGGTGTTGCCGATCGACGATGTCACCCTGGTACGGATGAAAAAGGAAAAACTCTGGGCCAAGGATCGCCTGACCCAGATCTTCGAGACGCAGCGCGCCACGGCCTGAGGGCCCTGGAGGCAGGGCGGGTCGAAGCGAGGTCGCGGACAGCGCCGCTTCTTCCCGCCCGTTGGGGGGCGACAGTACCCTCCGCCAGTCGCCAGTCGCCTGTCGTTCCAGGTTACGGGGGCACCGCTTTCCACACCGGGCTGTCGATCGTGCAGCGAGGTGTCCCGGCACTGACGCACACGCCGTCGACGCGGGCTGCCGGCCGCCGCAGGCATCTGGACACACGCGAATTGGTCGCCGGCCCGGTATCGGCGGCGTCGGACTACAATGGCATCGATCCGTCCGGACCTGCGACTGCAGTGAACGGGCGTCGGCCCCACCCCAATCCCGGAACCACGATGATCCACGACAGCGTCCTGGAGCTGATCGGCGACACGCCCATGGTGCGCGTGCGGCAGCTCGACACCGGTCCTTGCGAACTGTTCCTCAAGCTGGAAAGCGCCAATCCCGGCGGCTCGATCAAGGACCGCATCGGTCTTTCGATGATCGAATCGGCCGAAAAGGCCGGCAGGATCAAGGCCGGGGACACGCTGGTGGAAGGCACCGCCGGCAACACCGGACTGGGGCTGGCGCTGGTCGCGCAGCAGAAGGGATATCGACTGATCCTCGTCGTGCCGGACAAGATGAGCCGCGAGAAGATCTTCAATCTCAAGGCCATGGGCGCCGAGGTGGTGCTGACGCGCTCCGACGTCGCCAAGGGCCATCCGGACTACTACCAGGATCTCGCCGAGCGCATCGCCCGCGAAACGCCGGGCGCCTACTTCATCAACCAGTTCGGCAATCCCGACAATCCGCGCGCGCACATCGAAAGCACCGGTCCGGAGATCTGGTCGCAGATGGACGGCCGCATGGACGCGATCATCCTCGGCTGCGGCTCCTCGGGCACGCTCAGTGGCCTGTCGTAGTACTTCGCGCAGACCGCGCCGGTTGTTGTATTCATCCTGGCCGACCCGGTCGGCTCGATCCTCGCCGAATACATCAATGACGGCGTGCTC
>CAZYHP010000051.1:0-20549 GCA_964647135.1 uncultured Rhodanobacteraceae bacterium
GCCTCGCAGGAATTCCATGTCCTGGCCGATTCGGGTGAAGACCTGATCGCCTATTCAACGGGATCGGACTACGCCGCCAACGTCGAAAAGGCGGAAGCCGCTGCGCCCGGACCGCGACCGGGCGCTGCGGAAACGATGTCGCGCGTTGCCACGCCGACGCAGACCACCTGCGAGGACGTCGCCGCCCTGCTCGACCTGCCGCTCGCCCGCACGGTGAAGTCCGTCGCCGTCGTCGGCGCAGCGGGCTTCTGCCTGTTGCTGGTCCGTGGCGACCATCAGGTCAACGAGGTCAAGGCCGCCAACCTGCCTGCAGTCGGTGCCGATTACCGCCCGGCGACCGAGGAAGAGATCATCGCCCATCTGGGCAGCAAGCCCGGCTTCATCGGCCCGGTGGCGCCGCAGCGACCGATCACGGTGATTGCCGATCGCACCGTCGCCGCCATGGCCGATTTCGTCTGCGGCGCGAACGCCGAAGGCTTCCATCTCACCGGCGTCAACTTCGGCCGCGACCTGTCCGAGCCGGATGCCATTGCCGATATCCGCAGTGTCGTCGAGGGCGACCTGTCGCCGGACGGCCAGGGCACGCTGGCGCTCTGTCGCGGCATCGAGGTCGGCCATGTCTTCCAGCTCGGCCAGACCTATGCGAAGGCGCTCGGCGCCACCGTGCTCGACGAGAGCGGCACGGCGAAGGTGATGTACATGGGCTGCTACGGCATCGGCGTTTCTCGCATCGTCGCTGCCGCGATCGAGCAGAACCATGATGCTGCCGGCATCATCTGGCCGGAGCCGATGGCACCGTGGCAGGTGGCGGTCTGCATCATCAATCCCAAGAACGATCCGGCGGTGGCGCAGGCGGCGGAAGCGCTGCACGGCGAACTGCAGGCAATGGGCATCGAGTCGGTTCTCGACGACCGCGGGCTGCGACCGGGCCCGATGTTCGCCGACATCGAACTGCTCGGCATTCCGCATCGCGTGGTGGTGTCCGAGCGCGGCCTGTCTGCAGGGACCTTCGAATATCGCGCACGACGCGCCGAGGCGGCCGAGGCGCTGGACAAGGCGACGCTGCTGGAGCGCCTCAGCCGATGAGCAGATCCGGCAAGCCGGTCACGCCGATGCCGGGTGGCGCGCGCGGGCGGCTCGCCACCCTGCCCCGGCCTCGCGTTCCACTGAATACGGACGCATCGGCGATTTTCACCACTGGAGCAGATAATCCGCCATGCAGATAATCCACCGCCATTCGCATCTGCGCTTGTTGCGATAATCGACTCCCCTTTCGAGCATGGAAGTTTCAAGAACGGCCATGTGTCCAGCACAGCCTTCAACCCGTCAATGGAGCAGAACATGACCGTAGATATCGGCAAACTGAGCCGCGCCGAACTGGACGCCCTGATCGAGCAGGCCAACGTCCGCAAGCAGCAGATCGACCGCGAGGAAATGGGCAAGGTCCGCGAAGAGGTCATCGAGTTCGCCCGCGCCCGCGGCTACAGCATCGAGGAACTGTTCGGCAAGGCCCGTCGCGGCGGCGGCAAGCGCGGCAGCGTGGCGCCCAAGTACCGCAATCCCGACGACCACAGCCAGGTCTGGACGGGACGTGGCAAGCCGCCACGCTGGTTCAAGGCGCTGGTCGATGCCGGCACCGCGAAGACCCAACTGCTGATCCGCTGATCCGGCGCGCAGCGGACCGCCGCCTGCGGTCCGCTGGTCTTCGGCCACTGTCCGTCGCCGCTACAGGGATCGCCGCGGTGGCACCAGCAGATTGCCGAACAGGATGCCGGCCACCAGCGTGATCAGGATGGTCAGCAGCGTGAAGGCGGTATCCAGGGTCATGAACACGTCGCGCTCGAAGGCGTGCGAGAGGCTGCGGAAGCCCACGCTTCCCGGCACCAGCAGGATGATGCCAGGCAGGCGGATCAGTGCGCCCGGACGGTGCCAGACATGGGCGTAGAGGTTGCCCGCAGCGCAGGCGATCAGCGCCGCAATGAATACGCCGAAATCGCTGCCCACCGATGGACCGACGAACCGCGTGATCAGGTAACTGGTCATGGCTGCGCCCATCACCAGCGGAACGTCGCGCCAGGGCGCGCTGAAGTTGATGGCGAAGCCGAAGGCGGCGCCCACCAGCGACACCCACAGGACCCAGTACGGCAGCGGCACCGTTTCGGTCATCACCAGTGACCAGCCCATCAGGTGGGCGACCTGCGTGCCGGCGACGACGCCAAAGGTCAGCTTGAGCAGCACGGCGAATGCGCCGGCCATGCGCGCGACGCCCGACACCAGATGCTGGGTCGACAGTTCATTGATCGCCGTGGTCAGCGACAGACCGGGCAGCAACACGATGAGACTGGCCAACGTCACCATCTGCACCGCCAGCGGATGGATCAGGCTGCTGATGCCATAGGCCAGCACCGTCGCCACCAGCGCGCAGAGCGCTTCGGTAGAAGCGTTGAGGTTGGAATGGCGCGTGCAGACCAGCGACAGACAGCCGACCAGCAGACCGATGACCCCCGTGGCAAACAGTTCCGCCCAGCCCAGCGCCAGAAGGCTGGCGACACCGGCACCGATCAGGCCAAAGCTCAGCACCACCAGCCAGTCGGCGCGCCCGGGCAGCGCTTCGATTTCCAGCAGGCGCGAATAGCCGGTATCGATATCCAGGCTGCCATCCAGCACCTGTTCCACGACGGCATCGGCCATGACCATGCGGCGCAGGTCCAGACCACCCGGTTCCAGCCGGACCACACGGGTGATCTCGTTGAGCATCGACTCGGGGCCGCCGGGCTCACGGAACGACAGCACGATCGAGGTCGGGCTCGAATTGATGTTGCAGACCAGGCCGATCAGCCGGGCGACATCGGTGATCGCGTTCTCCAGCCGCGGCGCCGGCGCACCGTAGCGATGCAAACAGCGTGCGAGCGCCACGAGGAAGCGGACCCGACGCACCAGGTCCGATTGGCGCGCATCCAGTCCGGGCTCCGTGCGTCGCGACGGCTGACGCGGACGCACAACCGGGCGGACGCCCGGCGGGATCCATTTGCCGATCATGGCGCTGCCCTGGCTTGAACGGGTGCGAACGCACGTTTCACGGCGCTGGCTGGACGGACGGACTTCGGGTAGCGTGCAGCGGTCATGGGATTCGGACTCGGCGAAACGTTGTCGATCGGCTGCGCGCTGACCTGGGCAGTGGGCGTCATTATCTACAAACGCCTTGGCGAAGACATTCCGCCGCTCAAGTTGTGCCTGCTGAAGAACCTCATCGTACTGCTGCTGGTCACGGCGACGGTCGCGGTGCTGTTGTCGCCGCTGGCGCCTTCACTTGGGCTTGAACGCCTGACCCTTCCCGCATTCGGCGCGCCGACCCTGCTCATGGCGCTGGCCAGCGGGCTGATCGGCATCGCCATTGCCGACACGCTGTACCTGCGCGCGCTCAATCGCATCGGCGCGGGCCGCATCGGCGTGGTCGGCAACCTGTACAGCCCGTTCGTCATCGTCCTGTCCTTCGTCTTCCTGGGTGAGCGCCTGACGGCCCTGCAGATCGCCGGGTTCGCACTGGTGATGGCGGGACTGTTCGTCGTCAATGCACCGGCTCGACTGGACCAGGTGGATCGCGCAGCGCTGCGGCGCGGCATCGCCGAAGGCGCCCTGGCGATGGCCCTGATGGCGGTCGCCATCGTGATGATGAAACGCACGCTGGAGACCGAACCTTTCTGGTGGCTGGTGCTGTTGCGCGTGACCGGCGCCGTCGTCGGACTGGGCCTGCTGGTGATCGCGGTACCCTCGCTGCGCGGCGACTGGCGTTCAACGAGTCGACCGAAGCGCTGGGGCAGCCTGTTTGCGGCCGCGTTCGTCGGGCAGTACCTGTCGATGAGCATGTGGCTCGCCGGCTACAAGTACACGGACGCCTCGGTCGCATCGATCCTCAACGAGACGGCGTCGATCTTCATCCTTGTGTTCGCTGCGCTGTTCCTGCGCGAGGCGTTGAGCCGGCGGAGTCTGCTCGGCGTGTCGCTCACGTTGTCCGGCGTGATCTGCATGGTGGTCTAACCGACCCCGCACCGCTGCGTCGCCAGGCCCGACCCCGGGCGGCGGACGAGGACCGACCGGGAAAACTTCGCGCCGACGCTCCCGCAGCGCGTGGCCGCGTAGCGACCCGCCCCGGCCACCCGGGCGAGCCCAGCCCAGTGTGGAGCGCGCGGCTGCCTGTCGCCTCAGTTCCGGTCGCGGGCCGCCACGCGCTCGGCCGTCGTCAAGGCCACCTTGTTGCGGATGTAGGCCGGCTCGACAAGATGCGCGCAAATGGCGGCTTCAATACCCAGCGTCGCCGCCAGTCGAGCGACCTGCCCGGCATCCGGCTCGCGGGTGGTCACCGGCTCGACGGAAGGCGGCAGTGCGCCGGCAAGCCGCTCTGCATGAAGCGGCCATGCGTTACCGACAATGCGGTAGCCATCTGCAGCTGCCGGGTGCAGGCGAAGCTGCGCCGGCGCCAGGACCTCTTCAGCCGCCAAGCCGACCATCGCGCCGTCAGCCGAGCCGGCATACCAGCCGGCGTAGACCTCATCCATGCGCGCGTCCATCACGGCCAGCACGGGCAGCGCTGGCTCGGCGTCCCGCACTGCCATGGCCAGGGCAGCCAGACTCGATACCGGGACGACCGGCTTGCGCCATGCCAGCGCCAGGCCCTGCGCCACGGAAATCGCGATGCGTACGCCGGTGAAGGCGCCAGGTCCGACACCCACTGCAATCGCATCAAGGTCGTTGGCGTCGATGTTTGCCGCGTGCAGCAGGGCTTCGCACCACTGCAGGACGTGATCGACCGTGGCGCTGGCGGTGACGCCCTGGCGACAGACCACTTCACCGCGGTCCCAGATGGCGACCGATGCCACCGCACTCGAGCACTCGATCGCGAGCAGTCGGATCGGCGAAACCGCAATGTCAGTCACGGCGATCTCCGCTCACTCACCGATGGAGATCTGCTTGTCCTGGCGGTCTCCCAGTTCAAGCAATGCACGGCGCACCGTGTCGTCCAGCACGTAGTCGGCGGTGACCGCGGTAGACGGCGGCGGCACGGGCCAACCCGACTTGTCGAGCGAGCGCCACAAGGCTTCGAGCGCCTCCAGCGACGTGGTACGAAGCTCGATGGAAGCAATGAAATCGAAGGACGCCAGCGCCGCGAGAATCGGCTGCACGGCTTCCGCATCCGGAAAGTCCACGAGGATCTGCTGCAGGCTCTGCTGCGCAAAGCGCCGGCTCGACGGGTATTTGTCCGCCATGGCCTGCAGCAGGTAGGGCACCAGCCAGGCGCGATCAATGCCGGACTGTGCGCCCGGCTGGCCGGCGCGGTAGCCGATGATCGCCTTCTGCACCGGATCGCCGGCCAGCAGGGCGACTGCCTCCGACAAGGCGGCGTCTGCGCCGTCAAGGCGCGACACCGCAGCGGGATCCTGTTGCAGCTGCACGGCAGCCCATTGCGGCGTCGCGTCCAGATGGCAATTGAGGCAGGCGTTGGGGCGACCGGCACCGGCATCGCGGATGGCGTCCGGCGATTCGATCCGGTGCGTGCGATGGATGTCCATGACGCCGTAAACCGCATCCGGCATGTGGCAGTTGTAACAGCGGGATCCTTCGCTGTCGGCCGGATGTTTCGTGTGCGCGATCAGTGCAGTCTCGGGACGGAAATCCTGGTGACAGCGCAGACAGGGCTCGTTGCCACGGTTGCGATCGCTGATCTGGCCCGCGGGATCGCCTCCATGCACTGAATGGCAATCGATGCACGTGAGCTCGGCTTCGAGATAGCAGGCCGACTGCAGCAGGCCCTGGTATTCATAGGCGCTCAGGCGAGGGGTGCCATCGGCCCAGAAGCGCAGCGCGAACAGGTTCTCGTCTGCCTGCGCCGGCGCCGGGGTGTGTTGCCACACCGGCTGGACGTGGTCGTTGAGATTCTGCCCGGCGCGGAACGTCGGTCCGGCATGGATCCATTCGCGCACCATGTCGTTGGTCTTCGGCAGTCGTTGCCCGTGGCACTGGCCACACACCTGCGTGCTCTGTTCGGCCGCCAGGCCTTCAGGATTCACAATCGCCGCATCGCGGCCGCCGTTGAGCCGCATGGCCGTGCGCGCAAGCAACGATCCGGCGCGTTCGACATGGGTACTGCCCGGACCGTGGCAGGTCTCGCAGGAGATGCCCAGCTCCGCCACCTTCGACTCGAACACCGATTCGGTGCGGATGTCGACCGCCTCGCCCGACCTGGCGCGCTGGATCAGGTCGTCATAGTTGGTCATCCGCGGCTCGGGGCCGGTGTTGTGGCAGAAGATGCAGTTCTGGTTCCACACCGACACCTGGGCGCTGTAGTCCTGCTCATCCGGACCGAGGAATGCGGCATTCATGTGCACCCAGCGCTGGTCGCCGTTGTGCCAGAGGTAGTGCAGGCGCACGTAGTTGCCGGTTTCCGGCACGTAGGTCATGTATTGCTGGTAGCGGTGCGACCCGACGGTGCGAACGATCTCGCGCCTGTCCACGACATCGCCCGTTTCCAGGTTGCTGTATTCGAAATAGTAGCGGCCGGATTCCTGCAATGGGCGCATGCGAAGGCCCCAGTAATCCAGCGGTTGACCATCAAACGCGCCCTGCACCGAGGTCGGGGACGCCTCCTGGGTCATCGTGCGATGGAAGGTGCCGTACCAGCTTTCATGCCGATCAGCGTGGCAATCCACGCACGCCTTTGAGCCGACGTAATGCGCCTGCGCGATGTCGAAAGGCGCATTCAGCGTCGCGCGCTCGCGGTAGACCGCGACGACGGACCACGCAATCACGAGCAGAAGGACAGGCAGCAGGACTTTGACGACAGCGGCGCGCATGACGGGACCGTGTGGGGAATACGGCGGATTCAACTGCAAGTCTAGTGCACGCGCACGGTCGCCCGCTGGACGTCAACCGATCAAGCACGAAGAACAGGGACCATAAAAAAGCCCCGCCCGGTGCGAACCGGGCGGGGCCAATGCCCCATCGGCAGTCCCGACCTTTTCAGGCCGGGACGCCAATTGTTTCAGTTTGCAGCGCCGGCGTTGGCGGCGGTGACAGCCGCGTCACAGGCTGCCTGGTCGGTGCACTGAAGGTACAGGCCCGGACAGACTGCGGCAGGGGTCAGGTTCGACCATTCCGAATCCGGCGTGACGGTCGAGTCGTCGAAGGTCTCGCGGAACTCGAGCTTCAGGATGCCATCCGGGTCCACCGTGATGTTCGGCAGCGGGATGTCGGCCAGGTTGATGATGCCACCGGTGGTGTACTGCTCGACGCCCGGGTTGCCCTGGGTGCTCGGCGTCAGCTGGACCTGGCCGAGGCTGGTGCTGCCGTACAGCACCTGCGCTTCATTCAGCCAGCTCGGGTCGAACGCTTCCAGCACGATGTCGGCGGCGACGCCAGAAACCTCGTTGCCAGCACCGATGTTCAGCAGGATCACCGTGTTGGCGGGGTCACCCACCAGACCGTTGCCCTGGGCACCCGTCACGTCGAGGCAGACCGGGCCCGGAGGCGTCGGATCCTCGAAGCCGTCGGCGAAGATCAGGTCGGCAGCACCGGTCACTTCCACGTCCACCGTCATGGTGTTGTTGGCCGAGTTCGGATCGTTCTGGTCGGCGCTCACGGTGCCCGTGGCTTCGTACGTACCCGGACCCGCCGCGTTGATCGTCGTCTCGATCACCACTGGGGTGGCGATGGAAGCCGAGGCCACCGTACCAGTGTACTCGCAGGTGACATCGAGGCCAGCGGCGGCGCAGTTCCAGGCCCCGGCGCCACGGTTGGCGGCAGAAGCCTTGTCGGCGCTTGCATTCGAGGCCAGCTCGAACGGATTGCCACCCTGCAGCGAGAAGCCGGTGTACTGGCTGCCGGCCGGCAGCTCCAGTTCAAAGGCGACGCCCGTGGCGTCGTCCGGACCGGCATTGCCGATATTGGCCAGGTAGTTCACGGCACCACCATTCGCGACCGAAGACGGAAGGGCGGCCAGGCTGAGCATCAGGTCAGCGTCACCACCGACGACACCGCCCACGCCCTTCACCGCAACGGTGAAGTGCAGGGTCGGCGAGCTGGACGACGCAAAGTCGATGTAACCGAAGCGGATGTCCGCACCCGGCTCACCGCCGTTCGGGGTCGCCGTGATGGTGACCGTCTGGTCGGCGCCAGGGGCCAGCGTGAAGTTCGACGGCGAGACCGTGACCGTGAAGCCGGTCGGCTGGACAACCGAAGCGGTCCAGCTGGCACTCGTCGAAAGCGTGCTGGTGACCGTACGCGTCCAGGAGCAACCGCCGTTGCAGGCGGTGTTGCGGACTGCCGGCAGGTTCAAGGTACGCGGGTTGCCGCCCGAACCCGGGTTGGCAGCCAGGAAGTTGGCTTCGGACTCGTCCAGCACGAAGCCGGCTCGCGCGGCATCGCGCAGTTCCATCATGCCCGAACCCACGCCATCCGCATCGGCCGGGGTCACGGTATCCGGCATGGTCTGGCCGTCACGGTTGGCGGTCAGCATCATGGCGGAGATCACTTCCATCGGCGACCAGTTAGGGTGCACCGCACGGATCAGGGCCATACCACCGGCAACCTGCGGGCTCGACATCGACGTACCCGAGGAATTGCCGTACTCGGTACCGTTCATGTAGGCCGCGTAGATTCCCGTACCCGGCGCAGTGATGTCCGGCTTGGTGAAGTCCGCGAACATGTTCGGACCACGCAGGCTGCCACCGCTCAGCACGCCACCGGCGGAACGCGGCGGAGTGTGGATATTGAGGATGACGTCCGTGGCGGAGCTGGCGATGAAGCTGACCAGCGCATTGCCGGTGGCCTGGGTCGCGGTCACCACGTGCACGCCATTCGGCGCGCTGGTGGCGATGTTGGTCAGGTCACCCGCGGCGTTGTTGTAGATCATCACGATCGTGGCGCCTGCCGCGGCAGCGTTGGCCACCTTCTCGGAGAAGTTGCAGGTACCACGGCCGACCAGGGCGATCTTGCCGGTGTAGTAGCCGGCGGCCGGCAGCGGGCTGCCGTTGCACAGCAGCTGGTTGGCTGGGAAATCGAGGACCGGAGCGGCCGTCGGGGCCGGCGGCGCGGTGTCGACACCCTGGATGGTGAAGTTCTGCAGCGCAGCGGGGACCGGCGTCGGCGCGGTCACCGAAGCGGCACCGGGGCCGGCGGCAACGGCGTCGTGGCCGCTGTTGGCGACGGTGATCACCCACGGACCGATGTTCTTGACCTCGGCGACCGGCTGGGTCGGCTGGGTCGGTGCGGTGCGGGTGTTGCCAGCCGACATGGCGACGGCGATGTCCGCCACCATCATGTCCAGGGCCCGGCGGACGGTGTCGCCAGCGTTCCAGGGGTTGGGCTGCCCATTCACGTTCGGGCCGAGCGAGAAGTTCGCCACGTCGATGCCGTCGATAATCGACTGGTTGATCGCATTGGTGATCGCGGAACCCGGGCAGCTGCCGCCCGGGCAGACCAGGTACGTGATCAGCTTCGCGCAGGGGGCGATACCGGTGATCGGACGCTGCGGGGCAGGCGTGGCGGTGACCGGGACCATGTTGCCGCCGGCGGTGCTGGCGGTGTGGCTGCCGTGGCCATTGGTATCTTCAGGATTACCGCCTGCGCAGGCCACGGCCGAGCAATCCTTGGCGATCAGCTTCTGCTCCGGTACGGCGTAGCCGCATTCCGCGCCCATCGGTGCGAACGAGGGATGGTCGGTGTTGGCACCGGTATCGAACATGCCGATGGTGATGCCCTGGCCCTTCGTGCCCCCACCACCCGGAACGTTGCTGCCGTCCCAGATCGTGTCGGCGCCGACGTAATAGGCACTGCGATGGGTGTCGACAGTGAAGATCTCTTCTTCAGCGATCTGCGCGACCGACGGATGGCCGGCAACCTTCGTCGCCTCTTCGGCCGTCAGTTCCAGCGCGATACCATGATGGGTCACGGTGTAGTGGAACTTCGGCTCCAGGGTGCGGCCAACGACCGCTTCCATGCCGGCCAGATGCTGCGACAACACGGCGGCGAGGTGATCGTTGTAGGCGATCGCGGCAGCGGTGGTGGTGTCGAGCTTGCGGGAACCGGTTGCGGCCGGTGCCGTTGCGCGCAGGCCGGCGCCGTTGCCTTCGAAGTACAGCAGGCCAGGTTCGGCGAACTCGATCATGTAGATCTTGGTCGCTTCGGCCTGCAGCGAGGAATTGGAATGGGACTGGGCAAGCGCGTTGCCTGACAGACCGGTCAGACCCGACCCGAAGGTCAGGCCGGCCGCCATCAAGCCAACGGCGAGCGCACGATACGTGAGTTTCATCTAGCGGGAGCCTCTGGAAAATGTGGTGACCCAAGAACGCCGGGAGGCTGTTCTAACGGTACCCGGAGAACGAGGACGCTCCGGGAGTGTCCGCTACCTGTGCGGACGCTGAATCATACATGGATGAGACATGAACGACAGTCTTTTGACCGTGCGATTAGGCTCAGCTGGACGCGACGAAGCGAAAGGAGCTTGCAGGCCCGTCACATATGTCTGGTAGATGTTTGATCAATAACGTTTTTCACCCGCACGGACGTGAAGATCCAGACGATTCTCCGGCGGCGGCAGCGGGCAGGTCGCGAAGGCGGTGTAGGCGCAAGGCGGATTGACCGCGCGGTTGAAGTCGAGAACCACTGCCCTGTCCGGCCCCGGGAATTCCGCATGGAGGTAGCGGCCGGCGCCGTAGGTTTCGGCGCGGTTGCTGCGGTCGGCGAAGAGGAAGAACAACTGCGAATCGCCTTCCTCCGCCAGGGCTTCCAGCGTGTAGCTGCGACCACCAATCTGGAAACGGACGGCGCCGGGATTGCGCATCGGCTCCAGGGTGTTGAGGACGGTGGCGATCTCGATGGTGCGCGGCGGATCGTGGGCCATCCATTCCGCCGTGATCCGCCAGCGGGTGTCCGGCGCGAACCAGTCAAGCCCGCGGAATCCGACCCGGGAAGGCGCCCCGCTATCCCAGATCCGCAGGCCGGCGCCCAGGCCACGTTCGATCAGCGTCCAGTGCAGCGTGCCCGCCTGCAGGTGCAACGCCCTGCCCCCGTCGGCGGCTGCCTGGCGGTCGGTGGTCATGCGCGTCGCCGTCGCGACTTCAACACCGTCTCCACGTGTCCTGACGTCGGCCCCTTCGGCCGGCGTGAAAATCCAATGCGTGCCGTCATGGTGAAAGTGTCCGAGCCGCTCGGGCGCATGCGCAACGACGATGTCATTGCCCTCGCCCGAACCGATCGCCGCCGTCTTCGTCCTGTCCAGCCAGTGCAGGCCGACCAGAGCGGTCCAGCCATCTTCCCTGGTGAGATCCGCGGCGCGTTGCGCCCGCCAGGCTTCGGTTTCGGCGAAATAGCCCGGATCCGCGGCGCCTGCCAGGCCCAGCGCCAGCAATACCGGCATGAACAGCTGCATCGTCGGTGTGGTCCTTGTCGGCGGTCCCCTCGACGTTAGCAGAGTGGCCGCTGGCGGGGCGGCGCAATGCCACGAGGGAGACGGTCGCCGCCCGCGCTCCGGGCAGCACGCCCGGGCCGGCACGCGCGCCTCAGCGGCCGCGCTGGAACAGCCTGTCCAGTTCGGCCAGCGGCCATTCGACCCAGGTTGGCCGACCATGATTGCACTGGCCGGAGCGCTCGGTCGCCTCCATGTCGCGCAGCAGCGCATTCATCTCCGGCAACGTCAAGGCCCGGTTGGCGCGCACGGAACCATGGCAGGCCATGGTCGAAAGCAGTTCGTTTTCGGCCTCTTCGCCCAGGCGGCTGCTGCCGTGTTCGGCCAGGTCCGACAACACCTGCCTGGCCAACAATGCGACATCGCCGCCGGCGAGCAGGCTGGGCACCTTCAACAGCCGCGCCTGGTTCGGCCCGGCCATGACCAGCTCGAAACCGAGTCCGGCAAGGCGATCGCCCTGCTCTTCGACCACGACCGCTTCGCGCGGACTCAATTCGACGACCAGCGGCACCAGCAGACGCTGGCTGACGATGCCCTGGCCGGCGCGATTCGCTTTCAGGCGTTCATAGGTGATGCGTTCGTGCGCGGCATGCATGTCGACAAGGACCATCCCGCGCGCGTTCTGCGCGAGGATGAACACCCCATGCAGCTGCGCCAGTGCGTAGCCCAACGGCGGGACCTCATCCGTGCCACGGCCGTGAGGGGCGGAAGCAGCGGGCCAGGATGCCGCCGAAGCGTCCGGCAACGTCGCCGCTGTCGGCATCGCGCCATGGCCGGTGCCGTACAGGGCGGAATAGCCCGTCATGAGCTCGGCGACACCGAGTCCGAGCCCGGCCTGCCGGCCCGTCCCGGGCACCGGCATCGACGGTGCGGGGACGGGCGCCAATGGATTCGCATCGTCCCGCTGCGCCAGGCCGGCACCGGCCCGCGCTCCCGCCAGCGCTTCGTGCAAGGTCCGGAACAGGAAATCGTGGACCAGTCGACTGTCGCGAAAGCGCACTTCCAGCTTCGCCGGATGGACATTGACGTCGACCGCACCCGGATCGATGTCCAGGAACAGCAGGTAGGCGGGATGGCGCCCGTGGTGCAGGACGTCGGCGTAGGCCTGGCGGACGGCGTGGGCAACGACCCGGTCGCGAACGGGTCGACCGTTGACGAAGAAGTACTGCAGGTCCGCCTGGCCGCGCGCCGAGGTCGGTGCGCCCAGCAGGCCCCGCAATCGCAGGCCGGCACCGGCCTGGTCCAGGGTTCCAGCGTGGTCGAGGAAGGCTTCGTCGAGGACCGCTGCCAGCCGCTGCCGGGCAAACACATCGTCCGCCGCCTTGAGCCAGAGCACCGGCCGGCCGTTGTGGACAAGGCGGAACTCGACCCCGGGATGCGCCAGTGCCGCGGTGCGAACCAGCTCCTGGATATGGCTGAACTCGGTGCGCTCGCTGCGCAGGAACTTGCGTCGGGCAGGAATGTTGTAGAACAACTCGCGCACCTCCACCGTGCTGCCGCGCGGATGCGCCGCCGGCTCCGGTTCCGCGAGGCGGCCGTGTCCGGCCTCGACGCGCCAGGCGTGGCTGTCGCCATCGCGACGCGACACCAGCGCGAAGCGCGATACCGACGCGATCGACGGCAGCGCCTCGCCACGAAAGCCGAGGCTCGCCACCCGCATCAGGTCGTCGATGTCGGCGATCTTGCTGGTGGCATGGCGCGTCAGCGCCAGCGCCAGTTCGTCGCGGGCAATGCCGTGGCCGTCGTCGCGTACGCGGATCAGTCGCGTGCCGCCGTTTTCGATCTCGATCTCGACGCGGCGGGCGCCGGCATCCAGCGCATTGTCGACCAGTTCGCGTACCACCGACGCCGGCCGTTCGACGACTTCGCCCGCGGCAATCTGGTTGATCAGGGCATCAGGCAGGACTTTGATCGACATGGCGCGAGTCAGGAATGAACGGCGGAACGGATTGCGGACGGATTCGCGCAGCGGCGGTGCGCAACGGTAACGGCGCGACAGCGGGCTCGGCTATCATCCTGCCATATGGATGGCCAGCCCGCGTCGCGCGGAACTATTGCAGAGCGCTTCCGCGGTTTCCTGCCTGTGGTGGTGGACGTGGAGACCGGCGGCTTCGAGCCCGACCGGCATGCGCTGCTCGAAATCGCCGTGGCGCCGGTCACGATGGACGGCGATGGCCTGCTGCGGCCGGGCACCATCACCAGCACGCACGTGATTCCCTACGAAGGCGGCGAACTGGACCCGCGCTCGCTGGCGGTAAACGGCATCGATCCGCACCATCCGCTGCGGGCGGCGCGACATGAGCGCCAGGCGCTCGATTTCGTCTTCAAGCCGGTCAGGGCGGCGCTGACGGCCAGCCATTGCCAGCGCGCGATCCTGGTCGGGCACAACGCGCACTTCGATCTGGCGTTCATCAACGCCGCGATCCGCCGCCTCGGCTACAAACGAAATCCGTTCCACAACTTCAGCGTCCTCGACACCGCGTCGCTGGCGGGGCTGGTCTACGGCCAGACCGTCCTCAGCCGGGCGCTGCAGGCGGCCGGACTGGAATGGAACGGACAGGATGCCCATTCGGCCCGATACGATGTCGAACGCACCAGCGAACTGTTCTGCACCATGGTGAACACCTGGAAGGCACACGGCGGCTGGCGGGGCTGAAAAACCGGTCCCCGACCCCATAATGCCGGACACGACCTCGCCTGGACGTCTCATGCCGATCTTCGAGTACCGCTGCGACAATCCGGACTGCACCGCACAGGGCCGCCATTACGACCGGCTGCAGCGCCTGGGCGATGACAGCGCCGCGGAATGCCCCGACTGCGGACAGCCCGGCACCCGGCAGATCTCGGCGCCAGCCATCGCCATGGGCAGCGCCCACACGATGAAGGAAAGCCACTTCTCCAATCGCGGCTTCACGCAGTACAAGCGCCTGGAAAAGGGTGTCTACGAGAAGACCGCGGGCAAGGGCCCGGCGATCATCAGCGATCCCGGCGACTGACAGCGGCCGCCGTGGACCGCCCACGCCCCATCCCGCGGCGCGCCCGCGCTGTCGCGGGCACTTGGGCCACGGCAGCCAATGCCGCTACTCTCGGCAACCCGTTTGCCGATACCAGGCCCGTCATATGAATCCAATGCCGAGAATACTGCTGGCCACGGCCGTCGCCGCGACGCTGGCTGCCTGCGCCCAGACCGCCACGACGCCGACCGATACCGGCCAGACAAGCACAAGTCCCCGCCCGATGAGCTATCCACAGACCCGCACGGTCGACCACGCCGATGAGTACCACGGCGAGCGCGTCGCCGATCCCTACCGCTGGCTGGAAAACATCGATTCCGAAGAAACACTGCAGTGGATCGAGGCGCAGAACCGCGTCACCGACGCGCATCTGGGCAGCATCGGACAGCGCGATGCGTTCCGCGAGCGCCTGACCGCGCTGTGGAACTACGAGCGCTTCGGTGTGCCGAGCAAGGTCGGCGACCACTACCTCTACAGCTACAACGACGGCCTGCGCAACCAGCCCGTCATCCTCATCCAGGAGGGCATCGACGGCGAGCCGCGTACGCTGCTGGATCCCAACAGCCTGTCTGAAGACGGCACCGTGGCGCTCAGCGGGCTGGTGCCGAGCAAGGATGGCCGCCACCTCGCCTACGGCACGTCCTCGGGCGGCTCGGACTGGCAGGAGTGGCGCGTCCTCGACATCGCCAGCGGCCAGACGCTGGACGACCACATCCGCTGGGTCAAGTTTTCCGCGGCGACGTGGGCAAAGGATGGCTCCGGCTTCTGGTACGGCCGCTACGATGCACCGGAAGGCGAGCACGCCCTGAAGGCCGTCAACAAATTCCAGAAGCTGTACTTCCACCGGCTCGGCTCGTCGCAGGACGCCGACACCCTCGTCTACGAGCGCAAAGACCAGCCGGACTGGGGCTTCGCACCGGTGCTCAGCGATGACGGCAGCACGCTGCTGATCAGTGTCTGGCGCGGCACCGAGAACAAGAACCTGGTGTTCCTCAAGCCGGCCGCCGACAGTGCTGCACCGGTGCTCGAACTGATTCCGGAATTCGAGTACAGCTACGAATTCATCGGCAACACCGGCAACCGCTATCTGTTCCTCACCGACGACGGCGCCGCGCGCAAGCGCGTCATCGCCATCGACATCACGCGACCGGAGCGCGGCAACTGGGAAGAAGTCATCGCCGAAAGCGACGCCACGCTCGGCAGCGTCATCCGCGTCGGCGACCGCCTGGTGGCGCAGTACCTGCGCGACGCCGCCGGACAGGCCCGGATCTTCGGCCTCGACGGCTCCCTGCAGGGCGACGTGGCCCTGCCCGGCATCGGCACCGTCGCCGGGTTCGAACGCAGCGCCGAAGGCAGCGAAACTTTCTTTGCCTTCACCAGCTTCATCCAGCCGGTGACCATCCACCGGCTCGACGTCGCCAGCGGGCAGTCGACCCTGTTCCGCGCGCCGAAGCTGCCCTTCGATCCGTCGAATTATGAAACGCGCCAGGTGTTCTTCAGCAGCAAGGACGGTACCCGCGTGCCGATGTTCATCACCGCACGCAAGGATGTACCGCTGGATGGCCGGCAGCCGACCATCCTCTATGGCTACGGCGGCTTCGACATCGCGCTGTCACCGGGCTATGCGGCCTATTCGATGGCCTGGCTGGAAGAAGGCGGCATCTACGCCTCGGTCAACCTGCGCGGCGGCGGCGAATACGGCCGCGACTGGCACCACGCCGGCACCCGGACGCGCAAGCAGAATGTCTTCGACGACATGGCGGCAGCGGCTGAATACCTGATCGCCAACCGCTACACCTCGCCGGCGAACATGGCGATCCATGGGCGCTCGAACGGCGGCCTTCTGGCGGCGGCCGTGGCGATGCAGCGTCCCGACCTGTTCGCCGCGTCCGTCCCCGGCGTCGGCGTACTCGACATGCTGCGCTTCCGCGAATTCACCATCGGCTGGGCCTGGGAAAGCGACTACGGCAGCGTCCTCGACGAGGACGAATTCCGCGCCATCCGCGCCTATTCGCCGCTGCACAACATCCGTGAAGGCGTGGACTATCCGGCGTTCCTCATCACCACCGGCGACCACGACGACCGCGTGTTCCCCGCGCACAGTTTCAAGTTTGCCGCCGCCCTGCAGGCCGTGAATCCGCCGCGACCGGCGCTGATCCGCATCGACGTGCGCGCCGGCCACGGCGCCGGCAAGCCGACCGCCAAGCAGATCGCCGAATGGGCCGACATCCTCGGTTTCCTCGCCCACCACACCGGGCTGGATACCGCGGCGCGCTGATCCCGCCTCGCGCATGGGCCCGGCGACGTCGCGTCGCCGGGTTTCCTCATTCCCGCCCGGGATGCGTCGGGATGATCGTTCAATGCAGACGGACAACGGCGCGACAGATACGCCCCGTTCGATTCATCGCGCGCAATCCATCGAGCGCCTCCATCCGGACGATTCCTGCACCGGGGGCCCGCACCGACGGCGCTGGAATCGCCCGCTGGAGCGCGCCGGACGTCATGAAGCCTGGCGCTGGCGGCGGGCTTCGAAGAGGCAGACGCCGGCGGCGACGGAAACGTTGAGGCTTTCCATGTTGTCGCTGATCGGGATGCGAGCGAGGAAGTCGCAGCGCTCGCCGGTGAGGCGGCGCATGCCCTCGCCTTCCGCGCCCAACACCAGCGCCGTCGGGCCGCGCAGGTCACGCGCGTAGATCGATGCATCGGCTTCGCCCGCCAGTCCGACGATCCAGACGCCGGCCTGTTTCAGGGTGTCCATGGCGCGCGCGAGATTGGTCACCCGCATCAAGGGGACGATCTCTGCGCCGCCGGCGGCCGCCTTCTTCGCCGCCGCATTCAGCGGCGCGCTGCGGTCCTTGGGCACGATGACCGCGGTCGCATTGGCGGCCGCTGCCGAGCGCAGGCAGGCGCCGAGGTTGTGCGGATCGGTGACGCCATCGAGGATCAGGAACAGCGCGCCCGGCCCGGCACCTTCCGCCAGCGTCGGCAGGTCGCGCTCGTCCAGTGCCGGCTTTTCGCGCACGCGAGCCAGGATGTCCTGGTGACGGGCGCCATCGCCGAGGCGGTCGAGCGTCGCCCGCGGTGCCCGCTGCACCGCGATGCCGCCGCCGCGCGCGGCGACGGCGAGTTCCTCGACGCGGGCGTTTTTCGTCTCGCGCGCAACCATCACTTCAAGGACCGACGCCGGATCGTTGTCGATCACCGCGGCAACCGCGTGGATGCCGCCTACCCAGCTGGTTGCGGACATCTCAGCGTGCCGCCTTCCGGGTCGCCGCACGCGGCACCGCCGACCCGTTTCCTTCGACCAGCCTGAAATCGATCTTGCGTTCTTCCAGGCTCGCGCGCAGAACCAGTACGCTCACGCGGTCGCCAAGGCGGAAGCTGCGGCGCAGGCGCTCGCCGGTCAGCAGCTTGCGGACCGGATCGAAGTGGTAATAGTCGTTGGGCAACTGCGTGACATGGACCAGGCCATTGACGCGCGACTCGTCCAGCTCGACGAACAGGCCGAAGCTGGTGACGCCGCTGATCGTGCCCTGGAAGGTGCTGCCCACGTGCTGTTCCATCCAGGCGCACTTGTAGCGCTCGTCGACATCGCGTTCCGCTTCTTCGGCGCGGCGGGAGTTTTCCGAGCAATGGACCGCCAGCGCGGCGATATCGTGGGCGCCGTAGTGGAAGGTCGAGGGCTTGCCGCCATCCAGCACGTGGCCGATGGCACGGTGCACCAGCAGGTCGGCGTAGCGGCGGATCGGCGAGGTGAAATGCGCATAGGCATCCAGCGCCAGGCCGAAGTGCCCGATGTTCTCCGGCTGGTAGACCGCCAGGCTCATCGACCGCAGCAGCACCGATTCCAGCAGCGTTGCGTCGGCACGCTTGCGCACCCTGGTAAGCAGCTTTGCGTAGTCCAGCGGTGTGACGCTGGCGTGCGCCGGCAGCATCAGGCCGAATTCGGCGAGGAATTCCTGCAGGTCCTCGTACTTGCTTTCCGGTGGCCGGTCGTGGACGCGGTAAGGCGCCGGCATGGTCTTTTTCAGCAGGAACTTCGCCGCCTCGACATTGGCGGCGATCATGCATTCCTCGATCAGCTTGTGCGCATCGTTGCGCTCGTAGGCGCCCATCGATTCGACGCTGCCGTTCGCTGCGAGGCGGAAACTCACCTCGGTGGATTCGAACTCCAGGGCGCCACGCTGCGCACGGCGACGCGCGAACACGCGGTACAGCTTGAACAGGCGACGCACCGGCTCGAGCACGTCCCCCAGCTGCGCCTGCACCTCGGCATTGTCTTCGCCAACGGCCTGCCAGACCTGCGTATAGGTCAGGCGTGCATGCGAGCGCATGACCGCGCGATAGAACCTCGAGCCGCTGACGTTGCCGTCGCGGTCGACGCGCATCTCGCAGACCATGCACAGCCGGTCGACCTTCGGTCGCAGTGAACAGATGCCGTTCGACAGCGTTTCCGGCAGCATCGGCACGACGAAGCCGGGGAAGTACACGCTGGTCGCCCGGTTGGTCGCTTCGCGGTCCAGCGGCGTACCGGGCCGCACGTAATGCGAGACATCGGCGATGGCGACGATCAGGCGGAAACCGTCGCGGTCCTGTTCGCAGTACACCGCATCGTCGAAGTCCTTGGCGTCCTCGCCGTCGATGGTCACCAGCGGCAGGTCGCGCAGGTCGACGCGGCCCTCGATGTCGGCCTGGCCAACTTCGAGGGAAGTGGCCTCGGCCTCGCGCAGCGTGTCCGCCGGCCATTCATGGGGAATGCCGTGGCTGTGGATGGCGGTCTCGACGACCAGGCTGGCGGTCAGGCGATCGCCCAGTACCGTGAGGATGCGACCGAGCGGCGGGCGCGATCCCGACGGCGGCTCGACGATTTCGCACACCACGAGCTGGCCGTTGCGCGCATCGCCGCGATCCTGCGGTGGAATCACCACGTCCATATGGATGCGAGCGTCGTCGGGATCGACCAGGCCGACACCGCCGCGCTCGTTGTAGACACCGACCAGGCGCGTCGCGCGCCGCTCCAGCACTTCGACGATCACGCCTTCGCGGCGGCCGCGGCGGTCGATGCCGGTGACGCCGACCATGACGCGGTCACCATGCAGCACGCGACGCATCTGCGCCGGCGCCAGGAAAATGTCGTCGCCACCGGCATCCGGACGCAGGAAACCGAAGCCGTCTTCCTTGCCGAGCACGGTGCCGGCGACCAGATTCAGGCGATCAGCGACGCCGTAACCGCCGCGGCGGTTCATGTGCAGCTGACCGTCGCGGAGCATCGCACCCAGTCGCTTGGCCAGGGCTTCCTGGCGATCCGGCGTCGTCAGCCCCAGGCCATTCGCGATGTCCGCGGCACCCAGCAGTCGACCTTCGCTTTCGAGGAAGGCGATGATCGCTTCGCGACTGGGAATGGGATTGGCGTAACGCTCCCGTTCCCGCTCGGCCTGCGGATCGAACCACGCCGCGTCCGGCATCGCCGGGGCACGCGAGCGCCGCGGCGCCGGCGCCGTGGCCGCCGGCGCGGATCGCGACGCCTTCCTGCGCCCGGCGGCGGAAGCGTCATCGCGCATCACATCCGGCATCCACGGCGGCAGCGTCGACTTCGCCGCCGCCTTGCCCTTGGCCGGCGCCGATCGCGGCCGGGCGCCGGCCCCTCCTTCTGCGGGTCGCCCGCCCTTGGCGCCGGCGTGCTTTTTCGCGGCCGGCCCTGCGCCTTTGGCCGACTTCGGTGCCTTGGCAGGGGATGCCGGCGTGGCGGAACGACCGGACTTGCCGGCGGTCCCGGATGCGGTGCTGCGGCCTGCGCCGCCTGGTGCTTTTCGTTTATTCATGGCGACGATGGTACCGGGGACGGCGGCGGACGAACCGTCCAGTCCGTTTTCCGTTCAAACTCCGTTGACAAGCCGGGGGCAACTGCCTATTCTTCGCGGCTCGGCGCAAGCCGCGGTCACCTGCCCAGGTGGCGGAATTGGTAGACGCACTAGTTTCAGGTACTAGCGGGTAAAACCGTGGAGGTTCGAGTCCTCTCCTGGGCACCACAGACAGCTCCTTGGGCTTCCACGGAAGCGAAAGGAAAAGCAGAAACC
>CAZYHP010000052.1:0-20487 GCA_964647135.1 uncultured Rhodanobacteraceae bacterium
GAGCAGAACCATACCTTCAACGATCACTATCTCGAGGTCGATGTCGATCTGTCCGAAGTGATGTTCATTGCGACGGCCAACTCGCTCAACATTCCCGGTCCCCTGCTCGACCGTATGGAAGTGATCCGGATTCCCGGTTACACCGAGGATGAAAAGATCGCCATCGGCGAGCGTTACCTGCTGCCGAAGCAGCTCAAGTCCAATGGGCTGAAGCCGGACGAGCTCCTTGTCAGCGAGTCGGCGTTGCGTGACATCGTGCGGTTCTACACGCGTGAGTCGGGCGTGCGAAATTTCGAGCGCGAAATCGCGAAGATCTGCCGCAAGGTCGTCAAGGAAGTGACCATGGCAGCGGCCAAACGCAAGAACAAGGGCGAGCCGCCGGTGAAGGCGAAGCGCGTCCGTGTCGATGCCCGCAACCTCGAGGCGTATCTCGGCGTGCGCCGGCACGATTTCGGTCGTGCCGAAGCGCAGAACGAAATCGGTGTCGTCACCGGCTTGGCGTGGACGAGCGTCGGCGGTGACCTGCTGTCGATCGAAGGAAGCATCGTCCCCGGCAAGGGCAAGCTGATCCATACCGGCCAGCTCGGTGGCGTGATGCAGGAGTCGATCCAGGCGGCGTTGTCAGTCGTCCGCTCGCGAACGGAAAGGTTGGGCATCGATCCCGACTTCCACCAGAAACACGACATCCATGTGCACGTCCCGGAAGGGGCGACGCCGAAGGATGGTCCCAGCGCCGGCATCGCGATGTGCACGGCACTGGTGTCCGCGCTCACGCGTGTTCCGGTCCGTCGCGATGTCGCCATGACCGGCGAGATCACCTTGCGTGGCCGCGTCCTTCCCATCGGTGGCTTGAAGGAAAAGCTGCTCGCAGCGCACCGCGGCGGTCTCAAGACGATCATCATCCCGGAGGAAAACCGGAAGGATCTGGCCGAGATTCCCAGGAACATCACCGGTTCGCTGGAGATCCATCCGGTGCGCTGGATCGATGAAGTGCTCGATATCGCACTGGTCAGTCCGATCGTCCCGCATGAATCAGGAAAGGAAGGCGGCGATCCATCGGCGGCGATCGACCCGGTCAAGCCCTCGTCGCCGCCTGCGCAACGGCCGCATTGACAAGTGCTTGCGTCACCCACTTCGAGTGCGGGGAAAACTGCGGAGACTGTCGCGGCATTTTCCTTGCGGGGGTAGGGGGGCGCTGGTATAAAAGCCTCACGCGCCATTATTCCCAGGGGGTGCGTGAGGCTGTCGTATTTCGCTGTTGAAGCGGGATATGCTCATCAACAGGATCACCATTGGCAATCATTCACGGGAGTAACAGATGAACAAGGCGGAATTTATCTCGGCGGTCGCAGAAGCCGCTGGCATGAGCAAGGTCGACGCGGCGCGTGCGGTTGACGCCTATGCAGACGTGGTGTCGAAGACGCTGAAGAGCGGCGATACGGTCACGCTGGTCGGTTTCGGTGTGTTCGAGGTCCGCGAGCGCGCTGCACGCACCGGTCGCAATCCGCGCACGGGCGAGACCCTCGAGATCGCGGCATCGAAGACGCCGAGCTTCAAGGCTGGCAAGGCCCTGAAGGATGCAGTAAACTGAGCGACCTCGTTTTCGGGTGCTTAGCTCAGCGGTAGAGCGTCGCCCTTACAAGGCGAGGGTCGGGGGTTCGAAACCCTCAGCACCCACCAAGAGATTTTGCATCGCGGGGGGTTCCAATTCGGCGCAGATGCAGTAGAATGCGCCGCCCGGCCTGGACGCCAAGCCGGAAAGACAATGGAGTGGTAGTTCAGTTGGTTAGAATATCGGCCTGTCACGCCGAGGGTCGCGGGTTCGAGTCCCGTCCACTCCGCCAGATCGTAAAGAGGGCGCCCACAGGGCGCCCTCTTTCGTTTCGCGATCCCCATTTCGGCTGTCGGGCGGCGCGGCCGCTTCGATTGATTTCCTGATATCCAGAAGCGCCGCTGAACGGCTACAATGGCTGTTTTCCGCGGACATCGGACCTTTCGCATGTTGCAGTCGATCCGGAACAAGGCGTCCAGCTGGTTCGCCCTTGTCATCCTCTTCATGGCGCTGTTCTCGCTGACATTCTTCGGCATCACCGACTACATCACCACTTCGGTGGATACGTATGTCGCCAAGGTCGGAGATCGCGAAATCGATCAGGCGCAATTCCGCGAGGAGTACCAGCAGTGGCGCGAGAACATGCGCAGTCGCCTCGGTCCCTCCTTCGACCCACGCATGTTCGAGCAGCCTGGGCTGCGGCGACAGTTGCTCGACCAGATGGTCGATCGCGCCGTGCTGCACGAGGCGAACGACCGCATGGGGATTGTCGTGCCGGCCAGCCGCGTGCGATCCGAGATCATGGCGGTTCCTGCTTTCCAGATGAATGGCCAGTACAGCGCGGAAGCCTATCGCGCTTTCCTGGCGGCCCGTCGCATGAGCGCAGCCGAACTTGACCGTCGCATCTCCGAGGATGTCGGTGCGCAGTTGCTGCCGGCGGCGGTGATGGGGTCGGCGGTGGTTTCCGGCGCCGACGTCGATGCCTATCTGCGGATCAGCGAGCAGACGCGCGACTTCCGCTTTGTCTCGGTGAATGCACCCGCCGAAGCGGTTTCGGATGAAGTGTCCGATGAAGAACTGCAGCGTTATTTCGACGAGCACGTCGACGAATACATGAACCCGGAAACGGTGACCGTCGACTACGTCGAAATCAATGCGGCCTCCATCGACGTGCCCGCGCCGGATGACGATGCATTGCGCGCGCTCTACGACGCCGAGATCGCACGCTTCAGCACGCCAGAAGAGCGCCTTGCGTCGCATATCCTTATCCAACCGGAAGCAGATGACGCCGAGGGACAGCGCGCCGCGCTGGCGAAGGCCGAGGCGCTGCTTGCGCAGGCCCGGGCAGAGGGCGCCGATTTCGCCGCGTTGGCGCGCGAGCATACGCAGGATCTGGGTTCCCGCGAGAAGGGTGGCGACCTGGGCTGGCTGGGTCGCGGTGTGACCGATCCGGCGTTCGAGGAAGTCCTGTTCGAGATGGAGGCCGGGACCGTGTCCGAGCCCGTGCTCGGTGTCGATGGCTACCATTTGATCCAACTGCGGGAAGTGCGCGCGGCGACGCAGACGCCGTTCGAAGAAGTGCGCGAACAGCTGGTGACCGAATACGGCAACAGCGAGCGCGAGCGCCTGTTCAACGACCGCGTCAGCGAGCTGAGCGACCTGGTGTTCGCCGAGCCAGGCTCGCTCGCGCCGACCGCTGAGGCGTTGAGCCTCGAAGTGAAGCAGGCGGGCCCGTTCTCACGTCTGTCGGGTGAGGGTCCGTTCGCGGTCCCCGCGGTGCGCGATGCCGCCTTTGCCGACGAGGTGCTGCGCGAAGGAACGGTCAGCGAGCCGGTGGAAGTCGCGCCGAACCATGTCGTCGCCATGCGGGTGACCGACCATGTCGCAGCGGCGCCCAAGCCGCTGGCCGAAGTGGCTGACCTGATCCGCGAGCGCGTCGTGGCGCAGCGTCGTGCCGATGCGATTCGTGAACGGGCCGAAGCCCTGTTCGCCGATCTGGAGAGTGGGCGCGACCTCGACGAGATCGCATCGGAGCTTGGATCCGAAGTCGAATCCGCGGAGGCGGTCACCCGCGCTGCGCTCGTGCCGGACAGCCGTCTGGTGGGCGAAGTCTTCCGCCTGCGTCGGCCGGACGGTGAAGTGCCGACCCGGGCGCGCGTGCAGTATGGCGATGCCTGGGCGCTGGTCGAACTGGCGGCGGTGAAGGACGGCGATCCGTCTGCCGTTGACGCCGCACGTCGCGACCAGGTGCGTGAGGAGCTCCGGCAGCGCCTCGGCATGGGCGAGGCGCAGGCCCTGCTTGCCGCCTTGCGCACCCAGACGCGCATCGTCATTGCCGAAGAGCGTCTGGAACAGCAGTAAGTTCCGGAGAGCGATAGCGCTGGTGCGGACATCTTCCGCACTGGCCGAACCGGGAGAGGGGCCGGCATTGCCGGCCTTTTCTGTGTTCGCAACCCGGAATCGGTGTTTTCGTCTGGCGCCGTGGGCTTCCGGCTCCAGGCTTCCGTCATGCGCCTGGGGCTTCGTGTAAAACGCCGCACTCCCTACAGCCTCTCCCAACACCCGACACTCAACACCCAACACCCAACATCGAACGTGGAACGTCGGACATCGGGTCTGGACCGAAGCGCGGCTGGGCAGGTCGAATCGAGCCGCCTGGTGAGCATCGAGCGATCAGGCGGAACCGGTGACCTCGTCCGGACGCTGGTGCTCGGCGCGGAGGGGTGCGCGCCGGGCTGGCGCTCGCGATGAAGGTTGGGGACGTTTGGCTGGCCCTATCGCGCACCGGGTGTTTCCGTTGCAGTTCCCATTAAGCAGGCAGGGTCCGGCGGAAAACCGCGTCGCGAACAGGTGGCCTTGACGTTCGCAATGCGCCGTTGAGCGGGGCAGGGCGGCAGTCCAGATCCTTCCCGGATTGCGCCGGTAGCTGGTTGGCCGGCGAAGGGCGATACAACCCGGCGTCCCGCGGCTTCGCGTTCTTCCAGGCGCTGCAACCTGCGCCCGCCGGGTGGCAGCGCGCACCCTCGCCGGTGCGATCGACGCTCCCGACCGGGGTTCGGGCAGGAGGGCTCGAGGTCGAGGACCGGATGCTCCAGTGTCGTCACTGTGGCGCAACGCCGGTTCCGTTTCTCGCCCAGGCTGCGCCGCAACGCGCGTCACGCCCGCTGCGGCGCAACCAGGGCGATGGCGACAATGCCGGTCTGCGCTGGCACGAACTTTCCGTACCGCAGGCGAACGGCCGGCAAGTCCGCTGCCGGCCGCGATGCGGTCGAGGATTACTCGATGCCTGCCATCGCCACCGTGCTGTAACCGGCGTCGACATACGTGATCTCGCCGGTGATGCCTGCGGCCAGATCGGAGCACAGGAACGCGGCGGCATTGCCGACATCTTCGATGGTCACGTTTCGGCGCAGAGGCGTCGCCGCCTGGACGGTATCGAGCATCTTGCGGAAGTTGCCGACGCCCGAAGCCGCCAGGGTGCGGATCGGTCCGGCGGAGATCGCATTCACGCGCGTGCCTTCCGGACCCAGGTTGTAGGCAAGGAAGCGCACATTGGCTTCCAGGCTGGCCTTGGCCAGGCCCATGACGTTGTAGCTGGCCATGGCGCGGACGGCGCCCAGATAGGTCAAGGTCAGGATGGCGCCGTTCCGGCCTTGCATCATCGGTCGTGCCGCCTTCGCCAGCGCCGCGAGGCTGTAGCTGGAGACATCATGGGCAATGTTGAAGTTCTCGCGTGTGAGACCGTCCAGGAAGCCGCCCTGGAGTGCCTCACGCGGCGCGAAGCCGACCGAATGCACGAGGATGTCAAGGCCATCCCAGTGCTTGCCCAGGTCGGCGAACAGTTTGTCGATCTGGCTGTCGTCAGCGACATCGCAGGGCAGGACGATGTCCGTCCCGAATTCCTTGGCCGCTTCGTCGACGCGATCCTTGAGGCGTTCGTTCTGGTAGGTCAGCGCGAGTTCGGCACCTTCGCGGTGCATCGCTTCGGCAATGCCCCAGGCGATCGATCGATGACTGGCGATGCCCACGACCAGGGCGCGCTTGCCGGCAAGAAATCCCATCGCGATGTACTCCGGAAATTGAAAAGGGGGTCATTCAAGGCGCCGTCAGACGCAGGCGCTGGCCTGGCCTGATGCGGCTGTCATTCATCCGATTGTAGCGAAGCAACTCCGCCACGGTCAGGCCGTGACGACGGGCGATCACCCACAGGCTGTCGCCGCTGCGCACGACGTGCACGGTCGCATCGGCGACGGCAGCGGTGTCGTGCCGGACTCCTTCGGCGGACTGGCCCGGAAGCCAGACGCGCCGGCCAGCGAGGTCGACGTCATCGCCGTCGATGCCGTTGAGGGTCAGCAGGACCGCCGCGTCCATCCCGTGTTCTGCGGCAATGCCCGGCAGCAGGTCGAGTGATGGCAGGCTGCGCTGCTGCCAGTCCAGGCGGCGTGCCGCCGGGATGCCGGCCAGGGCACGACGGGCGCTGTCGTGGCGGCCTGCCGGAACCAGCAGCACCAGGCGCTCCCCCGGCGGCGTGCGTCCCTTCAGCAAGCCGCCATTGCGACGATCGAACTCATCGCGCGCCATGCCCGACAACGCGCGTGCCAATGACAAGCCCACAGCGCCGTCCAGTTCCAGTTCGACCAGCCGCTGCTCAGCCGGCAGCGTCGGCAATTCCAGGCCGACGCGCTCCGGCTCCCGCACCAGGCAGGCCAGTGCAAGCAGTTTGTCCAGGTACTCCAGGCTGGTGCGAGGCATGCCCAGCCCTTGCAGGCTGGCGGCGCCGTCATCGGGGGTGTGTCGTTCCAGCGCACGGCGGACGCGATATTCGCCAGCGTTGTACGCGAAGGCGACGAGTCGCCAGTCCTCGTTGAAGTGCTCGGCGTAGCGATCCAGCAACACCGCTGCCGCCGCCGTGCTCGCCGCGAGATTGAGACGACCGTCAAACCAGACGTCGACGCGTAATCCGCCGGCGCGAGCCGTTGCCGCAATCATCTGCCACATTCCGGCCGGTTGATTATGGCTGGCGGGAAACGGGTGGTAGTGGCTCTCGACGATCGGCAGCAGTGCGAATTCTCCCGGGATCGACGCCGCCTGCAGCTGGCGCTGGGTGTATTCGATGGCGGGCAGCATCTGCGCCAGCTGGCTGGCGAAGCGGCGCGGGGATCCGGCATATCGGCGAACCCAGTGCTGTACGCCCGGCGTGTAGTCACAGCCCGGGAGGGCGAAGCTGTCGCGCAGGCGTTGCCAGGGATCGGCCTGGACCTCCGTGGGTACCACCTCCGTCGGATTGCTGGCGGCGGCCGGCTCCGGTTGTGGCGCCTCGGCAGCGGGCGGGTGGTCGTGAATACGTGCGGCCTCGGCCTGTGCAGAAGCAGGGGATTCCTGCTGCGGGTCGATTGAACGCACTGCGTCGCGTCGAGGCGCGTGCGCCTGGCAAGCCGCCAGCGTCACGCCAGCGAGGACGGCCAACCCGATCCTGCGAAAGTCAGGCACGGAAGTCGTCCTTCCATGCGCGCAGCGCGGCAAATGCCTCCACTGGCGACGCCTGCGGCGACAGGCCACAGCGGATCTGCAGGGCGTGCCGGATGGCTGGTTCAGCGCAACGCAGGAACGGATTGATGCGACGCTCGAGATCGATCCGGCTGGGCAGGGTGGGCTGCGCCTCGACCCGCCGGTCGTCTACCCAGGCTGCGTAGTGGCGCAGGTCGGCGTTGTCGGGATCGACATGCAGGGCGAAAGCGCAGTTGCTCCGGGTGTACTCGTGCGTGCAGTACACCGCGGTCCCGCCGGGCAGGTCCGCCAGCCGCTGCAGGGACTGCTGCATCTGTGCCGGCGTCCCTTCGAACAGCCGACCGCATCCGGCACTGAAAAGGGTGTCGCCACAGAACACCAGCGTCGAGCCGATGTAGGCGATATGGCTCGTCGTATGACCCGGGATTTCCCAGACCTCGAATTCGCACGACGGTGCAGCGACCTCGACGCGGTCAGCCTCGCCGACGCGGCGGTGGGCGAGGCCGATCCGGCTGTCCGCCGGGGCGATGACCACGGCATCCGGCCAGCGTTCGACCAGATGCGGCACGCCGCCGATGTGGTCGCCGTGGTGATGGGTGACGAGGATCGTGGTGAGCGCAAGCGTGCGCTCAGTCAACCAGGCTGCGACCGGTGCCGCATCGCCGGGATCGACGACGAGTGCGTCGTGGCCGTCGTGCAGGACCCAGACATAGTTGTCGCCAAGAATCGGAATCGCCTCGATCCGGCAGGGTATCGCGGCATCCGCCATCGGCATCCGTCAAGACCTGTGGACAGGCTGGCGAGCATAGCGATGCTTGCGGGACAATGCACGGACGATGTTCAGGAAGATGGAATCCAGTGGCGGCGCGAGGCGACCAGGCAGCGGCCTGTATCGCGTCTGGCGCCGGCTGTTGCGTGAAGAGGATGCCTGGCTCCTGCGCCAGATCGGTAGCGTGCGCCCGGTGTTGTGGCTGCGGCCAGCCCCCCTTGGGCTGGCGGCCCGACACGGCATCATGGCCTTGCGTGCCGGCGCCGAAGGACAGTTGCGGGGTGCATTGCGGGCGGAGGCCGGCCACTGGCCCTGGGCAGACAGCAGCATCCCGGCCATCGTGCTCCAGCATGTCTGCGAAGGGGCGTCGCTCGACGCCCGGATCCTGTCCGAGGCCGCGCGCGTTCTTTCGCCTGAAGGCCGCCTCTACATACTGCGCTTCGACCGCCTCAGTCCCTGGTATTGGCGCTACGCCGGCGGCGTCGTGCGCCGAAGCGGCGCGGCCTTGCTGTCCGGTCGCCGTTTGCCCCTGGCCTTCGCGCAGCAGTTCGGACTGGGCCTGGAATACCGGCATGCGCTGGGCAGCCGCGGCTTCGGCACTGGGGGTAGCGCGATGCCGGAACGGGACCGCAGTCCGGAGCGCTGGCCGCTGCTGAGCACGCTGCGCGCGGCGCGCGTCTGGGTGCTGCGCAAGCGGGGCCGGCAGTGGCTGCGACCAGGAAGGCGAGCGGCTGCGACGCCGGTGCCGGCCGGTTATGGTTTGGCCCGCCTTGCCAGCGATTGCCCGCCTCGGCTGCGATGCACGCAGTCACGAGGCGGCGCCGCGAATCCGGATGCTCCCGTGCTTCACACCGGGGAAACGCCTGTTGCACGCCCGAGACTTCCAGCATTACAGGCAACATCGCGATCGGCGACGGCTGCGGCCGCCATCCTCATCGGTTTCCGGAGCATGAATTCTTGAGTAGACACGTAGTCATCCACACCGATGGCGCCTGCCTGGGCAACCCCGGGCCTGGCGGCTGGGGGGCAGTGCTGAGCTGTGCCGGTCGCGAACGCGAGTTGTCCGGGGCCGAGCCGGATACCACCAACAACCGCATGGAGTTGATGGCCGCCATCGCCGCCCTGGAAGCGCTCACCCGCGACTGCACGGTATCGCTGTATACCGACTCGCGTTACGTGCAGCAGGGTATTTCCGAATGGCTGCCGCGCTGGCAGGCCCGTGGCTGGCGCACCGCCGATGGCAAGCCGGTCAAGAACCAGGACTTGTGGCAGCGCCTGGTGGCAGCCTCGGCCGCCCACAAGATCGATTGGCACTGGGTCCGCGGCCATTCCGGGCACGCGGAGAACGAACGCGTCGACCAGCTCGCGCGTGCGGCGGCGGAATCGCTGAGGGCCAGGGCGCGATGAATGCCGCACGACTGGTCGTGCTCGATACCGAAACCACGGGTCTGGAGGTTTCCAAGGGCCACCGGGTGATCGAGATCGGCTGCATTGAGCTGATCGAACGCAGGCCGACGGGACGCCATTTCCATTACTACCTCAATCCGCAAAGGGAAATCGATGCCGGCGCCCAGGAAGTCACCGGGCTGACGCTGGATTTCCTCGCCGACAAGCCCTTGTTCGGACAGGTGGTCGACGAATTCCTGGCGTTCGTCTCCGGCGCCGAGCTGATCATTCACAACGCCGCCTTCGACGTCGGGTTTCTGGATGCCGAGCTGCAACGCGCGGGTGCCCCGGTGCGGTCGCTGGCGGAATGTGCGCGCATCACCGACACCCTGGCGCTGGCCCGGGAACGCTATCCGGGCAAGCGCAATTCGCTGGATGCGCTGTGTTCGCGCCTGGACATCGACAACGCCCATCGCACGCTGCACGGCGCGCTGCTGGATGCGCAGCTGCTGGCAGAGGTGTTCCTGGCGATGACGTCCGGCCAGGCGGACCTGATGCTGGCCACGGGTCGCGCCGAAAGTGGTGCAGGCCCTGGCGCCCCGGTGGCGAGGCCTATTGGCGAGCGGCCACCGATCCGTGTCCATCTTGCCAGCCTCGACGAGCTGCGGGAGCACCAGGCGATGGTTGAGCGCATCGACCAGGCCAGCGGCGGCAGCCTGTGGCGTCGCCTGGCGGTTGGGGCCTGAGTTTTCGTCCTCAGGGCCCGCCGGCGGGCGTGACGCCCAGCCCTCGTCTCCGCTCAGCAGTGCTTGAGGACGAGAACCGTGATGTTGTCCGAGCCGCCGGCGGTGAGTGCCGCGTGGATCAGATGGTCTACGGTTTCCTGCGGCGCGTAATCGCGCGCGAACACGGCGGCGATGGCGTCGTCATCCACTTCCTCGGTGAGGCCATCGCTGCACAACAACAGCTGCATGGAAGGCGTCCACGGCTGCTCGATCATTGCGATGTCCAGCGCATCCTGCTCGGTCACGCCCAGTGCCTGGGTGACGACATTGCGTTGCGGGTGCCGACGCGCCTCGCCAGGCGTCAGCGTCCCCTGCTGGACCAGGTGCTGGACGTAGGAATGATCACGTGAGATCTGCTGCAGCGCGTGCCCATCCCAGCGGTAGATGCGACTGTCGCCGACCCACGCTGCCTGGAAACCCTGGTCGTTGCCGCGCACGGCTGCGATGGTCGTTCCCATCGGAAGTCCCTGGTCGCCATGGCTGCGGCTCTGGCGGATGATCCGCTCGGCGGCGCTGCGGATCGATTCGTCCAGGCCCATGCCGGCTTCGATGGCCGACTGCACGGCGTCGCGCGCGAGGGCACTGGCCACTTCGCCGTGCGCATGGCCACCCATGCCGTCGGCAACGAGCCACAGACCCAGTCCGGCGTCGGCCAGATAGGTGTCCTCATTGTGCTGGCGTCGGCGACCGACATGGCTGCCATGGCCGTAGTGGATCATGGGTGTCCTTCAAGTACTGCGGTTGGCAGAATGCACGGCCACACGCATCCATGCAACGGGCCTTGCGACGACCCCTGCCGCCCTATAAACTGCGCAACCCCAACAGATACGGGCAAACAGGCGTGATTGGATCACGCCGACCGGACTGGAAGGGCGGCGGTCTCGCCGCTGCAAAGACCACCGGAGAGGTGGCAGAGTGGTCGAATGTACCTGACTCGAAATCAGGCGTACGTTTATAGCGTACCGTGGGTTCGAATCCCACCCTCTCCGCCATATGTGAAAACGGGCCCGAACGGGCCCGTTTTCTTTTCCGGCACCGGGCCGGATGTTCCCGGCCGCGCCGGTCGCCGCCGGCGGACTGCCACCGGCGGCGCGGCCTCCTCTTCGCGGCCCGGACGTGGCAGGGTCTCATCCGTGCGGCGCCTGCGAGCCGGCGGCAATGCGACTGGCCTTGCATCGCTGCGGGCTTCCCGATGGCTGCGTGCTCGTCCGCGCGCACCCGCTGTCAGGGCGGATCAGGATGCCAATCGTCGCCGTTCCGGAAGACGGACCAGAGGTGCGCCGGCAGTCCGGCGAAGGTCCGGGTCCAGCGCGCCGCATCGGCCGGTTCGCCGGTCACGTCGCGGATGGCGATGCCGGCGATCCGGTCGCCGTGCTTTCGCGCCAGTTCGGCGTAGATCTCCGGATCGTGTTCGCCGGAATCACCGACCAGCAGGAACCGCCGCTGCGGAAAATCGCGCAGCAGACGCTCGATCGCCGCCTGCTTGTACGCCTGCGAGTCCGGCCCTCCGGTGAACAGGCTGCGCCATGACGTCATCTCCCGCAGGTGCATGCTGCCTTGGGGGAAACCGGCTTCGTCCAGGAACGCGGTCAACGCCGGCTGCAGCTGCAACGGGCTCGAGGACACGTAATGGAATCGCGTGTTCGCCACCCGCGCCAGCGACCGATAGGTCTCCGGCATGCCCATGACGGCCGTGAACGGTCGGGTGAAGGTGTTGAGCAGCAGCGCGCGGCGGTCCCGTACCTGCGACACCTTGATCGTGTCGTCGATATCGGAGATCACCGAGAGCCCTTGCGGCGGCACGCGTTGGATCCGGGTGGCGAAGCGTCGTGGATCGCGGGCCGGCGCGGTGACTTCAATGTCGATCCATTGCGCGCTGCCGGATTCATCGGGCTCGACGATGGCCAGCCGTCCGGTGCGGCCATCGGCCCGTGTGCGCGGCAGTTCGATGTCGTCGCCTCCGTCTATGCGGATGCGCAGCTGCTTGTTGCGTTCGGAGTCGACACGGAACAGCTGGGTGCGCGTCTCGAACAGGGCGCGCTGGTCCGCAGGCAGCTCGTCGAGGTCGAGGTCGAGGAAGCGGGCAAACAGCGCAAGGCTGCCGCGACGTGGCTCGAACTCGAAAACCCAGGCCTGGATGTCCAGCTCTACCCGACCGTCCGCCAGCTCGCGCGCGGGCTTTCGCAGGAGCAGGACCTGCTCGTCACGTTGCAGGGGCGACGCGGCACAGGCACCGGCGAGCAGCGCCAGTGCCGCCGCCAGCCCGAGGTGCGGACGGCGGCGATGGCAGGGGTTCCGGAAGTCGCGGGTCATGTCAGGCCGGCGCAGGAGGGGCAGGGCGAGCATAGCGCCGTTGGGCCGGGAAGGCCGACCGCCCTGCCGCGCGCACGCCGACTGGCTCGCGCAGTTCACGGCCGTATGGCAAACTCGCCGCGGCAAGCCGTTTCGACCACGGCGCATCTACAGGGGGATGTATGCAGATGGGCGGAGCGCGGCAGGCCATCCTGCCGATCACGATCAAGGACAAGGCAGCGCTGTACAGCGCCTACATGCCGTCGATTCGCGGTGGCGGCCTGTTCGTGCCCACGACGCAGTCGTTCCGGCTGGGAGACGAGATCTTCCTGCTGCTCAATCTCTCCGAGGAAGGCGACCGTCTGCCGGTGTCCGGCAAGGTCGTGTGGGTGACCCCGGCGGGGGCACAGTCCGGTGCCGTTGCCGGCGTCGGCATCCAGTTCAACGACTCGCCCGATGGCGAGTCAGCGCGGTCCCGCATCGAGTCGGTGCTGGGCGCGATGCTCAATACCGACAAGCCGACCTTGACGATGTAATCCGGTCGGGCGCGGCCCGGTCCGGCTCCGGCGCGGCTTCGCGCACGGCCGGCGCGCCTTGCGGTCGCAGGCGGCGGCGCTCTTCACGCGCCACTTCGATACGATGCCGCCGTCGTGTGTGCGACCGGCGGCAAGCCGGCGGATTGTCGTGGTGCGTGGGTCGCGTCGAGCGCGAGCGTGCACACAGCCCTGCGCGTCCTTCGTCCACGTCCGGGATGCCGCGCCGTCGGCCATCACTCCGCTGGGCGAAGCCTCAGGTCTTTCTCGATGGCGGCCGTTCCCGCGTGCCTTGCGATCAGTCCGGGGCGAAGAGGGCCAGCACGGTGTCGGCCTCGACGAACTCACCGGGTGTGGCGCGCAGTTCGGCGAGGGTCCCCGCGCGGGGTGCGCGCAGCATCAGTTCCATCTTCATCGCCTCCATGACCAGCAGTTCCTGATCGGCGACCACGGTGTCGCCGGCCGCAACCTTGAGTGCGACGATGCGTCCTGGCATGGGTGCGAGAACGCGGTCGCTGCCGCTGCCTTCGCTGGCGGTCCAGGCATAGGGTTCGGCTTCGTGGATGCGGTAGCGACGCTCGTCGACGAACACCAGCCAGTCTTCGCCGCTGGCGCGGACACGCAGGCGATGACTGCCTTGGCCATCACGCCAGGTCAGCCACTCGCCTTCGTGTCGGGCGCCTTGTACGAGCCACTGGGCCTCTCCCGTTTCCACCCGGTATTCGCCGCTGCTGCCCCAGGCCGAGACATCGATTCGGGCGCCATCCACTTCGATGGCCAGTGCGCGGCGTCCGGGGTGGCCGAGGCGCCAGGCGTCGGCGATCGACCACGGCGAATGCGGATCGGCCGACACATCGCCTGCATTCACGGCAGCGCGTTCAGCGCGGATGAGTTCCGCCACGGTCGCGGCAAGGATCGCCTGGGCAGGCAGCGCTTCCTCGCCGGGAATGAACTCGTCGAGGTGGCGGTCGAGATAGCCGGTATCGATGCGGGCACCGGTCACCGTCGGGTGACGGACCAGCGCTTCCAGAAACGCGACATTCGACTTCGGTCCCACGACATCGATCTCCGCCAGTGCGTCACGCAGCTGACGCAATGCCGTGTCGCGGTCTTCGCCCCAGACGATCAGTTTGGCGATCATCGGATCGTAGAACACGCTGACCGTGTCGCCCTCGCTGACACCGGCATCGATGCGCACGCGACGACCGTCGGCCTGCGGCAGGCGCAGCCGTTGCAGGCGGCCGGAACCAGGCAGGAAATTCTGCGCCGGATCTTCGGCGTACAGGCGCAGTTCGATGCTGTGGCCGTGGTGCCTGATCTCTTCCTGGCGCAACGGCAGCGCTTCGCCGGCGGCGACGCGCAGCTGCCACTCCACGAGGTCCAGGCCGGTGACCTGTTCGGTGACCGGATGCTCGACCTGCAGGCGCGTGTTCATTTCCATGAAGAAGAACGCGCCATCGGGAGCGACGATGAATTCGATGGTGCCCGCACCGACATAGTCGACGGCGCGTGCGGCAGCGACGGCGGCTTCGGCCATGGCCGCACGGCGCTCCGACGTCAGGAACGGCGAGGGCGTTTCTTCCAGCACTTTCTGGTAGCGACGCTGTGCCGAACACTCGCGCTCGCCGACATGGACGATGTTGCCGTGGCGATCGCCGAAAACCTGGAACTCGATGTGCCGCGGCGTCTCGACGTAGCGCTCGAGGATCACGCGGGTATCGCCGAAGGCGGAGGCGGCTTCGCGCTGCGCGCTTTCCAGCGCCGCAGCGAATTCCGTTTCGCTGCGCACGATGCGCATGCCCTTGCCGCCGCCACCTGCGGCCGCCTTGATCATCAGCGGATAGCCGATGCGCCAGGCCTGCGAAGCCAGATATTCATTGGCCTGTTCGTCGCCGTGATACCCGGGCACCAGCGGCACGCCGGCCCGGTCCATCAGCGACTTGGCCTCGGCCTTCGAACCCATCGCCTCGATGGCAGGCAGGTCCGGGCCGATGAAGACGATGCCGGCCTCGGCCAGGGCGCGGGCGAACGCGGCATTCTCGGACAGGAAGCCATAGCCCGGATGCACCGCCTGGGCGCCGGTGCGACGTGCTGCCTCGATGATCGCGTCGCCACGCAGGTACGACTCCGCCGGCCGGGAGCCGCCAATGTGCACGGCCTCATCCGCCATGCGCACGTGCAGTGCGCCGGCATCGGCATCGGCGTACACCGCCACGGTCCGGATGCCGAGCCGGCGGCAGCTTCGGATGATGCGGCAGGCGATCTCGCCGCGGTTGGCAATCAGGATGCGATCGAACATGGCGTGCGGGCGCTCTTGGCAGATTCGGGCGACGGGCCTCAGGCCCAGGACGGCTTGCGCTTGTCCAGGAAGGCGGTGAGGCCTTCCTGGCCTTCCGGCGACACGCGCAGGCGCGCGATCAGTTCGGCATTGTCCTCATCCAGCATGCGCTGCGCCTTGGCATCCGGATGGCTGACGCGATGGACCAGTGCCTTGGCTTCCGAGACAGCCGCCGGACCGGCATTGCGGAACAGGTTCACCTGCGCTTCGACGGCGGCGTCGAGTTGATCGCCGGCGACGACCTGGTGCACCAGGCCCATCGACAGTGCCGTGGCGGCATCGAACAGTTCGCCGGTGAGGAACCAGCGTCGTGCCTGGCGCGCCCCGATGGCGTCGATGACATAGGGCGAGATTGCCGCCGGCACCAGGCCCAGGCGTACCTCGGTGAGGCCGAATCGCGCGCTGTCGGCGGCGATGGCGATATCGCAGCATGCGACCAGTCCAACGCCGCCACCGAACGCGGCGCCGTTGACGCGGGCGATGGTCGGCTTCGGCAGGTAGTTCAAGGTGCGCATCAATTCCGCCAGCTTGCGGGCGTCGCGCTGGTTTTCCTTTTCGTCGGCGCCGGCCATGCGGCGCATCCAGTTCAGGTCGGCACCTGCGGAGAACGAGGCACCTTCGCCGGTCAGCACCAGCACGCGCACGTCCGGATCGTCGGCCAGTGCCTTCAGGCGCTCGGTCAGTTCGGCGATCAGGGCGTCGTCGAAGGCGTTGTGGATGGCCGGGCGGGACAGGCTGAGCCAGGCCACCCCGCCTTCCCGGGCGACACTGATGGCAGTGAGGTCAGACATTGTGGTTTCCAGGGGAGATCATGCGGGAAGTGTAGCCGCTGTGGCGGAGCGTCCGAAGTCTGGCTGTCAGAAGTGCGGGCCCCCTTGCTGGTCGTGTTGCGCGGTGTGCGGGGTGTCGCGACGCACGCGGACAGAGATTCAAGGTCGTGGGCAAGCAAGCGACCGGCCCTGGCCAGCGCGCAGGCATCCTGCGGGTCGACGCGCGTGTCGCAAGCGCGTGCGCCATGGGCCGCTGGATTCGCACATCCGCCTGGCCCCTCCACAAACGCCCGGCAGCCGGCAGACTCTGCGCCACGGCTTCAATGACTCGCGTGGCAGGACCCGTGCCGGCCAGCTCGACCTGGGTCTGCTGTTCGCCTGCTTCCAGAACGATCTCGACGAGGGCGTCATCGCCATCCAGCGTCGACTCGATGGCAAGCCGCTGGAGGAATACATCGAACCCTTCGGCGGCGGCTTCTACGTGCTGCCGGGTGTCCCGGACGCAACCGGCGACATCGGGCAATCAATGGTCGAAGCCGTCGCCTGACCGTTTCGACTTTGCGTGCCGCCCGGTCGCCGCGCGTCGGCGCGTCCGCGCGTTCGACCCTACATGCGGAAGACGCCAAAGCGGTCCTTCTCGATCGGCGCGTTGAAGCTGGCCGACAGGGCGAGGCCCAATACGCGGCGGGTATCCGCCGGATCGATGACGCCGTCGTCCCAGAGGCGGGCGGTGGCGTAATAGGGATGGCCCTGGTGCTCGTACTGTTCGCGGATCGGCGCCTTGAAGGCGTCTTCCTCTTCGGACGACCACTGGCCACCGCTGCCTTCGATGCCGTCGCGCTTGACCGTGGCGAGCACGCCCGCCGCCTGTTCGCCACCCATCACCGAGATGCGCGCGTTCGGCCACATCCACAGGAAGCGCGGCTGGTAGCCGCGGCCGCACATTGCGTAGTTGCCGGCGCCGAAGCTGCCGCCGATCAGCACGGTGAACTTCGGCACGTGCGAACAGGCCACTGCGGTCACCATCTTGGCGCCGTCCTTGGCGATGCCGGCGTTCTCGTACTTGCGGCCGACCATGAAGCCGGTGATGTTCTGCAGGAACACCAGCGGGATGTCGCGCTGGTTGCACAGTTCAATGAAATGCGCACCCTTGAGCGCGCTCTCGGCGAACAGGATGCCGTTGTTGGCGACGATGCCGACCGGATAGCCGTAGATGTGCGCGAAGCCGCAGACCAGCGTCTTGCCATAGCGCGGCTTGAACTCGTGCAGCTCGCTGCCATCGACGATGCGGGCGATGATCTCGCGCACGTCGTAGGGTTGGCGCGTATCCGGCGGCACCACGCCGTAGATTTCCTCGGCCGCGTACAGCGGCTCGCGCGGCTCGCGGATGGAGACCGGCAGCTGCTTGCGGCGGTTGAGATGGCCGACGATGTCGCGCGCAATGGCCAGCGCATGCGGGTCGTTCTCGGCGAAATGGTCGGCGACACCGGAAACGCTGGTGTGCACCTCGGCGCCACCGAGCGCTTCGGCATCGACGATTTCGCCGGTGGCGGCTTTCACCAGCGGCGGACCGCCGAGGAAGATCGTGCCCTGTTCACGCACGATGACGGTTTCATCGCTCATCGCCGGCACGTAGGCGCCGCCGGCCGTGCACGAGCCCATCACGACGGCGATCTGCGGGATATTCTTCGCGCTGAGTCTCGCCTGGTTGTAGAAGATACGCCCGAAATGGTCGCGGTCCGGAAACACCTCGTCCTGCAGCGGCAGGAAGGCACCGCCGGAATCGACGAGGTAGACGCAGGGCAGGTGGTTTTCCAGCGCGATCTCCTGCGCGCGCAGGTGCTTCTTCACCGTCATCGGGAAGTAGGTGCCGCCCTTGACAGTGGCGTCATTGGCCACCACCAGGACTTCGGTGCCGTTGACGCGGCCGATGCCGGTGACGACGCCCGCGCCCGGCGCGGCATCGTCGTACATGCCGTGCGCGGCCAGTGGCGACAGCTCCAGGAACGGCGAGCCCGGGTCGAGCAGGGCACGGATGCGTTCGCGCGGCAACAACTTGCCTCGCGCGGTGTGCTTGTCCCGCGCCTTGGCGCCACCGCCCTCGGCTGCTGCCGCCATCCGCTGCTTCAGGTCATCGACGGCGGCACGCAGAAGTTCGGCGTTGCGCAGGAAATCGGTGCTGCGGGGATCGATCTGGGACGTCAGGACGGGCATGGCATCGCGCTTTGGAGAGGCCCGCGCATGTAAGCACAGCGCAGGCGCAGGCGCCAGCTTGCGGGCAGCCAGCGCACAGGACGAAAGCAACGCAGGAAAACAACGATGGCGCTCGACAGGTCCGGGATCGCTTGCACCGTGGACACACGGGTGGGTCAGCGGCGGCGGGATCAACGCTTCCGATGTGCGCAACGCCCGTCGCAACGGCTCTGGCTGCCGTACAAGACTCGGACGCCACGCGCTCCAACGACTGCGCGTGCCCTGCGAACCGACCATCCACTCGTCAGGGAGATCGTCCGCGACCAGGCCGCCGCGCGCAATCCGCGCGCGCTGTCGCATGCATCACGTGCGCGGTGCGTGGAACCGGGGTTCGCTGCTGCCGGCCGGCGGGCAAACGGAAGGCCGCCCGGCGGGGCGGCCTTCCGGAACGGCCAGGGTGGTCAGACCAGCTCGATGGCGATTGCCGTGGCTTCACCGCCGCCGATGCAGAGGCTGGCGATACCGCGCTTGCCGCCGCGGGCGCGCAGGGCATGGATCAGCGTCACCACGATGCGCGCGCCGGAGGCACCGATCGGATGGCCCAGCGCGCAGGCGCCGCCATGGACGTTGACCTTGCCGTGGTCGATGCCCAGTTCGCGAATCGGTGCCATGGCGACGCAGGCGAAGGCCTCGTTGATTTCGTACAGGTCCACTTCGTGCTTGCCCCAGCCGGCCTTCTCCAGCACCTTCTGGATGGCGAACACGGGCGCGGTGGTGAACCACTCCGGTGCCTGCGCGTGCGTGGCGTGGGCGACGATACGCGCCAGCGGCGTCAGGCGATGCTTCTGCGCGGCTTCCGCCGACACCACCACGAGGGCGGCGGCGCCATCGGAAATCTTCGAGCTGGACGCGGCGGTGATGGTGCCGCCGTCGCGCTTGAAGGCGGGACGCAGGGTCGGGATCTTCTCGATGTCGCAGCGCGGCGGTTCCTCGTCGCGGGTGATCGAAACCTCGCCCTTGCGGGTCGTCACCGTCACCGCTGCGATCTCGGCGTCGAAGGCACCGCTTTCCGCGGCCGCCAGGGCACGCAGTACGGATTCAGTGGCGAAGGCGTCCTGGTCCTCGCGCGTCATCGCGAACTGGTTGACGCACATTTCGCCGAACACACCCATGGCCTGCTTGTCGTAGGGATTGGTCAGGCCATCCCACATCATGTGGTCGACGATTTCGCCGTTGCCCATGCGGTAGCCGCCACGCGCCTTCGGCAGCATGTAGGGCGCGTTGGTCATGGATTCCATGCCGCCTGCGATCGCGGCATTGATCGAACCGGCCTTGATGGCGTCATGTGCCAGCATGATGGCTTTCATGCCCGAGCCGCAGACCTTGTTGATGGTGGTGCAGCCGGCGGAGCGCGGAATGCCGGCGTCCAGCGAGGCCTGACGCGCGGGCGCCTGGCCAAGGTTGGCCGGCAGCACGCAGCCCATGAACACTTCGTCGATGGCGTCGGCAGCCAGGCCGGAATCGTTGAGTGCGGCGCGGATGGCCGTGCTGCCCAGTTGCGTCGCCGGCACGCCGTCGAACTGGCCCTGGAAGGAGCCGATGGCCGTGCGCTTCGCGCCGGCAATGAAGATCTCGGTCATGACAGTTTCCCGGTGGAGAGGACAAATGATGCGTCGCAGGATTATGCGCCCCAGTCGCGGGGGCGACAAATCGGCCGGTCATGAACCCTTGTCCTGCGGCCGGCTGGTGAGCGTGATTATTGCAACGCAGCATCCACCGGTCCACTGGACCAAAGGGATAGCGCGCAATTCATGAACCCGCGACCGCGGCGCACCAGGGTTGCCGCAGGTGCGGAGCTTGCAGCGCATGCTCTCTTGTCGGGGCACCATCCTTGTCGGTCTGCTGCGGTCACTCCGTGCCATCACCGCTCGTCACACCCGCGCAGGCGGGTGTCCAGTGGCGTCGCTGGATCGGCACGGTTCGCGGCATGTCCGGCGCGCATGTGCCGCGGAGAGGTTCTGGCGGGTCACTGGATGCCCGCCTGCGCGGGCATGACGAAGTTGGAGTGTGCGGCGAACCTGATGGCGGCCTGGTTGGTTTGGGAATGCGCCAGGACTTGCAGCGGCGTTGCGGAATCGGCACGGTTCGCGGCATGTCCGGCGCGCATGTGCCGCGGAGAGGTTCTGGCGGGTCACTGGATGCCCGCCTGCGCGGGCATGACGAAGTTGGAGTGTGCGGCGTAGCTGATAGCGGCCTGGTTGGTTCGGGGTTGCGGCGGGACTTGCAGCGGCCTGGCGGCCGCAGCGGGGCAGCAGGCGGCCCGCCTACAACAGTCGAAGAGGCGGAGAGGGTGCGGCGGCA
>CAZYHP010000053.1:0-20412 GCA_964647135.1 uncultured Rhodanobacteraceae bacterium
GAACTTGTTGACCAGGATGAAATCGCCGATCAGCAGGGTCGGCATCATCGAACTGGACGGAATCTTGAACGGCTCGAAGAGGAAGCTCCGGAACAGCAGCACCGCGAGGATGACCGGGAAGAAGGAGCGCGCGTAGTCGACGACCACCGGCACCTTGCCGTTCCGGCCGGCACGACGCCGGGCGAAGAACAGGCGGTCGACAAGCCAGATCAGGCCGGTCAGGGCAGTCAGGGCGACCAGTAACAGGGCGAAATCCAGCCTCATCAACACATCCTCGTTCTCGACAACCGCAAATGACGGCGCACAGGTCGACGCGCCTACTTGTCCATCTTGAGCACCGCCAGGAAGGCTTCCTGGGGAATGTCCACGCGCCCCACCGACTTCATGCGCTTCTTGCCTTCCTTCTGCTTCTCCAGCAGCTTGCGCTTGCGCGAGGCATCGCCGCCATAGCACTTGGCCAGCACGTTCTTGCGCAGCGCCTTCACCGTCGAACGGGCGATGATCTGCGAGCCGATGGCCGCCTGGATGGCGACATCGAACATCTGCCGGGGAATCAGGTCCTTCATCTTGTCGACCAGGTCGCGACCGCGACGGTCGGCGAAGCTGCGGTGCACGATCAGGCTCAGCGCATCGACCCGTTCACCATTGATGAGGATGTCGACGCGCGAAAAACTGCCGCTCTGGAAGCGCAGGAAGTGGTAGTCGAGCGACGCGTAGCCGCGCGATACCGACTTGAGCTTGTCGAAGAAGTCCAGCACCACCTCGGCCAGCGGCAGCTCGTAGCTGATCTGCACCTGCGAGCCGAGGTAGTTGATGCCGGTCTGCACGCCACGCTTTTCCTCGCACAACGTGATCACGTTGCCGACGTAGTCCGGCGGCGTGAGGATATTGGCCTGGATGATCGGTTCGCGGATTTCGCGGATGTTCGACAGCGGCGGCAGCCGCGCCGGGTTGTCCAGCGTGATCACCTGGTCGTCGCTGGTCTCCACCTCGTAAATGACGGTCGGCGCGGTCGTCACCAGGTCCAGGTCGTATTCGCGTTCGAGCCGCTCCTGGACGATTTCCATGTGCAGCAGACCGAGGAAACCGCAGCGGAAGCCGAAACCCATCGCTTCCGAGCTTTCCGGCTCGAAACGCAAGGCGGCATCGTTGAGCCGCAGCTTTTCCAGCGCATCGCGCAGGTCGGGATAGTCTTCGGCATCCACCGGGAACAGGCCGGCGAACACGCGCGGCTGCATTTCCTGGAAACCCGGCAGCGCTTCGCTGGCCGGCTTGCCGGCCAGGGTCAGCGTATCGCCGACAGGTGCGCCATGGACGTCCTTGATCGATGCGCAGATGAACCCGACTTCGCCCGGGCCGAGGCGGCCGGTGACCTTGCGCTTGGGCGTGAAGACGCCGACCTGGTCGACCTCATGGCTGCGACCGGTGGACATCACCAGGATCTTGTCGCCGGAACGGATCTCGCCCTGCATGACGCGGACGAGCGAGATCACGCCGAGGTAGTTGTCGAACCACGAATCGATGATCAGCGCCTGGAGACGATCGGTGTCGAGCGGTTTCGGCGGCGGAATGCGCGCGACGATGGCCTCTAGCACGTCCTGGATGCCGACACCGGTCTTGGCGGAAATCAGCACGGCATCGTCGGCCGGCAGGCCGATCACCGCTTCGATCTCCCTTTTCACGCGATCCGGATCCGCCGTCGGCAGGTCGATCTTGTTGAGGATGGGCACCACTTCCAGGCCCTGCTCCACCGCGGTGTAACAGTTGGCGACGCTCTGCGCTTCCACACCTTGCGCGGCGTCGACGACCAGCAGCGCCCCTTCGCAGGCGGCCAGCGAGCGGCTCACCTCGTAGGAAAAGTCGACGTGGCCCGGTGTATCGATGAAGTTGAGCTGGTAGGTCTGGCCATCGAGCGCGTTGTACGGCAGGGAGACCGACTGTGCCTTGATGGTGATGCCACGCTCCCGTTCGATGGGATTGTTGTCCAGCACCTGGGCTTCCATCTCACGCTCGGTCAGACCGCCGCAGAACTGGATGATGCGATCGGCCAGCGTGGACTTGCCGTGGTCGACGTGGGCGATGATCGAGAAATTGCGTATCAGATTCATGAGTCGGGCGATCGCCCGGAGGGACACCAGGCATAAAGACGGCGATTATCGCAAAAGCGGCCGCCCAATGGGCGGCCGCCGGGTGTCCCGCGGGGAGGAAACCCTCAGTCGCCTTCGCGCACGTTCAGTGCCAGGAAAGTGTTGGCGCCGCCGCGGCGGACCAGCAGCATGACGGAATCGCCGGCTTTCACGCCTTCCACCGCCGCGTTGAAGGCAGCGACGCTGCCGACATCGGTCCGGCCGACACGCAGGATGATGTCACCGCGCCGCAGTCCGGCGCGGTCAGCCGGTCCACCCACGACCTGTGCGACCAGCACGCCTTCCGTGCCGCCCAGCTCGGCCTGCGTGCGCTGCTCGGCAGAGAGATCCTGCAGTCGCATGCCCAGTTTCGTGGCGCTCGCAGCCGGCTGCTCACCAGCGCGGGCGGGAAGCACGGCCTCCGGATCGGACTCGGCTTCCGCGACGGTGACGGCGAGGGTGCGCTCGCGGCCATCCCTGAAGATCCGCACGTCGACCTTGCTGCCCGGACGCGTGGTACCGACGATCGGCGGCAGGTCGCTCTGGGTGATGATGTCTCGACCATCGAAGCTGAGGATCACGTCGCCGATCCTGATGCCCGCCTGGTCGGCGGCGCTGTCCGGAACCACGCGTGCGACCAGTGCGCCGACCGGGCGGTCCAGTCCCAACGACTCGGCAAAGGCGCGCGTGACCTCCTGGACTTCCACGCCGATGCGGCCACGACGGACGCGACCGTCCGACTTCAGCTGGTCGACGACATTCTGGGCGACATCGATGGGAATCGCGAAGCTGATGCCCATGTAGCCACCGGTGCCGGAAAAAATCTGCGAGTTGATGCCGATCACCTCGCCGGCGAGGTTGAACAGCGGACCGCCCGAGTTGCCGGGATTGATCGCCACGTCGGTCTGGATGAACGGCACGTACTGCTGGTCGCTGCCGCCGACACTGCGACCGGTGGCGCTGACGACGCCGGCAGTCACGGTATGGTCGAAGCGGAACGGCGATCCGATCGCCACCGCCCACTGGCCCGGCTTGACGGTCTTGGCATTGCCCAGACGGACTGTCGGCAGGCCACTGGACTCGACCTTGAGGACGGCGATGTCGGTCTGCGGGTCGGTGCCGATGACATCGGCCCTGAACTCGCGACGGTCGGTCAGGCGCACCGTCACCTCGTCGGCACCCTGCACGACATGGTTGTTGGTGAGGATGTAGCCGTCCTGCGAAATGATGAAGCCGGAGCCGCCGGAGGTCGAATCGCGACCACCTGGCGCACCGGGCGGGCCGAAGAAGCGGCGAAAGAACTCCGGCACCTCCTCCTCTTCGAGGCTGCGCTGGCGGCTGGCTGCCGTGGTCAGTGCCGTGATGTTCACCACCGCCGGTGCGTTCGCTTCGACCAGCGCGGTGAAATCGGGCAGCCCGGTGACCTGCAGGGGCGCCGTCTGCGCCGGCTGGCTGGCCTGGACCGCCAGGGTGGACGAGGCGGCCACGGGGGCCTCGCTTTGCGCGCAGGCAGCCGGACCGAAGGCCATGAAGGTGCCCACCAGGGCGATACGCAGGGCAAGAGGTTGATGCGTCGTCTTCATCGGAACTCCTAGCGATGTCGATTCAATCGGCCCGGCGTGTGGCAGCCGGGCTCAGGCATTCGGAAATGGGGTCGCCAGCCCAGCCCTCAATGGCGGTCGGCGATGTCGGCGGATTCGGTCAGCCGCCGGGCGTCCTCGGCGACTACCGCGGCGAGGCCGGGCGCTCCTGCGCGGCCGGCGGCGCCTGGCCAGCGGCGGCTGGCAGCACGATGATGTACTGCGTCGACGGATAGTGCAGCGACGTGACCGGTGCACGCTGCCAGGTTTCCGGATCGGGCGTCGGCGCGAACTCCCCCGCCCCTACCGGCCGCGACGACCGCGAGGAGACGGGCAAAAGGGGCAGTTGCCGACGCAGATCATCGGCACGCACGCCGGAGCGAGTCACTTCGGATTCGCCCGCGACCAGCTGGCCGGCCTCCGCAGAGCCGGCACCGGAGGAGTCCGGCTGCACATACCAGAAAGCCGACGCCGCCACGACCGCAGCGGTGGCGAACCCCGCCGCCCAGCGCAGTCCGACCTGCAGCGGCAGGCGGCGGCGCGGCACGGCTTCATCGGCAATGGCCTCGCGAATCCGCCCGGCCAGCGAGTCGGGCGCAGGCATCATCGAGCGGCCGCCGCGCAGGCAATCGCCAATCATGTGCCAGCAGGCATAGCTTTCGCGCAGCTCGGCATCGTGTTCCAGCCGTCGTAGCAGGAAAGACGATTCACTGCGTCCCAGAGCGCCGTCGATCAGCGCCGAAAGGTCTTCGCGATGGTTGGGGCTGGTCATGGATCAGGTCTCGGACAGCAGGGGGCGAATACGGCGTTCGATGGCTTCACGGGCACGGAAGATGCGCGAACGGACCGTGCCGATCGGGCACTCCATCGCTTCGGCGATCTCTTCGTAGCTGAGGCCTTCGACCTCGCGAAGGGTGATCGCCATCCGCAGTTCCTCGGGCAGGTCGTCGACAGCCGCCGTGACATTGCGCTCGATTTCCTGTCGCAGCAGTTCGTTCTCCGGGGTGGCCCGGTCCTTCAACTGCGAATCGGCACTGAAATGCATCGCGTCCTCGATATCGACATCGTCACTCGGTGGTCGCCGGCGCAGGGCCACCAGGTGGTTCTTGGCGGTATTGACGGCAATCTTGTATACCCAGGTGTAGAACGCGCTGTCGCCACGAAAGTTCCCCAGCGCGCGATAGGCGCGCAGGAAGACCTCCTGGGCGACATCCTGCGCCTCGGAGAAATCGCGGATGTAGCGGCCGATGACCGCGAGGATCCTGTTCTGGTACTTCCTGACCAGCAGGTCGAAGGCACCCATGTCGCCACGCTGAACCCGCTCCACCAGTTCCTGGTCGACGTCCCTGTCACTCATTCCCGATCACTGCTCACGAGGTTGGCGTGCAGACCGGCGCGATCGCGGCAAGTTCCCGGTGCCGGGACGCAAGGCGACCACCACGCCTGAGGGGCCGGCGGTCGCACTCACCGGCCGCAATACTGCTGATAGAGGGACAGGGCTTCCGGCATCCACTCCTCGAGCTGGCGGATACGCGTTCCATGGCTGGGATGGGTGGACGTGAACTCCGCCGGCTGCCGACCCCCGCCGGCCTGGCCCATGCGTTCCCACAGGCGCGGCGCCTCGCGGGGATCGAAGCAGGCGCGCGCCGCCACCAGCAGGCCGATCTTGTCGGCCTCGCTCTCATGGTCGCGCGAGAACGGCAGCAGGATGCCGTACTGGGCGCCGGCACCGATGGCCCCCATGACCATGCGCTGGGTCTGCGGGTCCATATCGCCGACCGACATGCCGGCGGCCATGCTGCCCATCTGCACCAGTTTCTGGGTCGCCATGCGTTCGGCGCCATGGCGGGCGATGGCATGGGCGATTTCGTGACCCATGACGGCCGCGAGCCCGTCCGCATTCGCGGTGATCGGAAGTATCCCGGTATACACCGCCACCTTGCCACCGGGCAGGCAGAATGCATTGGCCTGCTCGGACTGGACCAGGTTGAACTCCCAGTCGAAGTGCTGCCAGGGCACATCGGGCGCGATCTCCTTGGCGGCCGTGACCAGTCGTCGACCGATCTCGCGCACGGCATCGACTTCCGGCCCGCTGCGCACGACGCGCTCTTGCGACAGGATCTGCTGGTAGGACTGCAGTCCGAGCGCCAACTCCTGCTCGCGCGAGATATCGACCAGTTGGCTGCGCCCGGTGACCGGGACTTCCTGCTGGTTGCTGAACCAGTAATAGCCCAGATACAGGACAAAAAGAATGATCGGCCACCAGCGTAACCCGGCGCCACCTCGACGACCCGCACCCAAAGGACCCATCTTCATTCTCCAGTCGTTGCGCTTGCCGCGCAGGATACCGCTGCAGCCACTTCGAGGTGCTGTCGGCGATGATCAATCGCCGCCCAGGTGCCTGGCGACCCGGAAGCCGACGCGAGGGCTGGTGGTCGCGGCGTCGATATTCATGCGGTAGGCGGCCCGCACCTGGTCCGGCCCGCTCGCCCACGACGATCCGCGCACCACGCGGCGCGTGCAGCCGGGGTTGACCCAGGCCTGGCCGTCGCTGGGTGCGCGCGAATAGCCGCTGTGCCAGCAGTCCTCGACCCACTCGGAGACATTGCCGACAAGATCGTGCAGGCCGAAGGCATTGGCCGCATAGGTGAGCACCGGGGCGATGCCGAAATGTCCGTCGTCGATGCCCGGGAACGCATTGCTCCACTCGCGTCGCGATCGCGAGCGGTCCCCGGCGCTGGAAACATTGGCGACCACCTGCGTCGGCGCGCCGCTTCCCCATGGATAGGCGGTGGTGCTGCCGGCACGCAACGCATATTCGAATTCGGCTTCGGAAGGCAACCTGTAGGGCTTGCCGGCGCTTTCCGACAGCCACGTGGCATAGGCGGCCGCATCGTTCCAGTCCACGTGCACCACCGGGTAGGTGTCCGGCGCGGTACGCCCGGTCTCGTCATGCCGCCAGTTGATGCCGGCACGCTCGCGCATGCTGCCGGAACGTTCGTCGTACACCGATGACCGCCCTTCCCGCTCGGCCAGGGTCCGATGGCCCGTCGCCTCGACGAACCGGCGGAACGCGCCGACAGTCGTTTCGCTCTCCGCCAGTGCAAAGCCCTGGTCGAATCGCACGCGGAAGCGCGGCCCTTCGTTGTTGCGGCGACCGGACTCGTTGTCAGGTGAGCCCATCAGGAAGCTGCCTACCGGCACGACGACCATGACCGGACCGCTGGAGCCGTCGGCGAGGGCGTCCCGGAATCGCTCGCCCTCGCCATAACCGGCATACAGGCGGACATTCCGGATGCGTTCGCGCACCAGACCCGAGCCGACATGTTCCGGTGCGATCGCCAGCGCCTGCTCCAGGATGGTCTCGGCGGCATCGGCCTGGCCTTCGTCCAGTCGCTGGTGTGCCTGGCTGAGCAGGACCGCGGCAATATGGCTGCGTTGTTCGACGAGCGCAGCCCGCGCCTCTTCCAGCGCCAACTGCGCATCCGGCGTCACGGTCGCGGCGCGCTCGATCAGCGTTTCCGCCTCGTCGAAGGCGCCCTCTTCACCGCGGGCCAGCGCCTGGGTCAGCAGCCGGTCGCGGATGGCGGCAAGGCCTGCCTGTGCGCTGAGGTTGCCCGGTTCGATCGCCAGAACCCGACGGTACAGCGTCGCGGCCGAACGGTTGCCGCGATCCAGCCTGCCGCGTTCAAGGGCAGCCGCGGCCTGTTCCAGCAATCGGCGCTGGGCATCCCCCGCCACCAGCCAATTCCGCCAGCGTGCGACGTCCGCCGGGCCTTCGCGCAGTTGTTCCAGCACCGGCAACAGCTGACGGCCGCCCGGGTAGTCGCCCAGCGACACCGCGGACTCCATGTCGGCGGCCAGCCGCTCCAGCGTGCGTTCGAGACCCGCCTTGGCGCGCGTGTTTCCGGGGGCGGCATCGAGGACCGAGACAAACAGATCGACGGCATTGTCGCCAGCCGGACGGAACAGCCGTCCCTGGGCCAGCGCCGCATCGGCGCGCTGGAGGATGACGGTGACGCCATTGCGATCCGTATGGTCGAACTCCACCAGCGTGGGCGCCCAGTCGGCTACCGGCACCCGGGTCGCTGCCGCCTCGACGGATTCGGCGGGCTCGTCGCCCTCCTCTTCGGCGTGCGCGCCGGGATCGTCGCCGGGATCGTCGCCGGGATCGGAAGCGGGCGCCGTTTCGAGTGAGTCGGCAAGCACCGTTGCCGGTGGCGCCAGCCCGCCCGACATCGTCTCCTGGCCGCGCAGCCACCAGCTGTACAGGACGGCGCAACCCGCCAGGGCGATCAGTATGGAGATGACCCGGCGTATCATGCGCGGCTGGCCTGGAACTGCATCATCCCCGAATGGTACCCAATCCCGACGACGCGACCACCCATCCGACCGGCAACTGGCTCGAAGACGGATCCGCCCTCCAGCAGTGGCTCGGCGCATCCGGCCAGGTCCTGGCGGTTGACACGGAGTTCGTCCGCGAACGCACGTACTGGCCCAACCTTGCCCTGGTACAGATCGCGGGACCCGGCCCGGCCGCCCTGATCGACCCGCTCAGCTTTGAACCGGCGGCGACACTCGGTGAGGTGCTGGCCGATCCGGCGGCCACCGTGCTCATGCACAGCGCGAGCGAGGACCTCGTCGCCTTGCGTCCGCTCCTGCCCGGTCCGATCACCGGCCTCTACGACACCCAGATCGCCGCGGCCTTCGCCGGCCTGGGCGCCGGCCTGGGCTACCAGGCCTGCGTCGCGCTGCTGCTGGATGTCCATCTGGAGAAGCAGGAAACGCGTTCCAACTGGCTGGCGCGCCCCTTGAGCGACCGTCAGGTCAGCTACGCCCTGGATGATGTCCGCCACCTGCATCGCGTCCACGAACTGCTCGACGGGCGCCTGAACGATCGCGGCTACGCACACTGGCATCGACAGGATTGCCGACGCCTGGCCGAAAACGGTTACCGCGGTGAAACCGATGACCAGCCGCAGCTGGCGTTCCGCAATGGCTGGCGCTGGTCGCACCTGGCCCAGGCGCAGCTGCGCCGCATCCTGTTGTGGCGCGAGCAGGCGGCGCGCGACCGCGATCTGCCGCGCCGCTGGGTGCTCGACGACGACAGCGCCATCGCCGCCGCCGTTGAACCGGAGCACAGCGCCGCCCGATTGGCGGCGCGGCTGGCCGATGCGCCCGCGGGCCGTCGTCGCAGCCTGCAAGCCCTCATCAACCTGCTCGAACGGATCCCGGACGAGCAAGAGGTCGCGGCGACGGTGCCGGTCCCGGCACCGCACGACGATGCACTGAAGGAGGGCATGAAGCGTCTGAAGGCGCATGTCGATCGCGAAGCCGGGCGCCTGGATCTGCCGCCGGGCCTGCTGTGCCCGAGGCGGGCGCTGGAATTCCTGTTGCGAACGGGCCGGCTTCCTGACGACCTCGCCGGGTGGCGCCGGGAAGTGCTCGAACCGGGCCTGCTCGCTGAACTGTAGCCGCCGCGAATTGCTCCAATCTTTGCCAGGCGGCGCCATTCATGGCAGAATCGCCGCCTTCGCCCAGCGGGCCCTGACCCAACACGACGCCAACGGATGTCGAAAGACGATCAAATCGAAATGGAAGGCGCGGTCATCGAGACCCTGCCCAACACCACCTTCCGCGTGAAGCTCGACAACGGCCACGTCATCACCGCCCATATTTCCGGTCGCATGCGCAAGCACTACATCCGCATCCTCACCGGCGACAAGGTCAAGGTGGAAATGACCCCCTACGACCTGAGCAAGGGTCGTATCACCTACCGCATGAAGTAACCGCGGCGGCGGCCCACGGCCGCCCCTATGCGTTCTGCTGCTGGACGCCACCCCGATCGGGTGCGTTGCCGGCCGCCCGCACGATGTCCGTGCGAGGCCCGTTCTCGACCCTTGCGCACCGGTGGCGGGAATCGTCCACCGGTTCCCTGCGCCATGCGCGTGCCCGGCAGGATCGCGCATGCCTGGATTCCGTCACCGCCCAGTCGAACCCGTTGACCCGGTGACGGCGTCCCGCCCCGCACGAGCATCGACTCCCGTGCAGGGCGGGCGGTAACGACTCAGGAGATCAGTGGCGGCGCCCGGCGTTCACCAGCTGGCCGAGACGATGGACCGCGACCATGACCGTGGGATAGTCCATGCCGAGCTGGGTGCGCATGTCGGCCAGCATTCCCAGCGTGAAGCGCAGCCCCGGCTCCTCGCCGTTGAACCAGGCCTCCACCAGCTTGCGGCCATTGGCATCCGGCTTGGCGGCCCCGGCAAGGATCTGCGCCGTCAGGGCGCGATGCTGCACGAACAGCTCGTCACGCAGGCTGCCACGGGCATGGGCATGCCAGCGACCGGTGACCGGAAGTTCTTCGACACGATCCATCAGCCACTTCAGGTGCAGGGTTTCGCCGACCTGGAAGTAGACTTCCGCGACCTTGCCCACCGGCAAGCCGCGTTCCGCCGCGACCTCGACGATGTCCAGTGCCGCCGCCAGATGCGACAGCCCTGCCAGCTGGGTCGAGAACGCCTTCGGCACGCCACGTTCGTGCCATTGCGCCGCATCGGCTGCCATGGCGCTGCGCTCGCTGCTGGACACCAGCTTGCCCAGTCCGTTGCGCAGTTCGGCAAGGCCAGGGGCATAGCGTGCCACGGCGCTGGCGATCACCAGCTTCTCGCCCGGCAGGTTGAGCAACCAGCGCGTCATCGAGCGCAGCAGTTGCCAGATGCGCATCAGCGCGTCGACCTGCACGGCGTCGGTGACCTTGCCGTCGAGCGCATCGATGTCCGCCCACAGGGCGCGTGCATCGAGGATTTCCCGGGCGATGCTGTAAGCCTTGGCGATTTGCGCCGGCGTCTGGCCGGTGTCTTCCTGCATGCGCAGGACGAAGGTCGAACCCATGCGATTGACGATCGAGTTGGTCACCGCCGTGGCGATGATCTCGCGCCGCAGCCGGTGCTGCTCGAGGTCCTTGCCGTAGCGCTCCTGGATCGGCTTCGGGAAGTAGCGGGCCAGCTCGGCGGACAGGTGCGGATCCTCCGGCACGTCCGACTCCAGCAGGCGCTCGAACAGTTCGATCTTGCTGTACGACAGCAGCACGGCCAGTTCCGGACGGGTCAGGCCTTCGCCGCGTGCGCGACGCTCTTCGAACTCGGCATCGCTGGGCAGGTACTCGATGGCGCGATCCAGCTTGCCCTGGGCTTCCAGCGTGCGCACGAAATGCTGCTTGGATCCCAGGCGCGCGACGCCCATCCGCTCCATCAGGCTGATGGCCTGGTTCTGGCGGTAGTTGTCGTTGAGCACCAGCTGCGCGACCTCGTCGGTCATTTCCACCAGCAGGGCGTTGCGTTCCTCCAGACTCAGGACACCACGCTGCACCAGCTCGTTGAGCAGGATCTTGATGTTCACCTCGTGGTCCGAGGTGTCGACGCCTGCGGAGTTGTCGATGAAATCGGTGTTGAGCAGCACGCCGGAATGACGTGCCGCTTCGATGCGGCCGAGCTGGGTCATGCCCAGGTTGCCGCCCTCGCCCACCACCTTGCAGCGCAGTTCGCGACCATCGACGCGCAGCGGCGTGTTGGCGCGGTCGCCGACATCGGCATGCGACTCGCCGGAAGACTTCACGTAGGTGCCAATGCCGCCGTTCCAGAGCAGCCCGACCGGCGCCCTGAGGATCGCCTTCATCAGCTCGTTCGGCGTCAACGCCGTCACCTCCTCCTCGATACCCAGTGCCGCACGCGCCTGCGGCGAAACCGGAATGGTCTTGGCGCTGCGTGGCCAGACGCCGCCGCCCTCGGAGATCAGGCTGCGGTCGTAGTCTTCCCAACTCGAGCGGGGCACATTGAAAAGGCGCTTGCGTTCCCTGAAACCGCGTGCCGAATCCGGCTGCGGATCGATGAAGATGTGGCGATGGTCGAAGGCCGCGACCAGCTGGATGTGCTCGGAGAGCAGCATGCCGTTGCCGAACACGTCGCCGGACATGTCACCGATGCCGACACAGGTGAAGTCTTCCTTCTGGCAATCGACACCGAGGGCGCGGAAGTGGCGCTTCACCGACTCCCAGGCGCCACGTGCGGTGATGCCCATGCCCTTGTGGTCGTAACCGTACGAACCACCGGAGGCAAAGGCGTCACCGAGCCAGAAATCGTGCTCCGCGGAGACGGAGTTGGCGATGTCCGAGAACGTCGCCGTACCCTTGTCCGCGGCGACAACCATGTACGGGTCGTCGCCGTCATGCCGGACAACGTCCTTCGGCGGCACCGGCTTGCCATCGACGAGGTTGTCGGTGATGTCGAGCAGGCCGTTGATGAAGCTGCGGTAGCAGCTGACACCCTCGGCCAGCATGGCATCGCGATCGCCGCTGGCCGGCGGCCGCTTCACGATGAAACCACCCTTGGCGCCGACCGGCACGATGACGGTGTTCTTCACCATCTGCGCTTTCACCAGGCCGAGCACTTCGGTACGGAAATCCTCGCGCCGGTCGGACCAGCGCAGGCCACCGCGCGCGACCGGGCCGAAACGCAGGTGCGTGCCTTCGACACGCGGCGAGTACACGAATATCTCGCGGTAGGGGCGCGGCTTGGGCGCCTCGATCAGGCGCGCCGGATCGAACTTGAAGCTGATGTAGTCGTGCGGGCGGCCATCTTCACCGAGCTGGTAGAAATTGGTGCGCAACGTGGCGTGGATGCCCGCCATCAGGCTGCGCAGGATGCGGTCCTCGTCCAGGCTCGCGACTTCTTCCAGCAGCGCCTTGACGGCGTCGACAATGGCCTTCTCGAACGCCGCCGGCCCCTTGCCACGCGCCTCGACCAGCGCCGGGATCTGCGCACGCTCGACATCGCTGCGCGACAGACGACCCATCGCGCGCTCGACCACACCTTGCCAGCGACGGGTTTCCTCGGCCGGCTCGTCGACGCGCGACGGGTCGAACTTGGCCTGGAACACCTCGATCAGCAGGCGTGCCAGCACCGGGTAGCGGTTGAGCGTCTGCTCGATGTAGGCCTGGGAGAACGGCGTGCCGACCTGCTGCAGGTATTTGGCGTACGCACGCAGGACGGCGACCTCGCGCCAGAACAGGCGCGCGCCGATGATCAGCCGGTTGAAGCTGTCGCTCTCGGCGCGCCCGCGCCAGACCGCCTCGAACGCCTCTTCGAAGAACCGGTGCGAGACCTCCAGGTCGACATCGACGTGTTCGGGGAATGCGATCTCGAAGTCCTGGATGCTGATCAGGCTGCCGGCCACCTCCATTTCGTAGGGATGTTCGGCGAGGACGCGCAGTCCCATGTTCTCCATCATCGGCAACGCTTCGGACAGCGTGATCGCCTGTCCCATGCGATAGAGCTTGAAGCGCAGAGCGCCTTCGCGATCGCCGGGGGCGTGGTAGAGGTTCAGGCGCAGGTCGTCCTCGTTGCCGAGCTGCGAAATGGCGAGCATGTCGTCGGCGGCGATCTCCGGCAGCACCTGTTCGACATAGGCCGCCGGCAGCGCGCGCTGGTAGCGGGCGGCCAGGCGCAGGCCGAGGTCATCGCCGTGGCGCTGCACCACGATGTCGCGCAACTCGTCGTGCCAGTTGCGGACGATGCGCGCCATGTCCGCTTCCAGCGCCGCGGTGTCGAACTGCGGACGGACGCCGAAGGGCGGTCGGATCACCATGTGCAGGCGCGCCAGCGTCGAGTCGCCGACCTGCACCTGGGTATCGATGGTCTGGCCCTGCAAGGCGGTCAGCAGCATCGACTCGATGCGCTCGCGCACGCCGGTGTTGAAGCGGTCACGAGGGATGAAGGCGAGTGCCGAGAAGAAGCGGCCGAAGCGGTCGCGGCGCAGGAACAGGCGCGTGCGGCTGCGCTCGTGCAGGCCAAGGATGCCGGTAGCAATGGAATACAACTCGTCGGTGCTGCACTGGAACAGCTCGTCGCGAGGCAGCGTTTCGAGAATGTGCTTGAGGGCCTTGCCGCTGTGGCTGTCGGCGCGCAGGCCTGACCGGTGCATCACTTCCGCGACCTTGGTCCGCACCAGTGGTACATCCTGCGGACGACGCATGTAGGCACCGGACGTGAACAGGCCGATGAAGCGGCGTTCGCCGACCACCTTGCCCTGTGCGTCGAAACAGAGGAGCCCGATGTAATCCATGTTGCCGACGCGATGCACGGTCGCGCGTGCATTGGTCTTGGTGATGATGAGGACGCGATTGGCGCCCTCGGTCTCGGCATCGTTGGCGGCAAGACTGCGGATGCTGCGCGGCGTCGCGCCGGCGATGTCACCGCGGAGGATACCCAGGCCGGTGCCCGGAATCGCCCGCAGCACCTCATCGCCATCGACCTTGGCGACCTCGTATTCGCGATAGCCCAGGAAGGTGAAGTGGTCATCGCCGACCCAGTCGAGGAACGCGCGGATCTCGTCCACCTCGTCCTTGCCCACCGGACCGGGTGCGCCGGGCAATGCCGCGGCGACGTCGACGATGCGCTGCCTCATGGCGGCCCAGTCGGTCACGCTCAGACGCACATCGACCAGTGCCCGCTCCAGCGATTCCCGGAGGCGACGCAGGTGTTCGGCCTCCGGTTGCCGGTCGATCTCGACATGGATGACCGACTCGCTGAGCCCGCTGCCCAATGCCAGCAGGTGGCCGCCCGGGTCGCGGGAGATGTTCATCACCGGATGGATCAGCGTATGCACCACGGCACCATGGGCGGCGATGCCCATGCCGACGCTGTCGACGAGGAACGGCATGTCGTCGTTGATGATCTGGATCACCGTGTGCGGGCTGTCCCAGCCATGCTCCGCCACGGTCGGATTGAAGACGCGGATCTTTGCCTTGCCGGTCGATCGCGACCGCGCGAATTCCAGCAGATCGAGGATCAGTGCCACCCACTCACCCTGACCGCGTCCGGCCAGGTCGTCGTCGGCAACCCGGCCGAGAAGCACTTCCGCGAACGCACGCGCCTCCTTCAGTCTTGCGCCGGACAGGCGTCCGGACAGCTGGTCAAGGATGGCTAAAACCGACTCGGACGTAGGAACGACCGCGGCCAAGGCGCTCATGGGGTTTCTCCGGAAAAATCAGGGGTTTCGAAGGACTGGATCGCAGCCGCGCAGGATACCGGGGCGGAAGCGGCGAATCCATGCCGCCTGGCGTTGCATCGTCGCGGACGCGGCGGAATCGGCGCCGATGTCCAGCGGCGGTTCAGGCCGAACGACTGAAATCGCCGCGATACCGATCAGTACGGCCGTTGCCCGATGATGTTTCCCGGCGGTGAATAACGACACACCAGGAATAGCCACTGGCCACCGCCTCCCCAAGGCGGTGGGCCGGCGCATGTTTGCGTGGCGCATCCCAGCTGCTGGGTGTTCCGCCACACCATCTGCGTGTAATGACCGCACATCTGGCCGGGGGTGCAACTGTTGCTGGCGTAGTTGTAGAAGACGTGCTCGTCGATCCACATCGGCACCAGGCCGGGCGCGTCGTAGCCGATCGACCCGGCGGCGAGATTCTCGCCATACGGGTGCCCGCCGGGATGCGACCAGGTGCACTGGTTCGCCCAGGACTGCGCGCTGGCCGCCACCGTGGCGTTCCACTTCAGATCGCGCAGTCGCGGCGACGGGCGCGGTTGTGCCGTGCGTCGTGCGCAGTTGTGGAGGCGCTGCACTTCGCGCATCGGGCCCGCGGGGGCCAGACCGCCTTCGAAGGCGTCGAAGTGCAGGCAGTCCATGCTGGCCGCACACGCCGGCCCGACTGCGAGCGCGGCGGCGACGACCAGTGCGCCGGCCATCCACCGTTTTCGATCCATCCAGGCCTCCGGTCCGTCCAATTACGGATCCGAAGGTAACGCTCAGCGCAGGCCTGTTTCGTTGCGCGCGATCACAAGTCGCTGGATCTCACTGGTGCCTTCGTAGATCTCGGTTATCTTGGCGTCACGGAAGTAACGCTCCAGCGGCATTTCCTTCGAATAACCCATGCCGCCGTGGATCTGCAGCGCCTGGTGGGTGATGTACATCGCCGCTTCCGAGGCCGTCAGCTTGGCGACCGAGGCTTCGGTGCTGAAACGCGCGCCCGTCACCAGCGACTGCTGCTTGGCCCAGGCGGCACGCAGGGTCAGGATCTCCGCGGCATCAAGCCGGCACTTCATGTCGGCGATCTTGGCCTGGATCATCTGGAAGCTGCCGATCGGCTGGCCGAAGCTCTTGCGTTCCTTCACGTACGCCACGGCGGCCTCGTAGGCCGAGCGTGCCAGGCCGACGGCCTGCGCGGCGATACCGATGCGACCAGCGTCCAGGACACCCATGGCAATCCGGAAACCCTGTCCTTCCTCGCCGATCCGGTCTTCAACCGGCAGGCGGTAATCCTGGAATTCGATCTCGCAGGTGGCCGAGGCACGGATGCCCAGCTTCGGTTCGGTCTTGCCGCGGAAGAATCCTTCGCGGTCGGTGTCGACGATGAAGGCGGTGATGCCCTTGGCACCGGCGGCCGGATCGGTGACCGCGAACAGCATGATGTACTTCGCCACCGGACCCGAGGTGATCCAGGACTTCTTGCCGTTGACGACATAGTGGCTGCCGTCGGCCGACAGAACCGCGCGCGTGCGCATGGCCGAGGCATCCGAGCCGGACTGCGGTTCGGTCAGCGCGTAGGCACCGATGGCTTCGCCAGTGGCGATCGGCGTCACGTACTTGTGTTTCTGTTCTTCCGTGCCGTTCTTCAGCAGGCCATTGCAGTACAGGGTGTTGTTCACCGACATGATGGTCGAGTGCGCGCAGTCGGCGGCAGCGATCTCGAACATGGCCAGTACGTAGCCGATGGAATCCAGTCCGGCGCCACCGTATTCGGTGGGCACCTCGATCCCCATCAGGCCGTTCTCGCCAAGCAGGCGGATGTTCTCCAGCGGGAACTCACCGACCTTGTCCCAGTGCTCGGCGCTGGGTGCGATCTTCTCCTGGGCGATCCGCCGCGCCACGTCGCGGATCATCATCTGTTCTTCGGTGAACTGGAAATCCATGTCGCTGCGCCTTGAAAAACCGGGGTGCGCAGCCTAACGGATCGGCCGCGCGCGCGGCAAACCAGCCGTTGGCGCGCGCATCCCGCGGGCTGGCGGCTGAACATGGTTCGACCGGGCCGGCGCAGTGCGCCTGCCAGCCACTACAATTCGCGTTCCCCCTGTTCCGGAGTTGCCCGTGTCGGCCCCCGTTTCCTCCTTCGCCGACCTGGCGCTACCGGCTCCGCTGTTGCAGGCGCTGACTGACGTCGGCTACGAATCCCCTTCGCCCATCCAGGCGGCAACCATTCCACCCTTGCTGGACGGACGCGACCTCGTCGGCCAGGCGCAGACCGGTACCGGCAAGACCGCCGCCTTCGCCCTGCCCGCCCTGGCCGGCATCGACGTTTCCCGTCCGCATCCCCAGGTGCTGGTGCTGACGCCGACGCGTGAACTTGCGATCCAGGTCGCCGAAGCATTCCAGCGTTACGCGGCCCACCTGCCCGGATTCCACGTGCTGCCGATCTACGGCGGCACGGGATACGGACCGCAACTGGCTGCGCTGCGACGCGGCGTCCATGTGGTGGTCGCGACACCGGGGCGTCTCATCGATCACATCGAACGTGGTTCGATCAAGCTCGACAGACTGTCCATGCTGGTGCTCGACGAAGCCGACGAAATGCTCCGCATGGGCTTTGTCGATGACGTCGAGTCGATCCTCCAGGCGACGCCTGCGGATCGCCAGGTGGCCCTGTTTTCGGCCACCATGCCGCCACCGATCCGGCGCATCGCCGAACGTCACCTCAAGGATCCCGCCTCGGTCACCATCGAGGCCAGGACGCGCACCGCCGGCACGATCCGGCAGCGCTGCTGGTGGGTGTCCGGCGTCCACAAGCTGGACGCGCTGACGCGCATCCTCGAAGCCGAAACCTTCGAGGCGATGATCGTCTTCGTGCGCACCAAGCAGGCCACCGAAGAGCTGGCCTCGAAGCTGGAGGCACGCGGTTTCGCCGCCGCCGCGATCAACGGCGACATCGCCCAGCAGCAGCGTGAACGCACCATCGAGCGGCTGCGCAATGGCGAGCTGGACATCCTGGTCGCCACCGACGTCGCTGCGCGCGGCCTGGACGTCGAGCGCATCAGCCACGTCGTGAATTACGACATTCCCTACGATACCGAAAGCTACGTGCACCGCATCGGCCGAACCGGCCGTGCCGGGCGCACCGGTGAAGCGATCCTGTTTGTCTCGGCACGCGAACGGAACCTGCTGCGCGCCATCGAACGGGCGACCAACCAGCCCATCGAGGTGATGAGCCTGCCCAGCGTCGACGTGGTCAACGACCAGCGCCTGGTCCGCTTCAAGCAGCGCATCACCGACACCCTGGCCCGCGACGATCTGGCGCCCTACCAGGCGCTGATCGAGGCCTATGAAGGCGAGCATGGCGTACCGGTACGCGACATCGCCGCGGCGCTGGCGCGGCTGGTCCAGGGCGACGCGCCCCTGCTGCTGGCGCCGGATCCGGTCCAGTCCGATCGCCGCCCCGAGCGCTTCGAGCGCGACCAGGGTGGGCGCGATCCGCATCAACGCAAGCCATTCGCCGGTCGACAGGATGGCGGCCCCGAGCGGCCGACCCGCCCTCGTGCGCCGCGGCAGTCCGACGCGGCGATGACCACCTACCGCATCGAGGTGGGACATCAGCACGGCGTTCGCCCCGGCAACATCGTCGGCGCGATCGCCAACGAAGCCGGCCTGGACAGCGGCGCGATCGGCCGCATCGACATCCGGGGTGCCTATAGTCTTGTCGACCTGCCCGGCGACATGAGCGGCGATGCGCTGGAACACCTGCGCAATGTCTGGGTCTCCGGACAACGCCTGCGCATCCGCGCCTGGGAAGACCGTGCCGAGGACGGCGCCGCCCCCCGCGGACCCCGTGACGGACGCGAAAATCGCGAAAATCGCGGCGACCGCGACACGCGCGGTGCACGCGACCGTAACGGTCCTCCGGTGCGCCGGGGCGGCCCGCCGTCGAGCCGCTTCAGCCCCGGCAAGCCGAAACGCTGACGTCGGACGATCAAACGACCCAGACCGGACGTCAAAAACCCGCTATCCTCGCTGCATCGCAGCAATCCGCGGGCTGACTCCGACCATGCTCTACCAGTTCCATGAGTTCAACCGGGCCATGATGGCGCCGGTCACGTACTGGGCCGAGGCCGCCGCCAAGGCCTTTTCGTCGAACGGCAGCTGGATGGCGCAGCTGCCCGGCGCGGCGCGACTGGCCGCGGGTTACGAACTCCTCTATCGCATCGGCAAGGATTACGAGAAGCCGCGTTTCGACCTGCACAGCATCCAGGCACACGGCGCCACTGTGCCGGTCGTCGAACTGACGGCGCTCTGCAAGCCATTCTGTCGGCTGCAACGCTTCAAGCGTTTCAGCGACGAGGCGAAAGTCATCAGCGAACTCAAGGATGATCCCGTCGTCCTGGTGGTCGCGCCGCTGTCCGGCCATCACGCCACGCTGCTGCGCGATACCGTGCGCACGCTGCTCGCCGACCACAAGGTCTACCTCACCGACTGGATCGACGCCCGCATGGTGCCGACCTCGGAAGGCGCCTTCACACTCGACGACTATGTCCGCTACATCCAGGACTTCATACGCCACATCGGCGCCGACAACCTGCATGTGATCTCGGTCTGCCAGCCGACCGTGCCGGTGCTCGCTGCGGTGTCGCTGATGGCCGATGCCGGGGAAGCGATCCCGCGCAGCCTCACCATGATGGGCGGCCCCATCGACACCCGCGAAAGTCCGACGAAGGTGAACGATCTGGCGACGACCAAGCCGCTGAGCTGGTTCGAGAACCACGTGATCCACGAGGTCCCTTCGAACTATCCCGGCCGCGGCCGCAGGGTGTATCCGGGCTTTCTGCAGCACGCCGGCTTCATTGCCATGAATCCCGGCCGTCACGTCAGTTCGCACTGGGATTTCTACCAGGACCTGGTGCGCGGCGATCTCGACGATGCCGAGGCGCACCGGCGCTTCTACGACGAGTACAACGCGGTGCTCGACATGCCCGCCGAGTACTACCTCGACTGCATCCGCATCGTTTTCCAGCAGCACCTCCTGCCGCGCGGGCAGTGGCATGTCGACGGCCAACGCGTGGCGCCCGAAGCCATCCGCGGCACCGCCATCTTCAGTATCGAGGGCGAGTTCGACGACATCTCCGGCACCGGCCAGACGCGCGCCGCGCTGGCCCTGTGCAGCGGCGTCAGCGAGTCCAGCAAGAAGCACCTGACTGTTGCCGGTGCCGGGCACTACGGCATTTTCAGCGGTCGGCGCTGGCGCGAAGTCGTGTACCCGCAGGTGCGCGAGTTCATCGCTGCTGCGCACACCGCGCCGCGTCGGGCTCGCCTGCGCGCCGTCTGATCCGCGCGACGGCAGCGGTGGACGCGACCGGGACCTCGGTCGCGTCGCTCAGGCCCCTGCCTCAGGCGTCGACGATCGCGCGCAGATAGTCTTCCCACTGTTCCGCGAACGCTTCGCCTCGCGCCTTGGTCAAGGCCGCGCGAAGGTCGGGTATCAGGGCCAGCAGGGCGTCGACATCCTCGGCACGCTCGATCTTGAGCTGGAAGAAGTAACCGCGCACACCGAGGTTCTCCCGTACGACGTCGGTCATCAGCGCGTACACGATGCCGTACCGGTTCGCCGTATCGGAGAGGGGCGCCGTCGCGGCCGGCGAATCCGGCGAGGCACC
>CAZYHP010000054.1:0-20265 GCA_964647135.1 uncultured Rhodanobacteraceae bacterium
TCAAAATCCGCCGCCCTTAAAAGCGTGTGGGTTCGAGTCCCACCTTCGGCACCAGCGGGCTCCTGCGACGGCAATATCACGATGCATGCCCAGCGCCTGCACAGCCCCTCATGCGACCGGCCATTCGCCGGTGGACAAGCCCAGCTTCCGCATCGAACAAGCCGGCCGGTCGCGTCGCCGATCCGGACCTCGCATTCGCACCGCACCGCCGTAAGGTCTGCCAGGGCGGCTCGGCATGCTGCGGGCAGCGACCCGCAAGCAATACCCATCCGGGGATCTTGACGGTACCCTTCGGGCGCAGGCCCGCCGCCGGGCGTCCCCACGTCCTGCCGGCGCCTGACGGTTCGGCCGTCGAGCGAACTGGACCGTCCCGCCCGCAGTGGCCTGTCCGCAATGTACATTCCGGGTTGCAGATCAAGGAGCCGGATCGATGAGGAACCTGCCACTGTCGTTGACCCTGGTCCTGGCGGCCCTGATTCCAGCACCCGTGCGCGCCGCCGACCGCGTCTACTGGGATGCGTTCGAGCCGCCCTGTGCCCACCTGCCTGGCGTGCTGTCCAGCGAGAGCCTTTTTCCCTATGCGTGGTGGACCGGTTACGCCTTCGGTGAGCTCCACACCTGGTCATGGGGAACCGCGGCCAACCTCTACAACCCGGACACCATGCAGCCGGAGGTGATCGGCGTGCGCTCCTTCACCTTCAACGCGCCGGACACGATCGCTTCAGGCAAGCTGTCGTTTCCCAGCTCCACCGCGGGCATTTCGGTCAGCCTGAGCAAGCGCTGCGGCTCCTTCGATGGACTCCCGGCCGCCTGCATAGGTGTCGCAAGCAGCGCCATCCAGTGGACGACCAATCCGGCAGCCAACGCGTCGCGCTGCAAGCTGGAGGCAGGCCAGCCGTACTTCCTGAACTTTGCGTGGTTCGTCTGGAGCGCCTACGCCGAGGACGCCGGTTCGCTGGAATCGAGCTGCGAGTGTCCGGGCAGTACATGCCAGTGGGGCATAACGGCCACCTGCCATTTCGCCAGCAACTCCGTCCCCTGATGCCTGGCAGGGTCAGTCCGATTGACGGCGGCGTTCGCCCTGTCCTCGCGTCCGGCGGACACGATGGCGGCTTTGGCAGTCCGTGGCGACTGTCGCAAGCCAGTGCCCGGCTCAGCTTCGCGGGGCGAGGAATCGTTGCGGACGCCTCGCGTACCGTGCGGCCGGGTGATTGACGGTAAACTTCGGCTCCCTGCCGGAGGTCAGTCAACGCCGGAACCGCACGCGCTGCCTCAAGCGATCCGGATCCGCAGACGGCATGACCGGAAGTTCCAATGCGTTGCGCCCGAACTGGCCGAATGTCCTACGTCTTTGATCGCCATTGGCTGGATGAAGTGGCCGCCCGGAACACCGCGGCCTTTGCCGACGCCGACCCGTTCCCGCATCTGGTGATTCCCGACCTGCTGCGGCCGTCAGCGGCGCAGGCACTGTTCGAGGTGTTTCCCGGCCCGGACGATCCGATGGCCTGGGACCAGTTCGGCGCCGAGGGCTACGAGGTCAAGCTCGCCTGCGGCGACGAGACGAAGTTTCCGGAAGCGCTGCGCCAGGCCATCCACCAGCTCAACTCGGGCGTCTTCATCCGGTTCCTGGAACGCCTGACCGGCATCGAACACCTGCTGGCGGATCCGCATCTGCTCGGCGGCGGTCTGCACCTGATCCGCCGTGGCGGCCACCTCGGCATCCACGCCGACTTCAACTGGCATCCCGGCCTGCAGGCGCATCGGCGACTGAACCTGCTGCTCTATCTCAACCCGGACTGGCGGCCCGAATACCGTGGCGAGCTGGAGTTGTGGGATACCACCGCGAGCGAGCGGCGCGTCAGCATCGAACCGGTGTTCAATCGCGCTGTGCTGTTCGCCACCCGGTCGGACACGTTCCACGGCCATCCGGAACCCTGGGCGGCGCCTGAAGGCATCTACCGGCGCTCGATCGCGATGTACTACTACACCACCGATCGCCCGCCGCAAGAGCAGCGTCCGGCGCACAGCACGCTGTACAAGGGTTACCACATCTGACTGAATGCGCCGCCGGCATGCGCCTGCCGGCGGCGGATCATCACTTGCATGCGGCGAAAGCACGCCGCGCCCCAGATCAATCCGGGCACGGCCCCCAGCGGTCGGCGTGGTGACGCCAGATCGCCCGGATCCACAGATGGTGCATGAAGGATTCCTCGTCGGCGTCGGCGGGCGGCATGCGCGCCAGCAGTTCGCCGGGATGTTCCTGCCCGGTGAACATCGGGAACAGGTTGTCGAACCAGAACGTCCAGCGCGGCGTGTAGGCGATGCGTGCCGCCAGCGGCTGCAGTTCCGCGATCACCGGCGCCGACGGCCGGGTGCCGGGCTTGATGGCCACCGCCTGGATCCACGGCGAATCCGTCAGGGACAGCGCGACGTCGAAGCCGGCGTCCTTGAGGAACAGCTCGACTTCCTGCGGCGTGGTGAACTGGTTGCGGGCGACATCTTTGCGCGCGCTGTGGTCGTGATCGACGTACTGCGCGACTTCCATCGCGAAGCGCTTCCAGCCCACCGGATGCGCCAGGTTCCAGTGGTCGAAATACAGGCGTCCACCCGGCTTGAGCACGCGGAACAGCTCGCGCAGGTAAAGGAGGAAGTCCTCCTTGTCCATGTGGATGAACACGGCGACGCAGTAGGCCTTGTCGTAACTGGCGTCGGCGCAGGGATCCAGGCGTGTGCGATGCAGCGGGTCGAGGCGGAAGCGGCCGGCGTCCGCGCCCAGCGCGGCCAGACGCTCGCGCGCCACCGCGATCATGTTCGGCGCGATGTCGACGCCGTGCCACAGCGCGCAATCGTTCAACAACTCGGCACCGATGCGGCCGACGCCACAACCCAGTTCAAGGACGTGGTCTTCCGGCCTGATGTCGAGGGCGAGGCGGATCTGCCGGGCGCTGAATCGGCCGGTGGCGGCCAGGGTTTCCTCGTCGGCACTGCCGTCGACGGCAATCATGGCGCCGCGAACGGAACTGGCCTTGTCGTTCCAGAACGACTGGTAATTGGTGTGTTCCATCTGCCTGATCTTGCTGGACGCGGCGGGGCCACGTCATGGATGCGGGCTGCCGGCGAACGTCCGAAGGCCGTCGCGACAAAGGGGTGCGCAAGTCTAGCAGGCCGGCCCCGATGGACCGCTCCCCCGGAAACGGACAAGGGGCCAGTCGGCCCCTTGTCGAGTCTCGTGCGTGTGATGCCCGTGCGTCAGTGCATGGCCTCCACGGCGACGCGCACGCGGATGGTGTCGCCAGGGTGTTGATCGGTACGGGTCTGGTAGATCTCGCCACGATAACGGTAGGTCACGTCGTAGCCGACGATTTCCTCGGCCGACTCGTAACCACGCTCCTCATAGCAGCGCTGTTCGTAACCGCGGCGGACGTAGCCGTTGTCGCGGCTGGCGCCGTAACCGATCGCCGCGCCAATCGCGGCGCCGGCTGCGGTGCTGGCGTGACGATGGTGGTGACGGTAGTGGCCATGGCCATGACGACCGATCTGGTTGCCGATCACGCCCCCGAGAATGGCGCCGACCACCGTACCCGCCGGCGAGCGCGGACGACCGGCCTCGTAATAGTCGACGGGCTCGTCCTGGCACACCTGACGGGACGTCGGGTAATGGCTGGTGCGCTGGATCGGCTGCACCTCGAGCACCTCGCCATAGGCGTAATGGACATTGCTGCCGTAGCCGTCCGCGGGACGGTCGTAGGCATAGCCGTTGTCGTAGGCCGATGCCGATGCGGCAACACCCAGGCTCACAGCCAGACCAACAAGAAATCGCATGGTTCGTGCTCCAGTCGCGCCCATCGCGACGTCGCCGGCACTATCGGGCGATCGCGCTTAATTCGTTATGAACCCCTTCCACTGGCCGGCTGGAGGCATTCAGTCCCTGTTGCCAGCGTGCGCCCGGTGCCGACCCGTGCCGCCAGCCAGGCCAGTGCCCGCAGCGCAGCGGCAGGCGCGCCGCGACCGAGCAGCGCACCAACATGACTGCAATCGCGAAGCAGGAGGAAATCGGCATCCAGCATGACCGCGAGCGCGCGCGAGGTCGCCGGCGGGATATCCGTATCCCGCTCAGACGCCATGACCAGGACCGGGCAAGAAGGCGCGGCGATCGCAATACCGGCCGCAACCTCATTGAGCACGCGCCCGGATTCGTCACGCCAGCGCGCATGCGCGTATCGGGCTGCCGCCAGCCCGGCATCGGGCAGCGATGCCCGCGTCGCCGCGAACGGCAGCCGCGACCAGGCCACGCGCGGCGGCCGGGCACGCAGCGGCGGCCAGGGCTCGACGCCCAGCGACGGCACTGGATTGACCAGCACCAACGCAACCGGTGCCTGCTCCGAAGCGGCGGCCAGCGCCAGCAGGCCACCGAGGCTGGCGCCGATGAGGACCTGTGGCGGAGCGGACAGGGACCGCCACTGCCGCACCTGCGCCAGGTAGTCCGTCCATCCTGTCGCCATCAGCCCAGCGTCGAGGGGACGCAGGTCGGGCGCGAGCACCGCCATGCCGGCGGACCGCAGGACGCCTGCCCAGAGCGACCACTGCCAGCCACCGCCACCGGCGCCGTGCACCAGGACCGCCGTCACCTTGGCAGTCCGGCCCGGCCATGGTGCGGCGAACCTTGCAAATTCCAACCGCCTGCGGATGCTGGAACCGGCATCAACGCACGGGAGAAAGACGCATGGGTCATCGTACCGAGCAGATCCGCAACATCGCCCTCGTAGGCCACCCGGGCGCCGGCAAAACCACCCTCTGCGAAGCCCTGCTGCAGGCCGGCGGAACCATACAGACGGCAGGCACCATCGAGCGCGGCACCACGGTGTCCGACTTCGATCCGATGGAAAAGCAGCGCGGTCATTCGATCAACTCCACGATCACCAGCATCGACCACGGCGGCGTCCATATCAACCTCGTCGACACGCCCGGCTATGCCGACTTCCGCGGCCCGACCCTGAGCGCGCTGGCTGCGGTCGAGACGGCCGCCATTGTGGTCAATGCCTCGACCGGCATCGAGCATGGCACGCAGCGCCTGATGGACTACGCGCGGGCACGGCGACTGTGCCGGTTGCTGGTCATCAACAAGATCGACCACGAGGACATCGATCTGCAGGCGCTGGTCGACGAGCTGCGCGACACCTTCGGCAAGGAATGCCTGCCGATCAACCTGCCGGCCGGCGGCGGTACGCGCGTCCTCGACTGCTTCACGCAGGCCGAGGGCGACAGCGACTTCTCCTCACCCGCACAGGCGCACCAGCAGATCATCGACCAGGTCGTCGAGATCAACGAAGCGATGATGGGGCGCTACCTCGAAGACGGCGAGGCCGGGCTGTCCGGCCAGGAGCTCCACGACGCCTTTGAACAGTGCCTGCGCGAAGGCCATCTCGTGCCGATCTGCTTTGTCTCTGCGCGCAGCGGCGTCGGCGTGAAGCAACTGCTGGACCTGTTCGAGACGCTGATGCCCCATCCGGGTGAGGCCAATCCGCCCCTGTTCGTTCGCGGACAGGGCGAGGCGGCCGAACCGTTCCGAACGGTCCCGGATGCCGATCGCCACGTCGTCGCCGATGTCTTCAAGATCATCAACGATCCGTTCGTGGGCAAGCTCAGCGTCTTCCGCGTCTATCAGGGTACGGTGCGCAAGGACAGCCAGCTGTTCATCGACGAGGGTCGCAAGGCGTTCAAGGTCGGACACCTGTTCAAGCTCAAGGGCAGGGAACACAGCGAAGTGGACGTCGCCGTGCCCGGCGACATCGCCGCCGTCGCCAAGGTCGACGAGATCCATTTCGACGCCGTCCTTCACGACAGTCGCGATGAGGACCACATCCACCTGAAGGCGCTGGATTTTCCGCAGCCGATGTTCGGCCTGGCCATCCAGCCGGCGCACAAGGGCCAGGAGCAGAAGCTGGCCACCGCGCTGCACCGGCTGGCCGAGGAAGATCCCTGTTTCCGCGTCGAGCACAGCAAGGAACTCAACGAGACGGTCATCCGCGGACTCGGCGAGCTGCACCTGCGGGTGATGCTGGAACGCATGAAGGAGCGCTATGGCGTCGAAGTGACCACGCGGCCACCGCGGATCGCCTATCGCGAAACCATCAGCGCAAAGGCCGACGGTCATCACCGGCACAAGAAGCAGACGGGCGGTGCCGGCCAGTTCGGCGAAGTCTTCCTGCGCGTCGAGCCGTTGCCGCGCGGCACCGGTTTCCAATTCGAGGACGAAACCGTCGGTGGCTCGATTCCGAACCAGTTCCTGCCGGCCATCGAGAAAGGCGTGCGCCAGGTGCTCGAGGGTGGCGCGGTCGCCGGCTATCCACTGCAGGACGTCCGCGTCATCGTCTACGACGGCAAGTACCACCCGGTCGATTCCAAGGAAGTGGCCTTCGTTTCCGCCGGCAAGAAGGCCTTCCTCGACGCGGTCACCCGCGCGCGGCCGATCGTGCTGGAGCCGATCGTGAACCTCGACGTCAAGGTACCCGAGCAGCACATGGGCGATGTCGCCGGCGGACTGGCCGGCAAGCGCGCACGCATCAACGGCACCGATTCGCAACGGGGTGGCGAACTGCTGGTCAAGGCGCAGGTGCCACTGGCGGAAGTCGGGGATTATGCCAACGAACTGAAGGCCGTTACCGGCGGTCGCGGCCGCTATACCATCGAGTTCAGCCACTATGAGCCGGTGCCGCCGAATGTGCAGAAGCACCTCACGGAAAGTTTCAAGCCGCGTGCCGAAGAGGACTGAACGCCGACCCTGCGACAGGACCTGTGGCACTCCCATCGGTCTCGTCCTGACTGCATGATGCGGCCTGGTTCCGCACACACTGGAGACTGCGTGCATGAAGACATCCGGCTTTCTCGACCAGCTGCTGAAGTCCGCACAGGGCCTGATGGGCGATGCGCGGGTCCGCGTCGACCGCACATCCGACCGCATCGAGAACGAGGGCATCGGTGGCTACAGGCTCGGCAGGCTTGGCCAGGGCGTGCTCGCCGGTGGACTGCTGTCGATGCTGCTGGGCAGCCGCGGCGGCCGCAAACTGGCGACCTATGGTGGACTGGCGGCACTGGGCACCGTCGTCTACCGCGCCTGGCGTGATCGCCAGGCACAAGGTGGCGCCGTGGCCGTCGAGGGCGAACCGCAGACCATCGACATGCTGCCCCCACCGCAGGCCGAAGTTCACAGTCGCGGCATCCTCGCTGCCGTGATTGCCGCCGCGAAGGCGGATGGCCATATCGACCAGCGCGAGCGCGATCTGATCCAGTCGGAAATCGGCAAGCTCGGCGAGGACGCCGAACTCAAGGCCTGGCTGCAGACCGAGCTCGAGCGGCCGCTCGATGCGGCGCAGGTTGCGCTGTCCGCGACGACCCCCGAGCTGGCTTCGGAGATGTATCTGGCCAGTCTGCTGGTCGCCGATGAGCAGAATGACCGGGAACGCCGCTACCTGGACGAACTGGCCCTTCATCTTGACCTCGATCCGCAGATCAAGGCCAGCCTGGAACGCCAACTGGTCGCCTGAGCGGGTCCATCACGACTGCAGCGACGGAGTGCTGCCAGGCAACGCGCCTGGCAGCACCTTTGCGGCGCGGTCGCATTGATCCGCCGCCCTGCCGGCACGCGGCGCTGCTGACGCAGGACGCACGGATCCCAGGCGCACGACGCAGGACCCACGGGCGCACGAGCGCACGGAAAGCCGGGACTGTCGGGCAAGCGGACGCCTGCCCGTCCTTGCCCGAGCCGGTGACGATCTCTGCACACGGGCCGGCGCGTCCCCTGAATCTTTCACGGCTTTGCGCCGGCAACGCTCGCGACGCACCACTCACCGCCGCGTTCCCGCCACGCCCGCTCCTTGCGAACGGAGCGGATCGGCCCATCAGAAACACGGCATCGCCGGATCGTCGACCCGAACCGTGTTCAGACGACCAACCTGCGCGCGATTATTTCGCCGCGCCGCGCCGCTTCGGCTGCAGCAGCGTGCCGGTGCAGGACTTGGCACCGCAACGGCAGGCCCAGATCGCCTTCAGGCGCTTGGTGTGCGGCACTTCCAGCGTGATGCCGTAGTTGTAGGTCAGTTCCTGGCCGGCCTTGATCGGCTTGATCGTCTCGATGAAGACGCGATCCTTGCGCTCATTGCCGTTCGGATCGACATGGATCACCGCCTCGCAATTGGGCTCGCAGCTGTGGTTGATCCAGCGCGCGCTGTTGCCTTTCCGGTTGGCGTCGATGATGTACTTGTCGTTGAGCGTGAACAGAAACGTGTGGCCGGTGTCGAGGCTGTCGTCATAGAGACGATCGGCCTGGGCATCGGTGATGATCGTGCCCTTGTACTCGATGACGCGGATGCCGGCGGGCAGGTCGCTGGCGGCGAAGATGCCGCGGCCATGGATGGCGGAATTGCGGACGATGATGCGTCGGGACATGGGAACTCGGCGGAATCGGAGGACAGTGGCCGCCGCAACGGCCACCGGAACAGGAAGGTCCCGCCGGCGGTGCCGACGGGACCGGGGAGAATCAACGCATCAACTGGCCCCACAGCCACATGACCAGCATCGCGATCGCGAGCACGGTCGGCGTACCGAGGGCGGCACGGCTTTCATTGATGCCGCAGACCTGCCGCAGGCCGGCATTCAGCACCATGATCAGGTAGCAGAAGCCGTAGAGCATCAGCAGCATGGCGAGGATGGCACCCAGCTGGTTCTGCAGGACCATGCCCACCAGCCAGGCCAGCACGGAGGCCAGCGCCAGCGGCAGCACCGCGGTGGCCGCGATGAACAGCGCCGACGCCGGGTTCGAGCGGCCGCCCAGGAGCGGCGCCATGATGAGGATGCCGCCACCGATCGCGACAATGCCGATCAGCGAATTCAGCGCCGCCTTGAAGAAGGCGCCGACACCGCTGCCCCCCATGCCCAACGCGTACATGAACATGCCCAGCGAACGCGTGCTGGCCAATGCGATGCATAGTGCCGCGACCACCGCGAAGACGATCGCCACGCCCAGCAGGCGTTCGCCGCCAAGGGAGGCGTGCGCGTCACCGATGGAGCCGGCCGGGTTGGTGATGAGGCGGCGGGCCGCACCCAGCGCATCCTGCGCCGCGGCTTTCGCACGCCCGGCAGCCGCCTGCGCGTGCTGGGCGTAAGGATTGTGGCGACCGTCCGGGCCGCCCTGATCAGGTTGCTGGTTCTCGATCATTGTTTTCTCCCTGATTGAAATGAACCGGGCCAGGTGGCCCGGCTGACGCAAGCATAGTGCGACCCCGACTCAACAACAGCCGTGGTCGTCGCCGTAGTGCGCGTGTGCGCCAGTGGCGACGCCGACACCACGCGTGAGCCCGGCCTGGCTGGCGACGTGATGATCGGCGATCACCTTGGCGACGCAGGCCGTCAATTTCTTGCCGGTCGGGATGTGCAGGAATTCGTTCGGTCCATGGGCATTGGAATGCGGACCGAGCACGCCGGTGATCAGGAACTGGGCGCCCGGGAATTTCGCCCCGAGCATGCCCATGAACGGAATCGTGCCGCCCTCGCCCATATAGGCGACGGGCTGTCCGAAGTGCACCTGCGACGCTTCGTCGACGGACTTCGACAGCCAGGGCGCGAGCGCCGGCGCGTTCCAGCCGGTACCGGCCTTCTCCAGCTTGAACTCCACCCGCGCGCCATTCGGCGGATCGCGTTCGAGCAGCGTCTTGACCAGCTCGCCGGCAGCGTTCGGCTCCAGTGTCGGTGGCAGGCGCAACGACAGCTTCAGCGCCGTGAAGGGCCGCAGCACGTTGCCCGCCGAATCCAGCGCCGGCATCCCGTCGACGCCGGTGACCGACAACGCCGGCCGCCACGTGCGATTGAGGATCAGCTCGGGCAGTTCGTCATGCATGGGCCGCATGCCGGGAAGGAAAGGGAACTTGTCCCAGATCGCATCCTTGAGGAAACCTGCCGTCTGGCGCGCCTGCTCGGCGCGCTCGGCCGGAATATCCACGTAAAGGCCTTCCGGAACGATCTTTCCGGTGACCTCGTCCTCGAGCCGCGAAAGCAGCTGGCGCAGGATGCGGAAGCTCGACGGAACCACACCGGAGGCATCTCCCGAATGCACGCCTTCGGTCAGCACCTGCACCGTCAGCTCGCCGCCGGCAAGCCCGCGCAGGCTGGTCGTCAACCACATCTGGTCGTAATTGCCGCAACCGGAATCCAGGCAGACCACCAGCGACGGCTGGCCGATGCGATCAGCGAGGTGATCGACATAGAAAGGCAGGTCGTAGGAACCCGATTCCTCGCAGGCCTCGATCATGACAACGCAACGCGAGTGCGCGATACCCTGTTCCTTCAGCGCCAGGATCGCCGCCACCGAAGCGAAACAGGCATAGCCGTCGTCGGCCCCGCCGCGTCCATAGAGCTTGTCATCCCTGAGTACAGGCTTCCAGGGACCGAGATCCTCATCCCAGCCGGTCATCTCCGGCTGCTTGTCGAGATGGCCGTACAGCAGGACCACATCGTCACCCTTGCCGGGGATATCGAGCAGCAGCAGTGGCGTGCGTCCTTCCAGGCGCACCACTTCCACGGTCATGCCCGGCACCTCCTTTGAACGACACCAGGCCTCCATGAGGCTGACCGCGGCGTCCATGTAGCCGTGCTCGGCCCAGTCCTTGTCGAACATGGGCGACTTGTTGGGGATGCGGATGTAATCGGTAAGTTGCGGGACGATTTCCTCATCCCAGATGGCAGAGGCGAAAGCGCCTGCGGCTCGATGGTCCATGGGCCAGGTCCTTGCAGCGAAAAGGGTTGAACAGACGATCGCAGTGTAGCCGCACTGGCGCGTGCTGGAATTTTCGTAGGCGAATCCGACCGTTACGCCCGCCCGCGAACGGAATTCCGCCGATGGGCCGGTGCTGCGCCGATGCCTAACCTGTCCACGTCGGCAAGGTTGCCGGCGCGGTGAGACAAATCGCCTCTCCGCTCATCCTTTAGAGAATCGGAGCACGACATGAACGTTTTCAAGACCCTCCTCGCTGTCCTCGCCCTCGCGTTCGCTGCGTTGACCCACGCGGGTGAGCCGATCGACATCAACCGTGCCGATGCGACGCAGCTGGAGCAGTTGCACGGAATCGGCCCGGCAAAGGCGCAGGCCATCATCGAGTATCGCGAAGCGAATGGTCCGTTCCTGCAGGTCGAAGACCTGGCCAAAGTGAAGGGTATCGGCCTGCGCACTGTTGAAGACAACCGCGCGTTGGTCACCGTTGGCGGCGAAGCGGTCGCCAGCAGCGATGCGGGGCAACGCTGATCCCACCTTTTTTTGTCTGCACCGGCGGGTGCGATGGGGCCTCGATGAGGCCCCTTTTTTTTGGTGTTTTTCGACATCGGTGGTGGCCCGGCGCCGACCCCGGAAGGTCCGTTGATGCCCCGTGCCGCCGATCGTGGCAGCGACCGGTCGACCGCTACGGGCTGACAGCCGGAAGCCGGCACCCAGAGGTCGCGCGCCGCCATCCCGGGATTTCCGCGCCTTCGAACCGTGCGTGACGGTGGTGGCGCCCATGGTGCAGACAAAAAAAGCCCCCGCCAAACGGCGAGGGCTGGTTTTGGGGAGTGACGATGATTGCAATACGCCCTGCATTCGCTGCCAGTAGACGTTGCGCCACACTGACAGTGGTTGCAAAACTACCACAGACTGTGGCGAAAAGTCCAGCCCCCGGAAAAAATTCGATCGATCTTCAGTTGATCCTTATAAATCAAACGCTTAGATGAAGTCGACCAATTCCAGGTTGTCGATGAGACGGGTTCCCCCAACACGGGCGGCAACAAAAATGCGCAAGCCGTCACGTTCCAGCGCATCCGGACGCAACAGGTCCGCGTCGCGCCGGATCTCCACGTAGTCGACGTCGAAGCCGGCGTCGCGCAGCCGGTTCAGCGCGTCCCGCTCGAGTTCGTCCAGGGGCTGCCCTGCCCGCCAGCCATCACGGGCCCGCAGCAGTGCCTGATGGATCGCCGGCGCATCGGCCCGGCGCGCGGCGTCGAGATAGCGGTTGCGAGAACTCATCGCCAGCCCGTCCGGTTCGCGTACGGTCGGCCCGCGAAGGATGCGGATCGGGTACGCCAGATCCTCGGTCATGCGTTCGAGGATGCGCAGTTGCTGGAAATCCTTCTCGCCGAACACGGCCACATCGGGCGCAACGTGATTGAACAGGCGCGAGACCACGGTGACCACCCCATCGAAATGGCCGGGGCGGTGCGCACCGCAAAGAACATCCGCCAGTGCCGGCACGGCAAGCCGGTGCGCGAGCCCGATACCAAGCGGATAGAGGGTGGCGACATCCGGCAGGTACATCAGGTCGCAACCGTGAGCGGCCAGGCCTTCGGCATCCTCCTGCGGTGTCCGCGGGTAGCGCTCGAAATCCTCACCGGGTCCGAATTGCGTCGGGTTGACGAAGACGCTGGCGACGACGCGGTCACACACCGTGCGCGCCTGCTCGACCAGCGCGAAATGGCCGGCATGGAGATTGCCCATGGTCGGCACGAAGCCGATGGTGTCACCCGCGGCGCGCCAGCCTTCGACGCGGGCGCGCAACCGTGGAAGCGACTCGACGATCTCCATCACGCGCCATCCGCTGCAGCCGGGAAACTGCCATCGCGCACGGCGGACACGTAGGCTTCGATCGCTGCAGGCAGCGAAGGCTGGCCGACGAGAAAATCGCGGGAAAACGGAGGTTTCCGCCCCGGCGTCAAACCGATGACGTCATAGCCGACGAGAATCTGGCCATCACAGTTCGCACCGGCACCGATGCCGATCACCGGAATGGCGGCCGCGGCAGTGACCTGGGCTGCCAGCTCGGCGGGCACGTTCTCCAGTACCAGCAGGTCGGCACCGGCCTGCTGCACGGCCAGCGCATCCTGGCGCAGGCGGTCTGCCGCTTCGGGCGTGCGTCCCTGCTTGCGGAAGCCGCCCAGCTTGTGCACGGATTGCGGCGTCAATCCCAGGTGGGCGCAGACTGGAATGCCATTCGCGACCAGGGCCTCGATAACCGCCAGCCGCGGACCGGCGCCCTCGATCTTTACCATCGTCGCGCCGCCTTGTGCGAGCAGGCGTCCACCATTGCGCACGGCCAGTGGCGCGTCGACGTCGCTCAGGAACGGCAGATCGGCGATCAGCAGTGCACGACGGCAACCGCGGGCCACCGCAGCGGTGTGATAGACCATGTCATCGACCGTCACCGGCAAGGTCGTCGCGTGCCCCTGCACCACCATGCCCAGCGAATCGCCGACAAGGATGACGTCGACGCCGGCATTGTCGAGCAAGGCGGCGAAGCTGTAGTCATAGGCAGTGAGCGCGGTGATGCGCTCGCCGCGTTTCTTCATCGCCTGCAGCGAAGGCACGGTGAGCGGCTTGCCGCCCGTGCCCTGCGTGTCGGTATACATCGGGTTTCCATCGGACCGGGGAGGAAGCGCCATTCTAGCCCGCGCATCCCGGCGCGCGCGGACTTGCGCCGCCTAACCGTCGCCGACCGCGACCGCGACGCCGCCGTAGTCGCAGTCGGCGACCGCGTCGGCGATGGCCGTGCCATCCGGAAGGCGCAAGTCCGGTGCGACATCGAACAAGGGCAGCAGCACGAATGCGCGCTCGCGCAGACGCGGATGCGGGACGCTCAGGTCGGAGGTATCGACGCGTTCACTGCCGAACAGCAGCAGGTCGAGATCGAGAATCCGCGGCCCCCAGCGACGACCGTCGCGGACCCGCCCGGCTTCGCGTTCGATGGTCTGCAGTACCGTCAGCAGTGTCGCCGCGTCACCCGCGTAGTCGAAAGCGGCGACTGCGTTGACGAAATCCGGCTGCGCGACATCACCCCAGGGCGCCGTGCGGAACAGACGCGAACAGCGCAGGTTGCTGACGCCTGGCCAGCCCGCCAGACGCGCTGCGGCGGCGGACACCTGTCGCGCCGGCAGGTCGAGATTGCTGCCCAGGCCGACGAAGGCTTCAGGCATCGCCGCCGTTTGAACCTCCCCCGCCACCGCCGCCATCGCCGTCGCCGCGACGGCGACGATTGCCGCCGCGCCGGCGACGACGCCTGCGCGGCGCCTCCTGCTCCTCAGGCGCGGCCGCCACGATGTCGGACTCGACATGCGAATGCAGCGCATCGCCTTCGAGAGTCTCGGCGGCCTGCCACCATTCGACCAGCGGCGCCAGCCCGGGTTCGACCCGCGCACGCAGGGCGAGAAAATCCCAGGCTGCGCGGTAGCGTGGATGGGTCAGCAGGCGGGTGACGCGTCGCCGGTTCCGCCGCGTCATCCAGTGCTGGAGCGTCCAGATTTCCTGCGTCACCAGGCTGAAACGTCGCGGCACGGCGACACGACGGCAGAAGGTCGACATGACGGCGTCGGTGGCACGCTGCCAGGCCAGGTTGGCTTCCGTGCCGCCCCCGACGAGGCGGTCATGGACGGCGCTCGCCGGCGCCCACAACAGGACCGCGAACAGAAAGCCCGGCGTCAGCGACTTGTCCTCGCGGACGCGCTGGTCCGAGCTGGCCAGTGCCGCCAGGATGAACTGTTCGGTCGCGGCACCGTCCGCGGCGGCGAGACTGTCGGCCACTTGCGGCATCAGCGCCGGCAACAGGCCCTGCTCGCGCAACAGCTCGAACGAGCGCTGCGCCGAACCGCTGAGCAGCAGCTTGCCGGTTTCATCGAACAGGCGCGCTGGCGGGACCTCGCCCAGCAGATAGGCGAGCTGCGGAATCCGCCGCGCCATGGCCGGGTCAAGCGTGAAATCGAGCTTCGCGGCAAAGCGTATGGCGCGCAGCATGCGCACCGGATCCTCGCGGAAGCGTTTCTCGGGATCCCCGATCAGGCGGAGGCGCCGGGCGGCGATATCGGCGATGCCGCCGACTTCGTCGCGGATGCTGAAGTCGGCGATGTTGTAGTAGAGCGCATTGACCGTAAAGTCGCGACGGAAAATATCTTCTTCCAGCGAGCCGTAGACGTTGTCGCGCAGCAGTCGACCGTTCTCCACCTCACGGTCGCCCTCGATGTCTTCCTCTTCGCCGTCGCCACTGCCGCGGAATGTCGCGACCTCGATGATTTCCTGGCCGTAATGGATATGCGCCAGCCGGAACCGGCGGCCGATCAGACGGCAATTGCGGAACAGCTGGCGCACCTGTTCCGGGCGCGCGTCGGTGGCGACGTCGAAATCCTTCGGCACCACGCCGAGCAGCATGTCGCGGACAGCCCCGCCCACCAGATAGGCCTGGAAGCCGGCGTCGCGCAGGCGGTAGAGCACGCGCAGCGCGTTGTTGCTGATATTGCGGCGGGAGACCGGATGCTGGTCGCGTCTGACGATGCCAGCGGTGACCTTGCCGTGAGGGGGCGACGACGCGCGCCGGCGCGACGACAGCGTTGCGTCACCGGACTCCACAGGTTGGCTGCGAGGACCGGAAACAGGTCGGCCAGCGGGCATCGCGGCTACCGTTTCCGGCACATCGCGGCTGCCACGCACGAACCGGAGCGCACGATGCAGAAATTGCGTCAAACCCACCTGGTTCTCCGTAACGATAACGGTGCTGAAGGCACGGTCGAAGCCTGCGGTGGCAACCATGCAATGAATCGGTTGGCGGAGGGTGCCGCGACGCCGCCCTGGAGCCGACGGGGACTGGTGTCCGCGCCGGACGATCACTTATACTAGCGGCCGGCCCAAGGCCACCTCAAGCGCGCTCCCTTCGTCTAGTGGTCCAGGACACCGCCCTCTCAAGGCGGGAACACGAGTTCGAACCTCGTAGGGAGCGCCATTTTTCCGATGCGCCTGCGCTGCCGGCGAGCGGACTCCGGGTCGGGCAGACAGCCGGGACCGTCGCACGAATGCCTGGCCGAACCGTTCGAGCCCTGCACCGCCATGCCCTTTGTCGTTACCGAAAACTGCATCAAGTGCAAGTACACCGACTGCGTCGAAGTCTGTCCCGTCGACTGCTTCCACGAAGGGCCGAATTTCCTGGTGATCGACCCTGACGAGTGCATCGACTGCACATTGTGCGAGCCGGAATGCCCGATCAACGCGATCTATCCGGACGACTCGGTGCCGGCCGGGCAGGAACATTTCCTCGAACTCAACCGCGAGTTGTCGCAGCAGTGGCCGGTGATCACCGAACGCAAGGAGGCGCCGGTCGACGCCAAGGAATGGGAAGGCCGCGAAGGCAAGCTCGACCTGCTCGAGCGTTGAGCGGCCATGTCCGGCGCCGGCCCTCAGGCCAGCGCCGGATGATCACGAACCCATCGCGACCGGATCAGCCCAGACGCTGCTGGAGACGCAGCAACAGCGCGCGCGCAACATCGGCGCCGCCGACCGTACGGATGCGCGTTCCCGAGCCTTCGGCTTCGAAACGCAGCTCGAAGTTCTCCACCACCTTTTCCTCACGGCGTACCAGGCGGCGGAAGAAGCCGCTGACCGGACGCGTCGCGGTGGCCTGCAGGCGATAGAGTCCCGCCGCTTCGTCGGTTTCGATCACCGACACTTCGGGGATGCGTGCCAGTGCCAGGCCGGCACGTCGCCACGCACTGGCCAGATCATCGACGATGTAGAGCGAATCAGCGACCAGTTGCGATCCGGATGCGGAAGTCGTGGCGACCGCGCCGCGACGGCTGCTGCCGGCCGCCGGCAATTCGGGAATGTGGAGGGCATCATCCATCGGCGGACGATCAAGGCCCTCCGGCACCTGCAGCGGCGCATGGCTGCGGCTTTCCTGGTAGCCGACGTCGCGGCGTTCGAATATGCCGCAACCGCCAAGCAGCAGTGCCAGCAGGATCACACAGGACGGGGTGCAGGTTCTGGACATCATCGGGTTTCCGTTCGCAGTTCAGCCAGCTCGGCCAGGCTCGCCAGCACGGCATCGGCGCGCGCATGATGCGTCGCCGACAGGGGTGTAAGGGGCAGCCGCGGATCCGGACTCATCCAGCCGAGGCGATGCAACAGCCACTTCGCCGGGATCGGGTTCGGCTCGGCGCCCAGTACGGCATAGAGATCGCGCAGCCGCGCATCGATCGCGCGGGCCGCGTCGGCCTGGCCGCCGACGGCATGATCGCACATCTGCGCGAACGCCCTGGGGACAATATTGGCCGCCACGGAAATCACGCCGTCGGCGCCGGCGATCATTGCGGCGCAGGCGGTTTCATCGTCGCCACTGAGGACGGCGAAGCCTTCGTGTTTCAGCGCCAGCAGCGCGGCGAGGCGTGCCGGATCGGCCACCGCTTCCTTGATGCCGATGATCGCCGGGTGCCGGTGCAGGCGTTCCACGGTCGCTGGCTGCAGGTCGCAGGCCGTGCGTGTCGGCACGTTGTAAAGCACCACCGGCAGGCCGGACGCGTCGGCGATCTGGCTGAAGTGCCGGTACAGGCCTTCCTGCGTCGGACGCACGTAGTACGGCGTCGCCACCAGTGCCGCGTCGACACCGCAAGCGCGCGCCAACCGTGTCAGTGCCAGCGTACGCGCCGTACCCGCCGCACCGGTGCCGGCCAAGACGGGAATGCGCCCCTGCACTCGGGCAACCGCCAGTTCCAGCAGGCGGCGGTACTCCGTTTCGTCCAGCATCGCCGCCTCGCCGGTGGATCCCGCCACGACCAGCGCCCGCGTCCCCTTGGCCAGGTGCAAGTCGATCAGCGCCAGCAGTGCGCCCTCGTCCAGCGAACCGTCGCCGGCAAAGGGCGTCACCAGTGCGCAAAGGCTGCCTGTGAGGCTCAATTCAGTCGATCCTTCAGTGGGGTCCGGCATGGTAAGCGGCCCCAAGGGGCAAGTCCATCCGGCTGCCGCCGGCGCCGCGCGCCCTTCCGCTTGCGGCTGTAACCGGGCGGGGGCTATCCTCGTTCGAGGATCATCCGATGGACACCATGCCAGACTCGCAGGACAGCGACTTGAAAGAGCAGCCCAGGCGCAGCCGCCCCAACGAGAACCACCTGCTCATCAATGCCTTCGCCCCGCGGGACGCATCGCCGCTGGTCAGCCTGGCGCGGCGGATCGCCGAATCCGGCTGCAGTGTCGTCGAGGCGCGCCTGGCCACGATGGGCCAGGAAGTGTGCACGCAGTTGCTCGCGCAGGGTTCCTGGGATGCGATCGCCAAGCTGGAGTCGGCCCTGGCGCGCATGGAGCGCGAGGAGGGCACGCGCATGGTGTACTTCCGCACAGCGTTGCGCGAGGCCCAGGGCAACGCACTGCCCTACGTCGTCGAAGTCACCGCCGCCGACAAGGCCGGCGTGCTCTACCAGCTCGCCGAATTCTTCGAACACCACGGCGTCAGCATCGAAAACATGAGCTGCAGCCGCTACCGCGCCGCACAGACCGGCGCCGATGTGTTCTCGGCCCAGTTCACGGTCGGCATTCCCGTGGACATGCACATTGCCGGCCTGCGTGACGACTTCCTGGAATTCTGCGATGGCCTCAATCTCGATGCCATCCTCGACCCGATGAAATTCTGAGCCGATGCAGACCGGTGACGCCCTACCCGATCTGGAAGTCTGCAGCACCGGTGGTCCGCTCGCCCTGCGCTCGCTCATCGGCCGGCCGCTGGTGATCTATTTCTATCCGAAGGACTCGACGCCGGGCTGCACGCGCCAGGCGAACGGATTCACCGCGATGCACCCGCAGTTCAAGCGTGCCGGTGTCAGTGTGCTGGGCGTGTCGCGCGACTCGCTCGCCAGTCACCAGCGCTTCCGCGAGCGCGAGGGGATCGTCTTCGACCTGGTCTCGGATCCCGACGAAACGCTGTGCAAGGCGTTCGATGTCATCCGCGAGAAGAAGATGTATGGCCGCACCGTGATCGGCATCCAGCGCAGTACCTTCCTGTTCAACGCCCAAGGCCTGCTGGCCATGAGCTGGCGTGGCGTGAAGGTACCCGGCCACGTCGAAGCCGTGCTCGCCGCGGCCGAGGCGGTCGCTTGAACCCGGACGCCCCGGGCGTCGTCACCGCCGGCACGGGCCGGTCCGTCAACTCCACTCCCCTTTCCCACAGCAGGCACCGTCGCCCATGACCGCCAGCAAGCGCACCTATGTGCTTGACACCAATGTGTTGATGCATGACCCGACCTCGTTGTTCCGCTTCGAGGAGCACGACATCGTGTTGCCCATGGTTGTCCTCGAAGAGCTGGACGCCGCCAAGAAAGGCACTTCGGAAGTCGCGCGCAACGTGCGACAGGTCAGCCGCTTTCTCAACGAGCTCATCCAGGCCAATGGCGACAGCGCGCTGGAGGACGGTATCGCCCTCCTGCGTCCGCAGGACCTCCGCCTGGGTGTCGGCGGGGAACATGGCCGGCTGTATTTCCAGACCACCGGCCCGGCCGTCGCCAGCGCCGGTCGTCGCGCGCCCGACAACCAGATCATCGATGCGGTGCTGGCGCTGCGCGAGCGCGCGCCAACGCAACCGCTGGTACTGGTCTCCAAGGACATCAACCTTCGCATCAAGGCGAGCATCTACGGCATCGCCGCCGAAGACTACGAGAACGACCGCGCGCTGGACGATTTCAGTCTCCTCTACACCGGCCTGACGGAACTCACGCCGGACTTCTGGGAACGCCACCAGGACAACCTGCGTTCCTGGACCGATCGCGGCCAGACGTTCTACGAGATCCAGCTCAACGGCGACGAGGACTGGCAGCCCAACCAGTTCCTCTATTTTCCCGGCGACGATGAGCTGGAACTGCGCGTCGTCGAACGCAATGGCGATCGCATCGTCCTGCAGATGCTCGACGACTACCGCCAGGGCAGCCATGCGGTATGGGGCATCAGCGCCCGCAACCGAGAGCAGAACTTCGCGCTCAACGTGCTGATGGATCCCGAGGTCGACTTCGTCACCCTGCTCGGCACCGCCGGCACCGGCAAGACGCTGCTGGCGCTGGCGGCGGGCCTCGCGCAGACCATGGACCAGCAGCGCTACCGCGAAATCATCATGACCCGCGCCACCGTCAGTGTCGGCGAGGACATTGGTTTCCTGCCCGGCACCGAGGAAGAGAAGATGACGCCATGGATGGGCGCGCTGACGGACAACCTGGAAGTGCTGGCCAACCCGCACGACGGCGGCAGCTGGGCACGCCAGGCGACCAACGACCTGCTCGCCTCGCGCATCAAGATCCGCTCGCTGAACTTCATGCGCGGCCGTACGTTCCTGAGCCGCTACGTCATTATCGACGAGGCGCAGAACCTGTCGCCGAAGCAGATGAAAACCCTGCTCACGCGCGCCGGCCCGGGCACCAAGATCGTCTGCCTGGGCAACGTGGAACAGATCGACACGCCCT
>CAZYHP010000055.1:0-20236 GCA_964647135.1 uncultured Rhodanobacteraceae bacterium
CTGCTGGTCGGCTATTTCGGCGTGAAATTGATACTGGCCGCACTCCACCGCTGACCGGCGCCTAGCCTCCGCAGTCAACGCCGCTGGCCCGGCGTCCACCCGTCACCAGCCCACCAACCCCGCGCGGGCGTGGCAGTCACGCCATGAACCCGCGTGCCAGTGCGCAGCAGCGGCAGTTGGACAGGACCGTCATTCATACGCATCGGACCGCAGGAGCCGAACGTCGCCAGCCCAGCGATCCCCTTCCACGGGCGAAGCCCAGGCTAGCCTGACGGACAACGCAGGACCCCGGGGGATCGCCCGGGGTCCGTGCCTTCAACAGCCGCGTGTGCCACGCTCCGGCGCGGGAGACGACTCAGCCCTTGCCGCCGATGAACTCGGCCAGCCACTTCTGCACTTCTTCGTACCAGCGGATCGAGTTGTTCTGCTTCAGTACCCAGTGGTTCTCGTCGGGGTAATAGACCATGCGGCTGCGCACGCCGCGGTTCTGCAGGATATTGAACAGCTCGATGCCGTGATTGACCGGCACACGGAAGTCCTGCTCGCCGTGGATCACCAGTGTCGGCGTGTCGAAATTGCCGGCACCGAAGTGCGGCGAGTTCGCCTGGAAGCGTTCCGGGTGCTCCCAGAATTCGCCGAAGCGGCCGCGGCTGGCGCCGTAGTCGGCAGCGACCTGCGTGAACCAGTTGAACACCGCCGCATGCGCGACCAGTGCCTTGAACGGATGTTCGCGACCGAGCACGATCGAGGTGAGATAGCCGCCGTAGCTGCCACCGCCTGCCGCCATGCGCTCTGCGTCGATCCATGGCTGCGCCTTGAACCAGTCGGCGGCGGCGATCGTGTCCTGGTACGGCAGCTCGGCCTGGTCAGGATTGATCGAATCCGCGAAGGCGTTGCCGAATCCGCTGGAGCCGTGGAAGTTGTGCCAGGCGGTCACATAGCCCCAGCCGGAAAACACCTGTGCATTCCAGCGCCAGTGGAAGCCGTCGCTGATGCCATTGTGCGGTCCGCCATGGATCAGCAGGAACAGCGGGTATTTGCGGCTGCGGTCGAAACCCGGCGGGTAGTTCACCCACATCTGGATCGGATCGCCGTTCGCACCGGTGTAGGTAACGCTGTCGTAGCTGCCCAGGTCGAACGTGGCCAGCAGTGCATCGTTGAAGCGCGACAGTTGCGTGACGGCACCGGAGCGCGGATCGACGCGGACCAGCGTCGGCGGCTGCACGAAGCTCTCGTTGAGCGCGACCAGCGTGCGGCCGTCACGGGAAACGGAGGGCGCGTTGAAGCTGGTATCGCCGGTGATCGGCGTGATGCGGCCGGATGGAATCTCGATGCGATACAGTCGGTTCGTGCCGGCATCGTCGATGGCGACCACGGCGCTGCGGCCATCACCGGCCCAGCGTGGCGCAACTACCGAGCGGTCGAAAGCTTCTGTGATCACCTGCTCGGAACCGTCGCGGCGGTCGCGCAGCACCAGGCGCTGGCGGTCTCCGTAGAAGCCCCGCTCCTGCTGCCGCGAGTAGGCCAGCCAGCGCCCGTCGGGGCTGTAGCTCGGCGACGTGTCGCTGGCAGGATTGGCAGTGGTGATGTTGCGCGCCTGGCCCGTCCCCTCGATGTCCAGGACGTAGACGTCGGCATTGCCGGCGACGCCCGTGTCGTCGGTATCGACCGTCAGCGCGATCTCCTTGCCGTCGGGGGAAATGTCGAAGCTGCCCTCGCCCATCAGCTTCACGCCGCGGCCACGGGTGACGGCGACCGGCTCGCCACCTTCGGCCGCGACGCGGAAGACGTGCGATTCCCGGTCGTCCAGCCAGGTCGACCAGTACCGGATGGGCGCCTTGTCCCAGGCCCGTGCAGTGACCTTCGACTCGCGGCGCTCCTTCATGCGCTTGTCCTGCTCGTCCCAGCTGTCCAGATCGGTCCAGACGCGGGAGACGAAGGCGATCTGGCGGCCGTCCGGAAACCACAGGGCGGCGCCGACACCGGTCGGCACCGAGGTGATGCGCTGCGCTTCACCACCGGCCAGGGCGATCACGTACAGCTGCGGGACGCTGTCGTCGCCACGCTTGGACTGGAACAGGATGCGGCTGCCATCGGGCGACCACAGCGGATTGCTGCTGCTGGAATCCGAACCCGTCAGAGGCCGCGATTCACCGCTGCGGGTGTCGAACAGCCACAACTGGGTCTGCGTCGTATCCTTCTTGCGGTCGTTGCTGGTCACGGCGACGACGGCATGGTGGCCGTCGGGCGAAACAGCCGGCGAGGCGAGCCGCTTCAGCGCCCACATCGACTCCGCGGTCAGCGGCGTGCGCCCCTGGTCGGCCGCCACGGCCAGACTGGCGCCCAATGCCAGGCACACGGCGGCCGCCGCGGCGCGCCAGCGCGCTGCATCGAGCAGCCGCGGTAGCGACAGTACTTTCTGGGACCCTCTGCTGCCTGATAACTTGAGATTCACCACACTGCCTCCCTGGGTTGGAACCAGCCCCACGATAGCGCGGATGCCGGCCGTCCACGGCAGACGAAACCACGGTCAGTCGCGATCCGGAACCCGTTCGGCCCGGTTTGCGGTGGCCGCCGCCACGGCGCTCCCAAGTTGATCGAAATGGGCGTTGGGCGCACACTTGGCCGTGCCAGATCGCAAACCCGCGAGTGAGGAGGTCGAGTGCGCGGCTTTGGGCTATTCCGGAACCTGTTCAAAGGCGAGGTCAAGGAGCCGTCGGAGCGGCGACAGGATTCCCGTGTCGATGCCCGCGAAGGCCTGCGCATCCTGATCGTGGATGACTCCGCCACGGTCGTCGCCGTGCTGGGTCGCATGCTCACCCAGGCCAAGTACGATGCCTATGCGACCGACAGCGGCGAGGCCGCCCTCGAGTCGCTGAACACGCGTATTCCGGAACTGATCTTCCTCGACATCGTCCTGCCCGGCATGAGCGGGTTCGCCGCCCTGCGCGCCCTTCGCCGCGACCCGAGGACCGCCCATGTGCCGGTCATCATGATCAGCGGCAACCTCAAGGCGACCGAAGAGTTCTACGGGCAGCGCATCGGTGCCGACGACTTCATGAAAAAGCCGTTCGGCCGCACCGAGGTCTTCAGCCGCATCCAGCGCCTGATCGAGAGTGGGCGCCTGGAGGCCAGGGAAGTGGCCGAAGAACCGGTCGAAACCCAGGATGACGAGACGCTTGCGGACGAAACAGTGCCCTCCGACCATGACATCGCCGGCGTGGATCACGCCGCTGACGCATCGACAGTGGACGATCCCATCCTGTCGGTCAGCGATAGCGCCGCCGGGATGGCGCCCATGTCCGCACTGCAGGCTCGGCCGGATGAGCTGTCCGCCCCCGAACACGTTTTCCCTGCACGGGCCGCACCTGACCAGGTGTCGTCCGGGGAACTGCCGGGCGCCCCGACGGCGTGCGGCGACGAATCAGCCCGCGACAGCAGGATCGCGCTCGCAGCCATCATGGCGGCGCCGGGCGAATCGACCGAATCCGCTCGGGCAGCCGACGGACTCGAACCCGAACCCATTCTGATCACGCCGACCTTCGACGACTCTCCGTTCCCGGATCCCCTTCAAGACGGCGCCGGCAATCGAGACGAAGGCACTGACGACCTCGCGCAGTCCACGGCCGCGACCCCGGCGCAAGACGCGGACGGACATCAGGACAATGCCGCGGCTGACGCGGGCGCAGAGGATCCTTCGAACGGGAGGGTGCCGGAAGTCCGCGGCAACGGTGCGGGCTCGGCGGACGCGCTGTCTTCCTCGGACGCACCGACCCGCGAAACCGGCGACGATGCGATCTCCCCGCCGGCCAACCCACCTGATGATGACGAGTTGCACCCGGCACTGCGCCCGGAAGTGCGCGACCCGGATTCGAAGCTGCTTTACGAGCCACCTTGGGAACGCGATTGAGGTCGACGCAATGGCAGCGTCGGCGTTCGGGGGCAGCGAGCTGGCGATCGTACCCGGCGCTTGCTGGCACTGCGGGACGCGCGCGTTGCGCAGGCGGCACATGAGTCGTCTGCCTGGCGTTCATGGCGTGTCGCGACGAGGACCGTAGCGTTCGTCAGGTGCCGGCGACGAGGCGCAGCGCCCGCGCCCGCCAGCGCTGCGGTCTTCAGGTCGGTCCTTGCTGTTATGGTGCGGCCTGCCGTGCTACCGTCGCCGCGCCCATTTGACCCCTGTCCGTGATCGAAGCCGAATCGCTCAGCCTGCGCTATCCCGGTGGTCGCGAAGCCCTTGGTGACCTGAGCTTCCGGATCGATGCCGGCGAGATGGTCTTCATCACCGGACGATCCGGGGCCGGCAAGAGCACGTTGGTGAAGCTCATCGCGCACCTGCTGTTGCCTTCGCGCGGGCGGCTGCGGGTTCTGGACTGCGAGCCGGCGAAACTGCATCGACGACATCGCCCGGCGCTGCGCCAACGCATCGGCATGGTGTTCCAGGATCATCGCCTGCTGGCGAATCTCAGCGTCGCTGAAAACGTCGCGCTGCCCCTGCGTGTCCAGGGCGCGCCCGACGGCGAGATCGAACGCCGTGTGCGCGCTTCGCTGGACCTGGTCGGCCTGGGTCAACGCGCGCGTTCCCTGCCGGCCACCTTGTCGGGGGGTGAACAGCAGCGTGTCGGCATCGCCCGGGCGATTGTCCACCGGCCGCCCCTGCTGCTGGCCGATGAACCGACTGGAAACCTCGATCCGCAACTGTCGGTCGAGATCATGGCGTTGTTCGAACGCCTTGGCGCACACGGCACGACGGTGCTGATCGCCAGCCACGACCTGCCACTGATCCGACAGCTGCGCAAACGCGTGCTGGTACTCGAACAGGGCCGTCTGCAGGAAGACTTCCGGCCAGAGGCGGAACCGGCATGAGCCGGGGCAACCTGCGCGGCGAATCGCGCCTGCGACGCCTGCGCAACCGTCATCGGCGCGCGCGCCGGGACGCCATGCAGCATCTGCGCCAGCAACCCTTGGGGCATGTGTTCGCGTTGCTTCTGCTGACCCTTGCGCTGCTCGCCCTGATCCTTCTCAAAGCCGGCATCGACCACTTCCGGCACCTCGGCGCGCCGCTGCAACAGGCGCAGGCGCTCAGCCTTTTCCTGGACGAAGCCGTCGACGAAGCCGGTGCGGCGGCGCTGCGCGAGCAACTGCAGTCCGATGCCCGCGTTGTCGCCGCCCAGGCGATCAGCCCCGAAGCCGGCCTGGCGGAACTGCTGCACACCGACGGCAGCGAAGACGCCCTGTCCGCCCTCCCCGGCAACCCGCTGCCCTGGGTTGTCGTGATCGAGCCGCGCGACCGTGAGGCGGCCCTCGCACTGGCGAACGAATGGCGTGGCCATGCCCAGGTGACGGATATCGCCGAAGAAACGCAGTGGCGCGATCGCGCCGACGCCGTGCTGCGAACATCGCGCGCGGTACTGGTCGGCCTTGTTGCGCTGGTGTCCTGCGGCGCACTGCTGCTGGTCGCGAATGCGGTGCGGACGATCCGCATCGAAGGCGCCGCCGAGCGAACGCTGCAACGCATCTTCGGCGCCAGCGAGGCCGACCTCCGCCGGCCCTATCTGTACCTCGGCGCGATTTACGGGCTCGTCGCCAGTGTCGCCGCGGCGGCGCTGGCCTTGCTGGTGTTCCTGCTGCTGCGACCCGCGCTTGCCGAGCTCGCCAGCGCCTTCGCGCTGGACCGATCGGGCAACCAGCCCGCCTGGCCATGGCTGCTGGGTCTGATTCCCGCAGCCATCCTTCTTGGTTCGCTGGGCGCGTGGATCGCCTGTCTGTTCGAAAAGGATGTGGAGCCTTCGGCATGAGTGACGAAGACGGCTCCGCAGACATGCGCATCCGGCTGCACGACAGCTGGAAGAGCCGGCTGGCGGATGTCTTCTCCGCGCCGTCGATGCGGGAACTGCGTACGTTCCTGCGCGACCAGCTGGCCGCGGGGAAAACCCTCTACCCACCGCCCGCGCAGATGTTCGCGGCGCTCGACGCGACCCCCTTCGATGACGTGAAGGTCGTGATCCTCGGCCAGGACCCCTATCACGGCCCAGGCCAGGCGCACGGGCTGTGCTTTTCCGTGCAGCCCGGCGTGCCGGTGCCGCCGTCGCTTGTGAACATCTTCAAGGAGATCCACGACGACCTCGGAATCCCGACGCCCGCACATGGACACCTGATGCACTGGGCGAAGCAGGGCGTGCTGCTGCTCAACGCCGTGCTGACCGTTGAACGTGGACGGGCAGGCGCCCACCAGGGTCGCGGCTGGGAGGTCTTCACCGATGCCGTGATCGACCGGCTCAACCGCGGCCGCGAAAATCTCGTTTTCCTGTTGTGGGGTGCACCGGCACAGGCGAAGGGACGACTGCTCGACACCCAACGTCATCTCGTCCTGAAGGCACCGCATCCCTCGCCGCTGTCTGCCTACCGCGGCTTCTTCGGATGCCGTCATTTCTCCCGCGCAAACGCTTGGCTGGTCGAGCACGGGCAGTCCGGCATCGACTGGTCCCTGCCGCCACTCCCGCGAATGGACCGTTCCCCCGCGCGGGACGGGACCTAGATCCGGTTGAATACCACCTGGTAGCGACGCCCATCAGTGCTGAGCGGCGAAATCAATGCGGCAAAGGTGCCACCATCCGGCGCGCGAATGGCGTGGACAGCCTCGACCAGGTCGATGGGTTCGCCGGACTCGAAGACCAGCGTGAAACAACCTTCCTGCGTCATTTCCGGACCCGGGTAACCGGCCAGCGTCGGTGCCGCCTCAACGCGCTGCAGGCGCAACGTCACGGGGTCAGGCGTTTGAATCGCAACAAGGAACTCTCCGCCTTCGCAGGCCTTGAAGCGGCGATAGCCAATGCCACCCCCGGCAACGAAATCCTCGGCGCCCTCCGCATCCCCGGGCCAACCGCCACCCACGCACAGCGCTGCACCCACTCCTGCGAATTGCAGGAACTCGCGACGGTCCCAATTCATGCCTGTCTCCCGGATCTCCCCTGCCGGCAGTCTAGCAGCGAGGCCCCGCGGATGGAGGCCCGATGAACTCGGAAATCCGTGCTCGCGCAGTCCCTGCGCGTATGAATTGGCCCGGCCTCCGCTAACATGCCCCACCTTCGGTTCGAACAAGCCCGGGTCCGCCATGATGCATCGCGTCTGCGTTTACTGTGGTTCAAGTCCGGGGATCAACCCGGAATACGCCGAGTCGGCGCGCGCGCTCGGCACGCGCCTGGCAGAGCGCGGCCACGGCCTGGTCTATGGTGGCGGCCACGTCGGGGTGATGGGCGTGATCGCCGACGCCGTACTGGCGGCGGGTGGTGAAGTGATCGGCATCATTCCGCAACGCCTCGTCGATGCGGAGGTGGCCCACCTGGGCCTGAGCCGCCTGGAAGTCGTCGACTCCATGCACGAACGAAAGGCGCGGATGGCCGAACTTTCCGATGCCTTCATCGCCCTTCCCGGTGGATTCGGGACGCTGGACGAGTTGTTCGAGATCCTCACCTGGGCGCAGCTGGGCCTGCATGGCAAGCCGTGTGGCCTGCTGAATGTCGGGGGGTACTACACGTCCCTGGTGCAGTGGATCGACCATGCCGTCTCCGAAGGCTTCGTGCGCGCACCGCATCGCGACCTGGTCATGCTCGACGATGACATGGAACGCCTGCTTGACCGGCTTGCGGCCCATGAGCCGGTTGCGATCAGCAAATGGGTGGACGTCGCCCTTCACGGGTGAGCAGCGCAGCTTCGTTGCCTTCGGCGGAGCGCGGAGAGGCGACCTGATCGCGTCGGGGCGGGACGATGCCGGCTGGCACAAGGCCGCCTGGTCAGGCAGGTCCGGACGGACGCCCCCATTGACCGGATTCGCCAGGTCGTCGTGACGTCGTGGCGATCCATGACGTTGCAGACCTTCGTGGGATCGCGCCCGCCATCCGGATGCGGTCGCGCTCGATGATCTGCCACCCGACCGGGCGCGGGCGACGGAACTGCGCGGATGCCGGTGGCCCCTCTTGCCGGCGCGATACGTGGAAGCGGGCAATCCATCAATCGGCGCACATCCATGCACGTTCCACTGCACGCTTGCCGTTCAATCGCCGTCGCCCTGCTTCTGGCGGTCGTCGCCTTGCCGAGCCTGGCTGCGGAGTTCCAGGTCACCCGCGCCGATGATCCGCCTGCAGACGGCTGTCAAGCCGGAGACTGTTCGCTGCGTGAGGCGGTCGCGGCCGCGGGCGCGACTCCCGGGTCGGATCGCATCCAGCTGGGCCCAGGCCAGCACCACGTGACGCAGGGACAGATCCAGGTGTTGGGCACCGTCGAGATTTCCGGCGTCGGCAGCGACCAGACCCGCATCGTCGGGCCGGGTTCGGACCCCATGCTGTCGACGTCGACGCTGACGGACCTGACCGTGCGCGGTATCGAGATGATCAACGCCGGCGAGTGGGTCGTATTTGCCAATGGCACCGGCGCAGTCGTTTTCGAGGATGTCACCGTGCCCGAAGGCAGCCGCAACATCGCAACCAGCGGCGCGACAGGCCTCGCGTTCGACCTGGTGATCCGAAACAGCCGGTTCGGCATCGACGATCCCATCGCCTGCCGACAGGCCTCGGGCAAGTGCCATGTTTTCGATTCCGAGATCGCAGGGGGCGTCGCCTCCCTCGGCGCCGGCGTGTCATTGACGGTGGTGCGTTCAGTCATCGGCCCGGCGTCCGATGGCATCCTGAATGGCATCGGCGCGCAGGGCACGGCGGCCATCCACGTGGAAGACAGCATCGTCCGTCGTGCGCTCAGGCCGCTCTATCTGCTGGCCGATGGCACCACCGTGGCGCCGCCTGCCCGCGTCCTGCGAACCCGTTTCCTTCACAACTTCGGCCCCCTGACCGGCAACCGTCCGGGCATCGTCCACCTCGACGAGATCGAAGTGTTCAGCCACGAATCACTGCCGGCCCTGCAGGCACCTGCCGCCCTGCTGGTTGACGAAGGGCCCAGCTGGTTCCTGCGGCGCAGCCTCGTTCACGGGAATCGCGGCAGCGGCCCCGAAGGCGGTGCCATCCTGGTCCTGGCTGGTGGTCGCCTGGGAATCACCAGCTCCACCTTCCACGACAATGGTTTCCAGGGTGGCAATGGCTATGGCCACACGATTGCCGTCTACAACGGTTCCGCAACGCCTGCTGCGGTGACCCTCTTCCACAACACCTTCCATCGCGGGCCCAACCTCGCGATCGGGGAGCCGGGATCGGTCCTGACCGTGCGCGGGTCGGCGGCCCAGGTCACGCTGGGCAACAACGTGCTGCGCGGCAGTTGTGCGTTCGGTGGCGGCGGCGGGATCACCGGTGCGATCGGCAACGTGGAGTCGCCGGGCGGCTCCTGCGTCCCGGCTGCAAACAATTTCCATATCAACGAGGTGGGCCTGCGGATGGGTTCGTTGGCCGACCACGGCGGATTCACGCATTCGTTCGAACCCGACCCTGGCAGTTTCCTGCTGGATCGCGCCCATTCCGCCACCTGCCGGTTGGCCGGCCTTGACCAGCGTCGCCATATGCGGCCGGCCGATGGCGAGAGCTGCGACGTCGGTGCGATCGAGGCGGGTGCACAACCGGACCTGATCTTTGCGGATGGCGTCGAAGGCTAGCGGCGCTGCGCGATCCCCACACACTCATTCGCTGCCAGGGTCGCGCAGGCTCGCAGGCTCATCCGCCGAGTTGCCGGCGCTTGCGAACGATCAACATCGCCAACTCCAGCGACTGCTCGTAGTTCAGGCGCGGATCGACGGTGGATCTGTAGGCGCGCTGCAGGTCCGCCTCGCTGAGGTCGCGGGCACCCCCCATGCACTCGGTGACGTTGTCGCCGGTCATTTCCAGATGCACCCCGCCGAGGCGCGTTCCCGCCTCGGCGTGCAGATCGAAGGCGCGCTCCAGCTCGGCGCGGATGTTGTCGAAGCGCCGGGTCTTGATGCCGCCGGCGACGTTTTCGGTATTGCCGTGCATGGGGTCGCAGCTCCATAGAACCGTGCGACCACTGCCACGCACGGCACGCAACAGCGCCGGCAGCTTCCCGGAAATCGCCGAAGCGCCCATGCGATGGATCAGGGTGAGGCGCCCCGGCTCATTGTCCGGATCCAGGCGCTCGACCAACCGCATGAGCTGATCCGGGGTGACCGAAGGCCCGACCTTGACCGCGACCGGATTGCGGATGCCGCGGAAGTATTCGACATGGGCGCCATCCAGATCGGCGGTGCGCATGCCTATCCAGGGGAAGTGCGTGGCGAGGTTGAACCACCCCCACTGCCTCGGAACCTCGCGCGTAAGGGCCTGCTCGTAGTCCAGCAGCAGAGCCTCGTGAGAGATGTGGAATTCGGCGCGGTTGAGCGCGCCAATCTGCTTCCCGACCAGCGTTTCCATGAAGCGCACGGACTGGCCGATGTTTTCCACCAGGCGGTGGTACTCCTCGGCCAGCGGCGAATGCTGTACCCAGGCCAGATCCCAGTATTCCGGATGATGCAGGTCGGCAAAGCCGCCATCGATGAGCGCCCGCACGAAGTTCAGCGTCAATGCCGAACGCGAATGGGCCTGGATCAACCGTTGCGGATCTGGCGCGCGCGATGCCGCGTCAAAAGCGATGCCGTTGACGATATCGCCGCGATAACTGGGCAGCGTCACCCCATCCCGAGTCTCGGTGTCCGTTGAACGTGGCTTGGCGTACTGGCCGGCAAAGCGCCCGACACGGACAACGGGAATCTCGAGCCCGTGGACGAGGACCAGACTCATCTGCAACAGGATCTTCAGACGGTCGGCGACCCGATCGGAACGACAGTCGCTGAAACTCTCCGCGCAATCCCCGCCCTGCAGCAGGAAACGGCGCCCTGCCGCAGCGTCGGCGAGCTGTTGCTTGAGCGCCAGGATCTCCCAGGAGGTGACCAGCGGCGGCAGCTGCGCCAGCGTGGCCAGCGCCCGTCCGAGCTCGGCCTCGTCCGGATAGGTCGGTTGCTGTGCCGCTTTGCGCCCACGCCAGCTGTCCGGGCGCCAGTCGACGGCGGGGCGGACGGCAGTGACTGGGGGCGAGGCAGGCGCGGTCATGCGGAGAACTCCGGTTGTTGCTTCGCAGCATCGCGCGCTTCAACGACCTGGTCAAGCACGAGGGCGACGCGCTGCACCCGCTGAAAGAAGCGCCCACAGCGCCAGTCCAACAAAGGCGAAAAGCGTCCACCACGGCATGCTCAGGCCCAACAGTTGCCAGTCGACCTCGGCGCATTCGCCCGAGCCGGTGAAGATCATCGACAGCGCCTTGGTGAGCGGGAATGCCTCCATCATGTACTCGTAGCCCGGGCCACAAGCCGGCACCTGGTCCGGCGGCAAGGACTGCAGCCAGACATGACGTCCTGCTACGCCGGCGCCGATGGCTGCCGCTACGGTAGCCAGGCCGCCGTAGATCCAGCGACCGAAACCGGCGGGTGCGTGCAGCGCGGCAGCCAGAAACACGATGCCGGTCGCGATCACCGCCATGCGCTGCAGGATGCACAGCGGACACGGTTCAAGGCCGAGCACATGCTGGGCGTAGAGCGCATAACCCATCAGGCCCGCACAGGCGAGGAAGCCGAGCAGGCAGGCGGTGCGGAAAGTCAGCGGCATTGGCATCACCTCTAGGTCAGACGCAGACACGGACCGGCACGAAACAGCCGGGTTCCCGGGAGACTCGAAGATCGGCACCTGTAAAACGAAAAGGCCCGGACGCTGCCGCCCAGGCCTTTCTGCCGATCACGCGGGTGTGGTGCCGCGATCAGGCGGCATCCACCTCGACGGCGCTGTCGACCTGTGGGCGGTCAACGAGTTCGACATACGCCATCGGTGCATTGTCACCGGCGCGGAAGCCACACTTCAGGACGCGGAGATAACCGCCCGGACGCTCGCGGTAGCGCGGACCCAGTTCGACGAACAGCTTGCCGACGGCGACATCGTCGCGCAGACGCGCAAAGGCCAGACGGCGGTTGGCAACGCCATCCGTCTTCGCCAGGGTGATCAGCGGCTCGGCGACGCGGCGCAGTTCCTTGGCTTTCGGCAGGGTGGTCTTGATCAGCTCGTGCTTGATCAGGCTGGCAGCCATGTTGCGGAACATCGCTTCGCGATGGCTGCTGGTGCGATTGAGCTTGCGCCCGGATTTGCGGTGACGCATGACGGTGATTCCTGGTTCTGGACGTCCTGTCCCTGAAAACCGGCCGTTCCCTGACCGGAGCGAATGCGAGGTTTGTTATGGACCCACTGCAAACCCGGCCCGCAGGGCGGACCGGGTCAGGGATCGGTTTCTCAGCCGGCCATCATGCCGGAACCCAGTCCGGACGGTGGCCAGTTTTCCAGCTTCATGCCCAGGGAAAGTCCATGGGCAGCGAGAACATCCTTGATCTCGGTCAGCGACTTCTTGCCCAGGTTCGGGGTCTTGAGCAGTTCGACTTCCGAACGCTGGATGAGGTCGCCAATGTAGTAGATGCTTTCGGCCTTCAGGCAGTTGGCCGAACGCACCGTCAGCTCCAGATCATCGATCGGGCGCAGCAGCAGCGGGTCGAAACCGGCGGTTTCGGCACGCGACTTCTCGGGCTCCACGCGGGCGAAGTCACCGAACACCGAGATCTGCTCGGCGAGGATGCCGGCAGCCTGGCGAACGGCGTCTTCGGCCTCGATGGTGCCATTCGTCTCGACATCAAGGATCAGGCGGTCCAGATCGGTCCGCTGCTCCACACGCGCCGCGTCGACCTCGTAGGCGACGCGACGGACCGGGCAGAACGACGCGTCGAGCTGCAGCTTGCCGATCGCTCGCGGCTCGTCGCCGACCAGGCGCACCGTGGCAGGCTGGTAGCCCATGCCGCGACTGATCCGCAGGCGCATGCTGAACTCGATGTCCTTGGTCAGGTTGGCAATGACGTGGTCGGGATTGACGATCTCGACACTGGCATCGCCCTGGATGTCGCCGGCCGTGATGACACCCCGGCCCTTGCGGCTGAGTTGCACCGTGGTCTCGTCGCGGCCATTCAGCCGGATCGCAACATCCTTGAGGTTGAGCAGGACATCGAGAACGTCCTCCTGAAGACCCTCGACCGTGGTGTACTCGTGCAGTACGCCGTCGATCTCGGCTTCCACGATGGCGGCACCCGGAATCGACGACAGCAGAACGCGGCGAAGCGCGTTGCCGAGCGTATGGCCGAAACCACGCTCCAGCGGCTCGACCACGACTTTGGCGCGGTGAGCACTGATCTTTTCCACGGTGACGCCGCGTGGGCGCAGCACGCTGATGGAGGCGCTTGCCATTCAGGCTTTCTCCGAATTACTTGGAATACAACTCGATGATGAGGCTTTCGTTGATGTCGGCCGGAAGTTCCGCACGCTCAGGCAGGGCCTTGAACACGCCGGACAGCTTCTTGCCATCGACATCGATCCAGTTGGGAACCAGATCCATCTGGTCGGCCAGCGTAACGGCCTCCTGGATGCGCAACTGGGCCTTCGCCCGCTCATGCACCGCGATTTCGTCACCCGGCTTGACGGCATAGGACGGCAGGTTGACGCTCTTGCCGTTCACGATGATGCCCTTGTGCGACACCAGCTGGCGGGCCTGCGCACGTGTCACTGCGAAACCCATGCGGTAGACAACGTTGTCCAGACGGGTTTCCAGCAACTGCAGCAGGTTCTCGCCGGCATTGCCCTTGCGGGCGGTCGCCTTGGCGTAGTAGTTGCGGAACTGGCGCTCGAGCAGGCCGTAGATGCGCTTGACCTTCTGCTTCTCGCGCAACTGCAACGCGTAGTCGGACAGCTTGCCGCGCTTGGCAACCGCGCCATGCTGGCCGGGCTTCTGCTCGAACTTGCATTTGGAGTCGATGCCGCGCGCCGGGCTCTTCAGGCTGAGGTCGGCGCCCTCGCGTCGGGCCAGCTTGCAGGTGGGACCAATGTAACGTGCCATGACAATACTTCCTTAGACGCGACGCTTCTTCGGCGGACGGCAGCCGTTGTGCGGGATCGGGGTGATGTCGGTGATGCTGGTGACCTTGATGCCGAGCGCATTCAGTGCGCGCACGGACGATTCGCGGCCTGGACCCGGTCCCTTGATACGCACTTCGACGTTCTTCACGCCGTAGTCGAGCGCCACACGGCCGGCCTTCTCGGAGGCGACCTGGGCGGCGAACGGGGTCGACTTGCGCGAACCGCGGAAACCGGCGCCGCCGGCGGTCGCCCAGGACAACGCGTTGCCCTGGCGATCGGTAATGGTGACGATGGTGTTGTTGAACGAGGCCTGGACATGGACGATGCCGTCCGTGACCACGCGCTTGATCTTCTTCTTGGCCTTGGCAGCTGCCGGCTTGCTCATAAAAAGTCGCCTTTACTTCTTGATGGCGCGACGCGGGCCCTTGCGGGTGCGTGCATTCGTACGGGTACGCTGGCCGCGCAGCGGCAGGCCCTTGCGGTGCCGGAGGCCACGATAGGTACCCAGGTCGATCAGTCGCTTGATGCTCACGGCATTCTCACGACGCAGATCGCCTTCGACCGCGAACCGGCCGACCTCGGCACGGATCTTCTCGACCTCGGCCTCGGTAAGGTCACGGATTTTTGTGCTGGGCACCACGCCTGCGACGTCGCAAATCTTGCGCGCGCGCGAGCGGCCGATGCCAAAGATACTGGTCAGGCCGATCCAGACATGCTTCTGGACCGGAAGATTGACACCTGCGATACGCGCCATGATGCGTCTCCGAAAAACTTAAAGCGCAGTGAACCGAAAATTATAGTTAAGAACCGAGTCGAAACTCAAGTACTCAGCGACGAGCCAAACCTGAACGACCGGAACCCTTCAGGTTTGCCTTCTTCATCAGGCTTTCGTACTGATGCGACATCAGGTGCGCCTGGATCTGGGCGGTGAAGTCCATGACCACGACCACGACGATCAGCAGCGACGTTCCGCCGAAGTAGAACGGGACATTCCAGCCGGCCCGCAGGAACTCGGGGAGCAGACACACCGCCACCATGTAACCGGCACCGACGGCTGTCAGTCGGGTCAGCACACTGTCGATGTAGTCCGCAGTCGCCTTGCCCGGCCGGATGCCGGGAATCAGCGCGCCCGACTTCTTGAGGTTGTCCGCCGTCTCCTGGGAATTGAAGACAATGGCCGTGTAGAAGAACGAGAAGCCCGCGATGAGTGCTGCGTACAGCAGCAGGTACAACGGCTCGCCGGGCGACAGCGCCTGCGAGATGTTCTGCAGCACCCGCGTACCGGTGCCCGTGCCGCTGCCGAACCACGAAGCCGCGGTCGCCGGGAAGAGGATGATGCTGGATGCGAAGATCGCCGGAATCACGCCCGCCATGTTGAGCTTCAACGGCAGATGGGATGTCTGGTTCATGTAGGCGTTTCGGCCACCCTGCTTGCGGGCATAGTTCACCGGAATGCGCCGCTGGGCGCGCTCCATGAACACCACGAAGAGGGTCACGGCAACGACCAGCACCAGCACCAAGATCACGACCAGCGGGCTGAGATCGCCGTTGCGGGCGAGTTCCAGCGTCGCCGCAATGGCGGACGGCAGTCCGGCCACGATACCGGCGAAGATGATCAGCGAAATACCGTTGCCGATTCCGCGTTCCGTGATCTGCTCGCCCAGCCACATCAGGAACATCGTGCCGGCGGTCAAGCCGACCACGGCGCTGAATACGAATGCCGGACCCGGATTGATGACCACCGACAACCCGCCGCCCAGCGACTGGTTCTGCAGGGCAATGGCAACACCCGCCGCCTGGAACACGGCAAGCGCCACCGTTCCGTAGCGGGTGTACTGGGTCAGCTTGCGGCGTCCCGACTCACCTTCCTTCTTGATCGCCTGCAGGCTCGGCAGGACAGACGACAGCAGCTGCACGATGATCGAGGCGGAGATGTACGGAATGATGCCGATCGCGAAGATCGAGAACCGTTCCAGCGCGCCACCGGAGAACATGTTGAACATGTCGACGATGGTGCCGCTCTGCTGGTCCATGAACTGGGCCATTGCACCCGGATTGACGCCGGGCACCGGGATGAAAGTACCCAGCCGGTAAACGATCAGGGCACCGATCACGAACAACAGACGCTGACGCAGCTCGGTCAGTTTGCCGAGCCCGGCCAGCGCACCCGCATTGGACATGTTGGAAGCCACGATTGCTCCGTTCAGCCTTACTCGACGCTGCCGCCGGCAGCCAGGATCTGCTCCCGGGCACCGGCGGTAACGGCAACACCCTTGATGGTCACGGCGCGCGACAGCTCACCGTTCTTGACGATCTTGGCGCGCTTGGCGAGGCGATCGACGAGGCCGGCGGCCTGCAGCGCGGCGAAGTCGACGGTCGACTCGGTCAGCTGCTCGAGCTGGTACAGGAACACCTGTGCGCACTCGTGCTTGCTCTTCGAGCGGAAACCGACCTTCGGCAGGCGACGCTGCAGCGGCATCTGGCCGCCTTCGAAGCCGGCCTTGACCTTGCCCTTGCCGGAGCGGGCGAACTGGCCCTTGTGACCGCGACCGGCGGTCTTGCCCAGGCCCGAACCGATACCACGGCCGACGCGGGTGCGCTCCTTGCGGGCGCCGTCGGCAGGCTTGATGTCATTCAGATGCATGACTTGCTTACTCCTCGACTCGAACCAGGTAATTAACCTGGTTGATCAGACCGCGTACGCTCGGGGAATCCTTGAGCTCACGCACGTCGTTGATCTTGCGCAGGCCCAGCGCCTTGACGCTGAGGCGATGACGCTGCTGGCAGCCGCGCAGGCCCTTGACCAGGCGGACGCGGACGGTCTTGGTGTTGTCAGTTGCCACCGGTGATCTCCTCGACGGACTTGCCACGCTTTGCCGCAATGCGGGACGGCGAGGCAATGCTGGTCAGGCCATTGATGGTGGCGCGAACCAGGTTGATCGGATTGCGGGAGCCCTGCGCCTTGGACAGGATGTTGCGCACGCCCAGGACCTCGAAGACAGCGCGCATGGCGCCACCGGCGATGACACCGGTACCCTCGGACGCTGGCTGCATATAGACCTTGGCGGCGCCGTGCTGTGCCTTGATCGGGTACCAGATCGTACCTTCGTTCAGGTGCACGTCGACCATGCTCTTGCGGGCACGCTCCATCGACTTCTGGATGGCGACCGGCACTTCACGTGCCTTGCCATAGCCGAAGCCCACCTTGCCGGAACCGTCGCCGACCACGGTCAGGGCGGCGAAACCGAAGATACGGCCGCCCTTGACGGTCTTGCTGACGCGGTTGACGGCGACCAGCTTTTCGATCATGCCGTCGTTGTCGCGATCGCGGTCGCGGTTGTCGCGTTCGTTTGCCATGAATGAATCCTCAGAACTTCAGGCCGGCTTCACGCGCGGCGTCGGCAAGGGCCTTGATGCGGCCATGAAAACGGAAACCGGAGCGATCGAAAGCGACCGAATCCACTCCGTTGGCGAGCGCGGCCTGGGCCACGGCGCGGCCTACGGCGGCGGCGGCTTCCTTGTTCTTGGTGCCCTTCAGGCCTTCGCGAACCGTCTTCTGGACGGTCGAAGCGGCAGCAATGACCTTCTCGCCATCGGCGGAAAAGACCTGGGCGTAGATGTGCTGTCCGGTGCGATGGACGCTCAGGCGGGCGACACCCAGCTGACGGATATGGATGCGCGTGCGCTTGGCGCGGCGCAGGCGTGACTGGTTCTTGTCCACGGTAGTCATCTCGATCAGGCCTTCTTCGCTTCCTTCATGACGATCTTCTCGCCGGAATAGCGCACGCCCTTGCCCTTGTAGGGCTCCGGCGGGCGGTAGCCGCGAATCTTCGCCGCCACCTGGCCGACGGCCTGCTTGTCGCTGCCCTTGACCAGGATTTCAGTCTGGGTCGGCGTTTCGATCGTGATGCCTTCCGGAGACTGGAAGACCACCGGATGCGAGAAACCCAGCGACAGGTTCAGGTCGCGACCCTGCATGCTGGCGCGGTAACCGACGCCGACCAGCTCGAGCTTCCGCTCGAAGCCCTCGCTGACACCGGTGACCATGTTGTTCAGCAGCGCACGCAGCGTACCGGCCATGGCCCAGTCCTGGTCGGACCTGGCGGCCAGCTGGACGGTGCCGTTCTCGATGCTGACGTCCACGCCAGCCGGGCGCGGACCGTTCAGGGTGCCCTTCGGGCCCTTGACCTGGATCTGCTGTTCGTTGACCGACAGCTCAACACCCTTGGGCAGAGCGATCGGCTTCTTGGCGACTCGTGACATGTCTTTCGTCTCCCTTAGGCCACGACAGCGAGAACTTCGCCGCCCAGGCCTTGCTTGCGCGCATTCGCATCGGTCATCACGCCCTTGGACGTGGTCACGATGCTGATGCCCAGACCACCCAGGACCTTCGGCAGATCGCTCTTGCCACGGTACTGGCGCAGGCCGGGACGGCTGACGCGACGAAGCTGTTCGATGACGGGACGACCCTCGAAATACTTGAGGAGGATCTCGACCTCCTTCTTGCCCGGGCCGATGTCGCGGGTGGCGACGTCGCTGATGTAACCCTCTTCCTTGAGGACACGGGCGATTTCGAGTTTCAGCTTGGATGCCGGCATCCGGACGCTCTGCTTGCGAGCGCCGTGCGCATTCTTGATGCGCGAGAACATGTCGGCGATGGGATCAGTCATGCTCATTGTGGTTTCCTAGTAAGCACCGATATCGATGAAATGGCGACGCGGAAACTCCGCGCCGCCTCTGTCTGCTGTTACCAGCTGGCCTTGCGCAGGCCCGGCACGTCACCACGCATGGTGGCTTCGCGCAGCTTGTTGCGGCCAAGCCCGAACTTGCGATAGACCGCGCGCGGGCGCCCGGACATCTCGCAACGGGTACGGACGCGCACCGGCGAGGAATCGCGCGGCAGCTTCTGCAGCTTCGCGCTCGCCTCCAGCTTCGACTCGTACGAGGCGTTCTGGTCGTTGAGGATGGCCTTGAGCTCGGCACGCTTGCTGGCATAACGCTTGACCAGCTTCGCGCGCTTGAGTTCGCGGTTCACCATGGAGGTCTTGGCCATGTTTCCTGGATCCTATTGCTTTACGTAATGCCCGGCGGTTGCCGGCCGGGCGCTGATCGGGATGATCGTCAGTTGCGGAACGGGAAGCTGAAAGCTTCCAGCAGTGCCTTCGCCTCGCCATCGGTCTTCGCCGTCGTGCCGATGGCGATGTCCATGCCGCGCAGCGCGTCGACCTGGTCGAAATCGATTTCCGGGAAAACGATCTGTTCCTTGAGGCCGAAGTTGAAATTGCCACGACCGTCGAACGAGCGACCGGAAACGCCACGGAAGTCGCGCACGCGCGGCAGCGAGACGTTGATCAGGCGGTCGAGGAACTCGAACATGTGCGCGCGGCGCAACGTGACCTTGCAGCCAATAGGCCAGCCGTCGCGAATCTTGAAGCTCGCGACCGACTTGCGCGCCAGCGTCGTCACCGGCTTCTGGCCGGTGATCTTCGCCATGTCCGAAACGGCGTTCTCCAACACCTTCTTGTTGCCGACCGCCTCGCCGACGCCCATGTTGAGCGTCACCTTGGTCAGGCGCGGAACCTGCATGATGTTGGTGTAGCCGAACTTCTCCATGAGCTTCGGCACCACTTCTTCTTTGTAGAACTTTTCCAGACGCACAGTCATGACGTGTTTCCTCAGGCGTCGACCACTTCACCGCTGGAGCGGAACACGCGAACCTTGCGTCCATCCTCCAGCACCTTGAAACCGACGCGCTCGCCCTTGCCCGTCGCCGGGTTGAGCAACATCACGTTGGAGCTATGGATCGGCGCCTCACGCTCGATGATCCCGCCCGGCTGGTTCGCCTGGGGATTCGGCTTGGTGTGGCGCTTGACCAGGTTCACGTTGGCCACGACGACGTGCTCGCTAGCGCTTTCGACGCGCAGCACCTCACCCTTCTGGCCCTTGTTCTTGCCGGCGATCACTATGACGCGGTCGCCCTTGCGCAGACGTTTCATGGCAGCGATTTCCTTACAGTACTTCCGGCGCCAGCGACACGATCTTCATGAACCGCTCGGAGCGCAGTTCGCGCGTCACCGGTCCGAAGATGCGCGTGCCGATCGGCTCGTGCTTGTTGTTGAGCAGCACCGCGGCGTTGCCGTCGAAGCGGATCAGCGAACCGTCGGCACGACGCACGCCCTTGCGGGTGCGCACCACGACGGCGTCGTAGACCTCGCCCTTCTTGACCTTGCCGCGCGGGATCGCGTCCTTGACCGAAACCTTGATGATGTCGCCGATCGCGGCGTAGCGGCGCTTGGAGCCGCCGAGCACCT